>NZ_WTVE01000022.1:0-10240 GCF_022496685.1 Pseudomonas sp. B707 | reverse complement strand
AATAAATCTGAGAATCATCTGGCCGGCCTCCCCACCTCACGGAGGTGGCGCAAAATTCAAGGTGCGAACTTAGTCTTTTGCGTAGGAGGCCGTGATGAAATTCTGTGGCATAGACCTGCATTCGAACAACAGTGTTGTGGTGGTTACCGACGAAACGGATCGAGTACTGGTCAGTCGACGTTGCCCCAACCAGCTAACGCCAATCCTTTCGCTGCTCGAGCCTCACCGTGCTGAATTGGTTGGCGTCGTGGTTGAGTCCACCTACAACTGGTATTGGTTGGTCGATGGCCTCAAGGCAGCGGGCTTTGAGGTGAAGCTGGCCCATCCCGTGGCGATGAAACGCTACGACGGTTTGAAGCATTCTGACGACAAGGATGATGCGACTTTCCTGGCTCATTTGCTGCGACTCGGGATTTTACCGACCGGATATATCCATCCGCCGCAAGAACGTGCGCTGCGAGATTTGGCACGCAAACGTATTCAACTGGTACGCAGCCGGACTCAGCACATTCTGTCCGTCGAGAACATCATGGCGCGCCAGTTTGGCCAGCGGTTGAGCTGCAATGAAGTCAAAGGGCTGTCAGCCACATCCGTCGACAGGCTGGGCCTGCCGACGGATGTGGCTCTGGCAATGAAAGCGAATGTCGCCATTGTTCAGGCATTGCAGATCCAGATTGATTTTCTTGAAGAGCGATTACTGCACGAAGCCTATTTGCGCCCGGAGTTTTCTTTGTTGAAAACGATGCCCGGAATTGGCGAAGTGCTGGCCACGGTCATCATGCTGGAAACCGGAAATATTGAGCGCTTTGCCGACGTAGGCCACTTCGCCTCTTACGCTCGCTGCGTAAAAAGTGCGCATTACTCCAACGGCAAAAAGAAAGGTGAAGGCAACGCCAAGAACGGCAACGCTTATTTGATCTGGGCTTATATCGAAGCGGCTAATTTCGCCCGGCGCTTCAGCGAGGATGCCAAACGCTTTTTCGAGAAGAAGAAAGCCAAGACCAATGCCGTGGTCGCTACCAAGGCACTGGCACACAAGCTGGCGCGAGCGAGTTATCACATCCTGAAGGAGAAACAGCCTTTTGATGCCAGACGCTGTTTCGCCTGAGGGACGAATGAGGTGATGGTTGGCCAACCAAAAAGGGACTGGGCTCGAACCACTAAATCTGAGTGGCGACCGACCATCACCGCCTGAGTGTGTTGTAACCGGGTCGTCTGCCAGGTGAGCCAGCTGGGACTGGACGTGTGTTTTGCACGAGCCACAGTTCTGTGACACGTTTTGGACGCATTGGCAGCACCAACGTTTCTCTGGGGCAGTTAACTGCCAGGGCGGTGCAGGTTGTATCGCTACCGCTTGATCCAAATGGGTGTCTGGCACGACTCGTTCGTAGCCAATGAAGAGGAAACGGGTTCGACGGGTTCAACCGATCAGGTTGAGTGGGAGAGCAAACCCTACAGTTGAAAACTGCAGGGCGCGGTGGCTTTTAACCTTGACTTGAGACCGGCTAATGGGTGTCCCTTTTGGATTGTTTACCAGAGATCAATTCGGCCGCATTTGAACTCGATTAGGTCGCCAGTATTTATGCCGCCGGGTAAGTAATCATCGATTAATAATTTGATTCCACCCACGGCCACCAGATGCTCTGATGCATTTATTACTCTGGCAATTACTTTTCGAGATAGTCCAGGTTTTTCTGTGTTCCAGATCCCTACTGGTGACTCGCTTTCGCAGATCATTGCTTCTTTCAACGAAAAAACATGCAATGGATCATTTATTGTTTCTCCAATGTTCGCGCTGCATGGTTGAGAAAATGCAACGCAGGTAAAGTTTCCGTCGCTGATCTCAACTTCCGCCTCAGCCGAATCTCTGGATATCCAACTGATGTCCTTTATTAACATTTCTATTTCTCTGGTTTTAATCCGTACGGAGACTTCCATCCGATCTGAGGGTTTGCTCCGATCGTGTCTGTTTTTACCGATTTCGGTTGTGCTTTCCACCCTAAACTCGGAGCTTTATTTTCAAAGAATGAAATGGGTTTGAGGTGCATCGTAGTAATTTCTCCAGTAGCCCTATCGACCCCAACGAGCAAACCTTTTGCACTTCCAACCCCTCCAGGAATTGCGACGTAAGCGTTTAACTCAGGTGTAAACGTCCCGTTCCGAATAACGGAGTTGGCATCAGCCACATACTGTTCGAGTGTGTAGTTGTCGTGGCCTAGCGTTTGCCCAATTTCCTCTCCATGCTTCTCAAAGTGACGTACATCCTCTCCGGGTTTAAATTTTCTGTCAGCAATAGGCGGAGTTGGCGTCCCTTCTTTTACCTTCGGTACATCCTCTGGTTTCTTTGATGATCCAGACCCACCTTCGTTTCCTCCTGGGCACTCAGTTTGCCCCAGCGGGTCTATCCAGCCAGTAGGGTTAGTCACGTACTGGTAGCTATTTAACCCACCCGCAAGCTTGATCGGATCCGGTGTCAAAAACCGCCCAGTACCCGGATTGTAGTAGCGATGACGGTTGTAGTGTAGGCCCGTCTCGGCATCAAAGTACTGACCTTGGAATCGCAACGGGTTGTCGATTTCACTGACATCCAGCGCAGCGAGGTTGCCGTACGCACGGTACTTCGCCGACCACATGATCTCGCCACTGTAGTCGGTGAGTTCCTGCGGTGTGCCCAGATGATCGAGTTGATAGTAGAACGGCGTTGCCTTACGCGGGCCTTCGCCGTCGAGCATCGCGAGCGGGCGGAAGCTGCCGGGTTCGTAGATGTAAGTGCGATAACGGTTGTCCGCGCTTTCGGCGATCAGGCGTTCGCCTTGCCACAAGAATTCGGTGGTATGGCCATCGACAGTTTTCTCGATGCGGCGACCGAAGGGGTCGTACTTATAGGATGCATTGCTGCCGCCCGGCAGGCTGACACCGATCAGTCGATGCTGGCAGTCGTAGCGGTATTCGGTGACAAGTTTCTGTCCGGTGCCACGGCGTTCGCGGATCAGGTTGCCATAGGCGTCGTAGTCGTAGTGGCGGTCGCCCTGCATCAGCAGGCGATTGCCTTTGACGTTGGCGAGGTTGGCTGTGCCTTCGTTGTTCTGGCCGAGCAGGTTGCCGGCCGGATCGTGGGCGAACGTTTCAGGTGTCGCGCCACGTACGCTGGTCAAGCGGTCCAGCGGGTCGTAGTGGAAGCTGCGGTTGCCTTTTCGGCTGTCGTCGATGCCGGCGAGGTTGCCGTTTGCGTCGTAGTTATAGCGACGCTGGAACAGGTTTTTTTCACGCTGGCTGACGCTGTGCGCTTGCAGGCGACCTTGTTCGTCGTACTGGTACTGGCTGAGCAACAGTCCTTGCTGGCGCTGCTGCTCGCGACCGGCATTGAATTGGTGGCTGGTCAGGCGTGAGCCGTTGAGGTCGATGCTACTCAGACGTCCGCCTGACAAATGGCGGTAGTCGAGTGTGCTGCCGTCGGGGAGGCGGCAGTGACTCAGTTGCCCGACGCTGTCGTATTCGTAACGTGTGGTGCCCCAACCCTGGTGTTCGGTGATCAGGCGATCCTGCACGTCGTATTCGTAGGCAAGCGGCCAGTGCCCGTCGTTGACATTCACCAGACGGCCCAGGGCATCGTAGCTGTAGTGAATCTCTTCGCCATCGGCGAGGGTTTTCACCAGCAGTCGACCGGCAGCATCGCGCTGATATTCGGTGATCAGTTCGCTGCCGTCGTCGCCGAATTCGGTCTTCTTCAGCAACTGGCCATTGAGATCGTATTCGTACGCGGTGCGGCGGCCGTCGAATCCGGTTTCCTGCTGGATCAGGCCGTTGGCGTAGTAGTCGAGCTTGTAGTGCTCGCCGCGTTCGTTTTCGATTTCAGTGAGCAGTAGGCCCGCGTTGTCGTAGCGATAGCGCAGCTGGCTGCCGTCGGGATTGATGCGGCGGCTGACCAGATGCAGGTTGTCGGCGTATTCGTAGCGTGTAATGCGGCCGAGCTCGTCGCGTTCAGCGGTGACGCGTCCGTAGGGATTGTAGGTGAAAGCCCGGGTGGCACCGCCGGGGAGGGTGATCTGGGTCAGGCGATCGACGGCGTCCCATTGGTAATGGGTAATGGCGCCGAATTCGTCCTGCCGGGAGATCTGGCGTCCGAGTGCGTCATAGCGATACTTGCGCTGACCACCGTCCGGAAGGCGCTCCTCCAGTAATTGGCCGAGGTTGTTCCAGCCCAGTTGATGGCGGCTGCCATCAGGATGGTGAATTTCTAGCAAGCGGCCCTGGCGGTCGTAGCTGTAGCGGGTTTCGTTGCCCTGTGGGTCTATTTGCTGGGTGATGTCGCCTTGTTGATTGCGGTCGTACTGCCAACGGGCCTTGCCACGTTTGACTTCAATCAGTTGACCATCGAAATAGTTGTAGTGGGTCGGTTCTTCTTCCGGCGGGATGACAGCCATCAATCGTCCGGCATCGCTGTATTGATACTCGGTGATGGCCCCCATTGGATCTTTTACAGCAACCAGACGTCCCTGATCGTCATAGGCATTTTGCGTTTCAGCTCCATCGGCAGCGGTTTCACTGATCAGCCGTGCATTTTCGTCATGCACGTAAACCTGTTCACTGCCATCGGCGTTGTGAACCGTAACCGTGCCTTTGTCATCCCACTCGTAGCGAGCTTCCAGTTGCGAATAGTTGGCCCAATGACGTACGCAACGGGAAAGTTTGCCTTCACGCTCCCATTCCCAGAAAAAACTGGCGCCACCGGCCAGTTGTCGCTCGAGAATGACGTGCTGATCGTTGTAGCGGTAATGCTCGGTTTCCCCTGCGGCATTGGATGCCGAGACCAATTGGTTGCGAGCGTTATAGCGGTAGGTGACAAGGTTCTGAATGGTCAGCCAAGGATCCTGGCGCTCACCGCGCTCGTCATACTCAGAACGCTGCTGTTGCTGATCAACGGCAACGATATGGCGATCGTCGTAGCGCAACAGCAACGCGCGGCCAGCACCGTTATCGATGCGCTGGATCCGCCCCACCAGGTCATAGCTGATACGCACCTGATTTCCGTAAGAGTCACTGACCGTCGTCAGGCGGTCTGCGCGAAAGTGATAAAAGCGTGGTTTTGCTCCTGCTTGGGTGAGAATCAGTTCATCCGGCGCACTGCCCAGATAAATCGCCGCCTGAGCCAGACTGTTGGTGATGGCTGGCCGTTGTTCGGTCGGCATCGGGAAGCGGGTCTGACGGTTTTCGTTGTCAGTCCACAACACGCCTTCATCGTTGATTTGCAGGCGATGGGATAGGGAGTGGCTCCAGCCATGGCCGAGACGCCCGTCGATTTCAACCGCGCTGCTGCGATAGAGACGTGTCCATTCAATGGGTAGCAGCCCACCCAATATGCCGTCAGTGAGCGTCAACAATTCCTCGCCGGTAACCATCGATACCGGTTCACCGTTAGTGCAGGTCTTATCGGCGCACTGAGCAGGTTGATCCGCCGGGTTTTTGGACTGGTCGGGCGCGTTGTCTACTTTTTCCTGTTGTTGAGCGCGGGTGCGGTTTTCCTTCTTGCCGCGTGTATGAATCTGCGCATCCGTCTCTACAGCACCTCCGGAAACGGGTGGTTTTTTCTTTGGTGGTGTGGCGGTCTCTGCGGGTTTTGGAGGCGCAATTTCTACGCTCGCCTTTCTCGCCTGGTTCAGTGGCGAATTGCCGTTGAGCATCAACGGTTTCGCCGTATCGGCGTGTGCTGTCGCATTCTTCTTGCTGATCTTCATCAGCATCGAAGTGAAGTCTTCAATCAGTGTCATGACCTTGCCGCTGTTCCTTGCAGCATTAAGGCCCTTGGTGCCAATACGGACGGCCAAACCGATCCCGCCCGTCAAAACAATACCGATCAGGATGTTCAGCAGTACTTCCGTAGTCAGTTCTGCCAGCACTTCAGTGCAGGTCTGCGGAGGCAGCATTTTGACCCACGCTACGATAGCTGCGACGTAGATCCACATAAGTGGCTCGTCACTGGCGATCAGCAGGGCTGTTTGAATGGCTTCTTTTGAAGCGTTATAGATCTTCTTTATCTGTTCTTCGGTGAGGAATTTTTTGAGTTTTTCGTAGTTTTCCCGAGGGTGTGCAACCAGGTCGTAGAGACTTTTGATGTCCCCCCACAGCCCCATGATAGCCTTGAGGAACCCCTTCCACGCCGACTCCAATTGCTGCAATGCCCGTCCAGCCATGGATGCATTGGTATGCGCTTGCCAAAGTGGCAGAAAGTCGGTGGTCCACTCTGTTTGCAGCCAGCCGCTAAGGTCCCCGATTACGCCTTGATAGGAGCTGAACAGGCTATCGATCTGAGCCTTGGTGGGATTCGGGAAAAAAGTGATTTCATATTGCTGATGCGGTTTGAGGCCAGTGACCTCCAGAATCCCGCTTGGACCGATTTTGACGTTGATCGGTTGACCGACTTCGTTCTTTCCGTAGAGCTTGCCATTCTCCACCGGCACCAGTCGCACCGGCGTATTGCCGATAGGTACAAAACGCGCAGATTCAAAACTATGTACAAGTTTGAGTTTGCCGTTGGCAGGGCAGTTGGCATAAAGGGTATTTTCCTTTTTGCTGTCTTTGTCCGCCGTACCGACTTCGTCACCGACCTTGAACTGTTGCTCTGCGTCCAGAATGCCGCCGTACCAGGCTTCGGCATGCTCGCGATAATCCTTCAGGCACTTCTTGAAGTCGCTGATGATGGCCTGAGCATCAGGCTGTTTTGCATTGAGATTGGCAACAATCTCACCCATCAAAATGCTCATACAGCCACCTCACTTTCCAGATGGGCCTTCAGCAGGCCGGTAAAATTTTCTTCCGTGAGTGGCGTGCGTTTTACGAAACGCGCCACTTTCTTTTGCAGGTTCGATTCAGGGAACGAGAAGTACAGGTCGGCATGTTCGTCCAGCAGCCACTGCATCATGTTGCCGATCACGGTCGAAGGGTTTTCGGCCATCAAGCTGTCCAGCAGGTCTTTCGGCACCTCCCACCACGGCCAATCTTTCGCCTTCGGCACCACCCTCGGCCCGACTTCCAGGCTCCGCCCATTAATCAGATACCGCTCAAACACCGGCAACACTTCCCCGGCCGTCTCACCCAGCCCATCAAGAATCGGATAGATATGCCGCCCATCCCAGAACCGGAAAAACACTTCGGTCCCGTCCGGCATCTTCACTTGGGTCAAACTGCGCAGGTGTTCGAAAACTTCGTTGGGCTCCGAGCGGGAGACCGCCAGCCAGCCCCAGTCGAGGGCGTCGGTTTTGGTGATCCAGGGCAGGAAGGCCGAGTTGGCCTTGAGTTCGGCGACGTAAGGCATCACCGGTTGCCAAGTGGAGTAGGGCGTTCCACCCCAGACGGGAATGGCCTGCACGGACGGTTCGCTCTGATACAAGGCCTTGAGCGCTTCGGCATCACTGGCGGCGCTGACGATCAGATACAGACGTTCGTCTTTTTGCAGCGGCTGTTGTGCCAGCCAGTCCTTGGGTGTCAGTCGATTAGATGGCACAGGCACCTGCCTTGCATTTTTCACACTCTTCACAGAACGGCGCATTACGCTTGAGGGTGTTGATCTGCGCCGGGGTCAGTACAGCGCCAGCCTTGTCGGCATCCGCCTGCTTCAGCACGCCCGGCATCAGCGGTGCAGCACCGGTGCCGCTGCCCGGTCCACCACCGGAGTTGATATTGATCGCCGGCCCGCTCATGGTCACGCCGCCGCCATCGATCTTGATGAAGCTGCCACCGCCGACCAGCGTCAGTTCGGCCCCAGCCTCCAGCACTACCTTCATGCCGCTGCTCAGGTGAATTTCCTGGCCAGCGTCGATGAACTGCCCGGTGCCAATCTTGATGTGCTGATTCACACCGACGGTCAGGTGATCGTTGGCGCGGGCTTCGACTTTGCGGTCTTCGTAAACGGTGTGGTGTTCTTCGGCCTTGAATTCCGTGTAGCTGTTCTTTTCCACGACGTCGTGGCGTTCGTTGCCGACGCGGATTTTCTGGTCGTGTTCGATGTTTTCGTCCCAGTCGCGCTGGGCGTGCAGGAAGATCTGTTCCTGGCCTTTCTTGTCTTCGATGCGCAGTTCGTTGAAGCCGCCGCCACCCATCGAGCTCAGGGTCTTGAAGGTGGTGCGGGTCTTGTTCGCCGGCAGGGCGTACGGGACGATATTTTCCTTGTGGTACAGGCAGCCGCTGATCAGCGGTTGGTCGGGGTCGCCTTCGAGGAAGGTGACCAGCACTTCCATGCCGATGCGCGGGATCGCGATGCCGCCGTACTGGGCGCCGGCCCAGGCGGAGGACACGCGCAGCCAGCAGCTGGTCTTGTCGTCGGCGAGGCCGTCGCGGTCCCAGTGGAACTGGACTTTCACGCGGCCGTATTCGTCGCAGTGGATTTCTTCGCCTTTCGGCCCGGTGACCACGGCGCTCTGGCTGCCGAGGATGCGCGGTTTCGGGTGGCGCAGGGGCGGGCGGTTCGGCACGTCCCACGGGGTGGCCTGGAAGCGGTTGCGGTAACCCTGATGGAAATCGTCTTTGAGCGCGGTGGTGTCACTGGTCACCGACTCTTCCAGCACCTGCGGCTGTTTGCCTTCGTGGTGGACTTCGGTGAGCAGCCACAGGTCGTTCCACTTGGCTTTCGGGTGCTCTTTCAGCGCGAGGAAATGGCCGCTGACCAGCAACGGCTGGTCGCTCTTGCCTTCGGCGAGCTGGAAGTCGCTGCGATGACGTTCGAGGGCGCGCTTGGCCAGGTGTTTGCCGCGCTCGCGGTCGATGAAACGGCCCGGGTAATCGTAGTCCTCGAGGTCGGGCAGGGCGTCGCCGCGGTTTTCGCTTTCCAGCGTCAGGCGCGGTTTTTCGAAGTCGTAGTCGCGGCGGGTGGTGCGGCTGGTACGGGTTTCCAGGCGCAGGTCGAAGCGTTTGATCACCGGGTTGCTGGCGACCATGCCGGAGTCCTGCTGATAGGCCACCGGCGCCAGTTTCTTGAACACCGTCTGGTCATCGCCGAACACCAGTTTGTGCGCCGTCGCGCTGTGCTGGAAGTGGTAGTGAATGCCTTCTTCTTCGCACAGGCGCTGGATGAAATGCAGGTCCGATTCGTCGTATTGCACGCAGTAAATGCGGTCGGGGTAGATCGAGCCGGTCTGGAAGGCGTAGGCGTTGCCCTGGATGCCATGATCTTCGAGGACCTTGCCGATGATTTTCGGCACGCTGAGGTTCTGGAAGATCCGCTGGTTGATCCGGTGCGCGAGATACGCCAGTTGCGGGCGCAGGGTCACGGAGTAGCGCGTCAGGCGCTTGCCGGAATCGCCTTGCGCGGCGCGGTAGATCAGGCCATGGATGCCGCTGCCGTCGGGCGACAGCTGCAGGAAGGCCGGTTTGTGCAGCAGGGTTTCGAGGTCCAGCGACGGCTGCTCACTGACCAGCTCCACCTCGAATACGAAAGGCTGGCTGACGGCTTCCCGACCGGTGAGGGTAAACACCTGAAAGTCGGCGGAAAGACCTTCGATGGTCAGGGCAAAGTGGGTTTCATTGGCCGGCGCGAACATCCCTTGTTCCTCGTGCTGTACAGCGGCGTTCGTCGATGACCGTCAAGCGGTTCAACGCACGCGAAATTCTGGAGGGGCGTAAACAACATCGACCAGCAGAGCTGGCCGATGCTTGAAACGATCAGCCGTAATTAAACGACTGGAGCACGCCAGTCATCGGAACCCGAAGTACCGGATACTTCGTGGGTCCAGGTGATTTTACGGTAGGTGAACTGCACTTCTTCCAGGTGGGTGAAGTGCGAGTTGCCTGGATCCTGGCAGTTGTGCATTTTGTTGTTGATGGCGACGATGATCGCGTCTTCCAGTTTGGTGGTGTAGTAGTGCTCTTGGGTACCTTGAGCCGAAGTGCGGTACCACTGGATAACGATTTCGCTCATGCGCTCGCCGGAGGTCAGAGCGGCTTGCAGCAGTGGCGAAGCCTTGTCGTAGACCTTGGTGATCACAACTGGCTTGTGAACGCGCTGACCGGTTGGCTGACCGGATTGTGGGTCACGCGGGATGATCACGTCGTGGCTGAACGCCTGAACCATGACCTGGTCTTCGTGACCTTCCTGGTAGGTGTTGCCAACGGAGTCGGCGGTGAAGGCGCCGGCAGTGATCAGGCCTTGTTTTTCGCCGGTAACCGACATGTACGCTGGTGTTGCCATGGGAGGTGCTCCTTGCGGATAAAGTTAGGGTGCCCGGGAGGCGAAATCGCCCGGTGGGTG
>NZ_WTVE01000021.1:0-27094 GCF_022496685.1 Pseudomonas sp. B707 | reverse complement strand
GAATTTCTTGACGACCATAGAGCGTTGGAACCACCTGATCCCATCCCGAACTCAGAAGTGAAACGATGCATCGCCGATGGTAGTGTGGGGTTTCCCCATGTGAGAGTAGGTCATCGTCAAGATTAAATTCCGAAACCCCAATTGCGAAAGCAGTTGGGGTTTTGTTTTGCCCGCAGGAAAGTTTTTGCTCGCTTCAGCGAACAAATTTGCACAGTTATTTTCGAATCAGAACACTAGAATAGATCCCAACTTTCTCGGAGCCAGAGCCCTTATGTCAGATTCGGTTGACGCCCCCGGGCTGTCAGATTTACCGCTGGATGACTTGGTGGCCTGCCATGAGTGCGATCTGCTGATGCGCAAGCCCAAGCTTGCTCACGGCGAAAAAGCCCTCTGCCCACGCTGCGGTTACGAACTGTACGCTCACCGTCATAACGTGGTGCAGCGCAGCCTCGCCCTGGTCATTGCCGCGCTGTTGCTCTACGTGCCGGCGAACTTTTTACCCATCATGCAGCTCAATGTTCTCGGGCAATCGTCGCAGGACACGGTCTGGAGCGGTGTAATCGGTCTGTTCAACACCGATATGCGCGGTGTTTCGGTTGTCGTATTCCTTTGCAGCATGGCGATTCCACTGTTGAAACTGCTGTGTCAGCTGATCGTGTTGCTGACGATCCGTTTCAACATCGGACGCAGTTATGGTCTGCTGCTCTACCGCATTTATCACCACCTCAAAGACTGGGGCATGCTTGAGGTCTACCTCATGGGCGTCTTGGTCGCGATCGTCAAACTGGCGGACATGGCGGCTATCACCGTGGGCCTCGGTCTGGCGTGTTTCATCGGCTTGTTACTGGTTCAGGTCTGGCTCGAAGTGGTGATGTCGCCGCACCAGATCTGGCAGGCGTTATCAGGAGAAGATGCCCATGCGGGCGATTGATGCAGGCATTCTGATCTGTACCGAATGCCACGAACTGAACAGGCAGGATACCGACAGCGATGTGCAGACCTGCACCCGATGCGGTGCGCTGGTTCACGCCCGGCGGCCCAATAGTCTCGCGCGAACCTGGGCGCTGCTGATCACGGCCGCGATTATCTACATCCCTGCCAATGTTCTGCCGATCATGACCGTCAGCTCTCTGGGCCAGGGTGACCCGAGTACGATCATGTCCGGCGTCATCCAGCTGGTGCAGCACGGCATGATTCCGATCGCTGCCGTGGTGTTCATCGCCAGCATCCTGGTGCCGACCTTCAAACTGGTGGGCATCGCGCTGCTGCTGTTTTCCGTACAGCGCCGCCAGCCGTTGTCCGCCCGTCAACGGATCTGGATGTACCGCTTCATCGAGTTCATCGGCCGCTGGTCGATGCTCGATATTTTCGTGATCGCCATTCTGGTGGCGGTCGTCAACTTCGGCCGGCTTGCCAGTGTCGAAGCCAATCTTGGCGCCATCGCCTTCGCCAGTGTGGTGATTCTGACGATGCTCGCCGCTGTCACTTTCGATCCCCGACTGATTTGGGATAACACGGAGTCGGACGCCGACCATGACTGATTTGCCTGTAGCGAAAACCCGACCGGCTTCGAACTGGTCTGCCATCTGGGTGCTGCCCCTGATCGCCTTGATTATCGGCGGCTGGCTCGGCTGGCGTGCCTACACCGAAACCGGTATCGAGATTCAGGTGCGGTTTGAAAGCGGTGAAGGCATTCAGGCCAACAAGACCGAAGTGGTCTACAAAGGCATGCCGGTCGGCAAGGTGAAAACCCTCAAGCTCGATGATGAAGGCAACTCCAAAGGTGTCATCGCGACCATCGAGATGAACAAGGATGTCGATCAGTACCTGAAGACCAGCACCCGTTTCTGGCTGGTCAAACCGAGCGTGACCCTGGCCGGTATCACCGGCCTGGAAACCCTGGTATCGGGTAACTACGTCGCCATCAGTCCCGGCGAAGGCGAGCCGACCCGCAAGTTCAAGGCACTGGCCGAAGAGCCGCCGCTATCGGATTCGAAGCCCGGTCTGCACTTGACGATCAAGGCCGACCGTTTGGGTTCGTTGAATCGCGGCAGCCCGGTGTTCTACAAGCAGATCAAAGTCGGTCAGATCAAAAGTTACGTGCTGTCGGAAGACCAGAGTACGGTCGAGCTCAAGGTGTTCATCGAACCGACCTACGCCAAACTGGTGCGCAAACACACCCGTTTCTGGAACGCCAGCGGCATCAGCATCGACGCCAACCTGTCCGGTGTGAAAGTGCGCAGCGAATCCCTGGCCAGCATCGTCGCCGGCGGTATCGCCTTCGCCACCCCGGAGAACCGCAAGGACAGCCCGCCCACCGATCCAAGCCTGCCGTTCCGTCTCTACGAAGACTTCGATGCGGCCGCCGCCGGTATCCGCGTGAAGGTCAAACTCAGCGATTTCGAGGGCCTGCAAGCCGGGCGCACCCCGGTGATGTACAAGGGCATTCAGGTCGGTAACCTGAAAGCGCTGAAGATTGACCCGGACCTGTCCAGCGCAACCGCCGAACTGACCCTTGATCCGCTGGCCGAAGACTATCTGGTCACCGGCACGCAATTCTGGGTGGTCAAACCTTCGATCTCCCTGGCCGGCATTACCGGTCTGGAAGCGTTGGTAAAAGGTAACTACATCGCCGTACGTCCGGGCGACAAGGGTGGTGCGCCACAACGTGAATTCGAGGCCCGGCCAAAAGCCCCGCCGCTGGATCTGCGCGCACCCGGCCTGCACCTGGTCCTGTTCACCGATACCTTAGGCTCGATCGACGTCGGCAGCCCGATCCTCTACAAGCAGGTCAAGGTCGGTTCGGTGCAGAGCTATCAGTTCTCCAAGACCCGCAAACAACTGGTGATTGGCGTCCACATCGAGAAGGAATACGAAAACCTGGTGAACGCCTCGACCCGGTTCTGGAACGTCAGCGGTGTCACGCTGACCGGCGGGTTGACCGGCGGGATTCAGGTCAAGAGTGAATCGCTGCAGACCCTGATGGCCGGCGGCATTGCCTTCGAAACGCCACAAGCCAAAGCACCGTTACAAAAACGCATCCCGCGCTTCCGTCTGTTCGCCAACCATGATGAAGCGAATCAGAAAGGCGCCGTCGTCACCATCAAGGTCGATCGCGCGGACGGTCTGCGCAGCGGCACCCCGGTGCGCTTCAAGGGACTGGACGTCGGCAAGATCGAAAGTGTCGACCTGACCGATGATCTGCAATCGGTAATCCTCACCGCGCGCATCACTGAAGTGCCGGAGAAGATTGCTCGAGTCGGCAGTCAGTTCTGGGTGGTCAAACCGGAGTTGGGTCTGATCAAGACCTCGAACCTGGAGACCCTGGTCACCGGCCAGTACATCGAAGTGCAACCTGCGGCCAAGAACCTCGGCCCGCAGAAGAACTTCGTGGCCCTGGCCAATCCGCCGGAAGTCACCAAGCAGGAGGCAGGCTTGAGCCTTGTGTTGAGCGCTGCCCGTCGCGGCTCGCTGAAACCGGGTGTTCCGGTGACCTACCGAGAGATCACCGTAGGCAAAGTCACCGGTTACGAACTGGGCCAGACAGCGGATCGCGTACTGGTGCACATCCTGATCGAACCGAAATACGCGCCACTGGTGCGCAGCGGCAGCCGTTTCTGGAACACCAGTGGTGTCGGTTTCGATATCGGCCTGTTCAAAGGCATGACCGTACGCACGGAGTCGCTTGAGACCGTGATTCAGGGCGGTATCGCCTTCGCCACACCGGACGGCGAGAAGATGGGCAACCCCGCGCGTGCCGAACAAACCTTCCCACTGTTCGACAAGTTCGAAGACGAATGGCTGACCTGGGCGCCGAAAATCCCCCTCGGCAAATAATCCCGAGCCCATGAAAAAGGGCCGCGATCCATTGGATCGCGGCCCTTTTTTGTGCCCGTCAGTTAAGCATCAAACCGCATCCAGCTCCGGCTCGTCCGCTTCGACATTGATGGTGGCTTTCACCAAATCGTGACGGCGGATGTATTTCCAGTCCGCCTCGTCGATGTAGATGCCGGCCGGGCCGCTGCCGCCTTCCAGGTCGATGGCGACACTGGCGCAGACCTGCGGCTTCACACTCGCCAGAATCGGCACGAAGCCCAGTTGCAGGCTGGTTTCCAGCAGAGCGGCCTGGTTCTTCTCGTCGATGTCCGCCGCTTCGTCGAGGTAGTACGGCAGGCGCACGCGACCGGCCAGGTCGCGATCCATCAAGTGCAGCAACAAGTACATGTTGGTCAGCGCCTTGATGGTCATCGTGGTGCCGTTGGACGCCGCGCCATCGATGTCGGTGTGGATCACCGGCTGGCCGTTGACCTTTGTGATCTCGAACGCCAGTTCGAACAAGTCCTTGAGGCCGAGCTGGTTGTGGTTTGCCGCCACCAGCCGCGCCAGGTATTCCTTGGCCTCTTCGTTCTTGTTGTCCTGCTCGGCGCTTTGGCTCAGGTCGAACACCGACAGGGTTTCGCCTTCTTCGTACTGACCGGCGCTGTGGATGATCTGGTCGATGTGCTTGAGCGCTTCCTTGTTCGGCGCGAGCACGATGCGGAAGCTCTGCAGGTTGGACACCTGACGCTTGTTGATCTCGCGGTTGAACAGCGCCAGTTGGTGCTCGAGGCTGTCGTAGTCGCTGCGGATATTGCGCAGGGTCCGCGCGATATCGGTCACGGCTGCGCGACGCGCCTTGCCGAGGGTCAGGGCTTCGTCGGTACGGTGCGCGTAAGCGTTGATCAGCAACGACAGACGGCGCTCCATGTCGTCTTCGCTGTCGAACTTGGCCACGCCTTTGAGGCGCACTTGCGCGTACAGCGCTTCGATCTGGCCATCGGCACGCAGCAAGCCTTGCCAGCTGTCCTGATAGTCGTTGAGCAGCGGCAGCAGGTTGTCCATCGAATCGTCAACCGGATCCATGAACGGCGTACCGAACGGCAGATCCGCCGGCAGCAGCTGACGACGACGCAGGGCGTCGTCGAGGGTGCGTTGCTTGGCTTCCATGTCGGCGATCTGGCGGCCGACCAGTTGCAGCTTGGCCGACAGTTGCTGGACGCGCTCGGTGAACGCATCGCTGGAACGCTTGAGTTCGTCCTGCGCGGCTTCCATCTGCGCCAGTTGCTCCAGCTTGTCGCCTTCTTCGGCGCTCAGGGTCTGAGTGCGACGGAAATCTTCCAAAGCTTTCTGCGCATCCAGCACCTGCTGGTACAGCGCTTCGGTCTGGGTCTTGCTCGCAGCGCGGTCGGCGGCCACCGCTTGCTGGGTCTTGAGTTGTTTGAGCTCTTTTTCCAGACGCTCTTTCTGATCGCGCAGCGCGGCACGGTCGGCCAGCGCTTGCAGGGCCGGTGGCTCGATGTGCGAGATGTCGATCGACAGGCCCGGCACTTCGAAACGCTCGCCCTTGAAGCCGTCGAGGATCAGCTCGACCGATTTCACCCATTCGCCATCGTCGTCGAGGGTGATGCCGTGTTCGCCCAGCGGCAGGCTGAACAGCGCACTGTTGAACAGGCGCATCAGGCGCTCGACATCCTGTTGCGAGAACTCTTCGCGCAGGCGTGCATAGCTGTTGTTGTCGGCGTGATCGAGTTGTTGCTTCACCGACTTCAGGCGTTTTTCCAGATCGCGAAGACGTTCTTCGAGATCCTCGGCACTGAACTGACGGGACTGCGCCAGCGCACCGGCCAGTTCGTCGTGAGCGTCTTTGGCCGCCAGCAGTTGCTGCTCCAGGACTTTGACGTCATCGACCAGCGCGAAGCGGTTCTTCAGCACCGACAACTCGCCGAGCCAGCGCTGGATGCCGGAGATTTCCCGCTCCAGACGCATCAGTTCCTGGGTGCCGCCACGCTGATCGTTTTGCAGGTCGTCCTGCTCGCGACGGAAGTGCTCGGCCTGAATGGTCAGTTCTTCCTTGCGTGCCGTGGCGTAGTCCGACCAGGTGCCGAGCAACGAGTCGAGCAGCGGCGACAGGCGATGCAGTTTTCCGCGCAGTACATCGCGCTGTTTCACGCCGTTGGCCAAGGCTTCGACCAACGGGCCGGCAGCGACCAGCGAGTTGTAGTCCTGTTCCATGCGACGCACGTCGCGGAAGGCTTCTTCGCACGCGGCGATGTAATCGACGCTGCCGGAACGCAGGCTGTGTTCGAACGCATCGAGGAACAGCTGCTTGAGCTTGGCTGCGGTGATTTCGCGCATGTGCAGCAGGTTGATGAACAGCGCGCGGAAGGTCTTCAGGCTCTGCTCGCTGGTGGAGCGCAGCGGAATCAGCGTCAAATCGAGCGGGATCGACGTATGACCGCCCACCAGCAATCGGCGCAGCTCATCCGGCTTGAGTTCGTAGGCTTTCAGGCCTTCTTTCTCAAGGTTGCTGAACAGCTCTTTCTGCCGCAGGCAGGTGTCGTTTTTCTGGTAATGCGCCAGATCGAGCTTGCCGGCATAGGCAAAGAACTGGTGACCGAAACCGCCACCCGGGCCGCGACCGACCACGCCGATCACGTGCGGGCCGTGGGGCAGGTTCACTTCGACGAGGATGTAGCTGGTGTCGGAGGCAAAGTAGAAACGCCGGGATTGTTCCAGGCTGTACTTGCCGAAACTCATGTCCGACATGCGCGCCAGAATGGGGAACTGCAAGGCGTTGATCGACGCCGACTTACCAAGGTTGTTCGCGCCGTAGACCGACAGCGGTTCTTCCAGCGGGAACAGGCCGAGGCTGTAACCGGCGGTGTTCAAAAGGGCAAAGCGGCGGATGCCGTAGCGTTCCTGGCTCATGCGTCGGACTCCTGTTCTTCGGCAATGGCTCTGGCCAGTGCGTCTTCTTCGCTCTCTTCTTCAAATTCGGATAGATCGAGCGGGTCGTCGGTGGCGAGAAATTTCGCCTCGGCGGCTTCGTCAATCAGTACCGGTGCCGGCAGCGGCAGAACGCTGTGCACGCTGGCCGCCAGATCGCGGTCTTGCTGGACCGACAGGCAGACGTCGAGGAAGCGATGCATCGGCGGCAGGAAACGGTACACGCCGTTTTCCTCGCTGGCGAAGCCGAGCTGGGTCATGCGGCGCATGATTTTTTCTTCCAGCTCTTCAACGGTCTGCACTTCGGCCTGGATAAACAGGTCGCGGTACTTTTCCAGCAGCGACGGCAGTTCTTCGCGGCCGAGGCTGCCGCCGTCGAGCACGGCGATCGGATCGCGACCCTGATCGGCCAGATGCTCGACCAGGATGAAAGTGAACAGTGCCAGGCGCTGGGCAGTCTTGTTCACCGCCGCAGCCGCCATGTCTGGCACGAAGTAATAGAAACCACGGGTGTCGCAGACCAGTTCGAAGCCCAGTGCCTTGAACAGCGTGCGGTACTGGTCCTGGAAGTTCGACAGTTGCGCGTACAGCTCCGGGTCGCGGCGGCTGACGTGGTAGCCCTTGAACAGCTCGCGAAAGATCGGCGCCAGCTGAGACAGTTCGGATAGATCAAGATGCATTGGGGATGCTCGCAGAATCCTCGGCGGCGGTGTCGCCGGCCGAGAGCAGGGCGAAGGAGCGCAGGCTGACCTGGTGCTCGTGAGTGTGGTATTCGCGGCGTTCCAGACGCTCGCGCTTGAAGCGTTTTTCCCGCGACAGGCGCGAGAACCAGTAAAGCAATTCGTCGGTCGCGCCGTCCGGTTCCTGCTCCAGCAGCCAGGTCATCAGGTCCGGCATCGGCAGGGATTCTTCGCAGCGGTCGACCATCTCGCGCACGGTGCGCGGTGCGCGCGGGGCATCGCCAGTCTTCTGCGACTTGTGCGCCTTTGGGAAACGCGCCGGTTTCGGCTCGAAACGGGCCAGGGCGTAGACGTAGGCTTCAACCTGACTGGCGCTACCGAGGAAGGTGCTTTGCGGCCGGGTGAACAGCGGCATCGCGGCTTGCGGCACGGCGTCGATGCCTTTGCGGCGGATCGCGGCCAGCGCAAGTGCGGCACCACGTGTCACGGCGTTGTGCCGGCGCGCTTCTTCACGCAGCGGCAGCAGCAATTCCCGAGCGTGACGCAGGGTCAACTGGGCGCTGGTCTGCATTTCGAGGATGCGCGCGTGGGTGCGCAGCAGCATGTCGTCATCGACCAGATGGCCGAGGCGCTGCTGTTCGCTGAGCATCTTCAGCAGCACGGTTTCGACCTTGCGCACGCCTTGCTCGAAGGCGCCGTCGGCGTTCACCAGATCGATCATCGGCTCGACGTATTCGTCCCAGGTCGCCAGCACTTCGGCGTAACGCTGACGCAGCGGAATCTGCCGGTCGCTGGTCTTGGCCCGTTCGGCCACGGCCACCAGCGCCTGTTCGTCGTTGTCGAGTTTCTTCAGAACGTCGCGCACGCGCATGTCGAGCAGGCGCAACTGACGCGCCAGGTCATTGCCGTCACGGACGTCGAACGCATCCTGGATATAACCGGCCAGACGCTCAAGGTGACGCAGATAGGCTTCGATTTCCAGGCACAGGCCCAGACGGTGTTCCCGACGCAGATAGGCGAGGAAGTCGTGAATCTGCGCGTTCAGCTCGAAACGGTTCGGGCTTTTCGCCACGGGAACCAGAATGTCGAGGCGGATCCACACGTCGAGCAGGCTGGTGATGTCCTGCGGCGTGCTGTCCAGTTGTTGGGCGGCCAGTTGCGTGCGCAGTTCGTTGAGGCTCAGGGTGCCCTGGTCGAAGTGCTCGCACAGT
Source organism: Pseudomonas sp. B707 (assembly GCF_022496685.1). Classification (NCBI taxonomy): domain Bacteria; kingdom Pseudomonadati; phylum Pseudomonadota; class Gammaproteobacteria; order Pseudomonadales; family Pseudomonadaceae; genus Pseudomonas; species Pseudomonas sp. B707. The sequence goes on along the minus strand of NZ_WTVE01000021.1, from coordinate 18,438 downwards.
GGCTCCAGAAGTGCCCAGTGTTCAGCGAGGGCGCGCAAGACGCGCTTGGGTTCGATCATCGGAATGGCCGGCTGGTTGGCGATTAAAAGCCGCGATTGTACTGCATCACGAAGGATGCGATTCACTCTCGGGACGGGCTGTCGCTTTTCTTTGCGTCAAGGTATCGATCAACAGCGGGCGATCTTGAGCGAAGGGCTGTAGAATCAGCGCACTTCAGTTATCCACAAGTGGCCGACCCTTGCTAATCGAGTCCCGCCGCCGCGCCTATTTGAACGCCATGCAGGTGGTCAACTGGCTGCCGCGCACCGAATTGCCCTTTGCCGCACCGTCGCGGCCCGAGCTGCTGGACATGCCCGAGCCCGAGATTGCCGCGCCGGTGATTCCGGCAACCCCGGCCGAAGCGCCGGAGCAGCCGGCCGCGCGTCCGGTCGAGCGGCCGAAGATCGAGGTTCCGCGACCTTCGCTGGCCAGCACCCGTACGGGCGCCAAACCGGTCGAAGAAGTCGACGACACACCCGTGGTGGCCAAGCCGGCGCCGGTACCGCCACCGCGTTTCGCCCTGCAATTGCTGCGCGCCGGACGTTGCCTGCTGCTGGTGGAGTTACCCACAGGCGAAGCCTTCCAGTCGCGCGATCCTGCTTATCTGTTGCTCAAGGACATGCTGCGTGCCGCGGGCCTGCCGGACGCGCCGCAGATTGTCGGTGAGCCGGTGCGCTGGCCATGGCTGAACCGCGGCACGATGGATCAGGGCCCGGAGGCGGCCCGGGATTTCGTCCAGGGTTTCCTGTCGGTGCAGATGGAGGCGGCGCCGTGCGCCTGTCTGTGGCTGATTGGCCTGCCGGCGGTGCGTTTTGCCGGCGAAGCGGAGGCCGAGGCGTTCAACCGTGAATTGCAAATCGAGGGGCTTGGCCTGGCGTGGGCCGTGCCCGGGCTGGAATTGTTGATGGAAGAGCCACAGCGCAAGGCCGCCGTGTGGCAAGCCATGCGTCGGCTGATGGCGCGCTGGAAAGAATCGAATGAGTGACGCTGTATCGTTTCGCCCGATGACCGAGGCGGACCTGGACGCTGTGCTGAAGATTGAATATGCCGCGTACAGTCATCCGTGGACCCGCGGGATTTTTCTCGACGGCCTGGGCAAGTACCAGATCTGGCTGATGTTCGAAGGTGAGCAGCAGGTGGGCCACGGGGTGGTGCAGATCATTCTCGATGAAGCGCATCTGCTCAACATCACGGTCAAACCGGAAAACCAGGGTCGCGGGCTCGGGCTGACCCTGCTCGAATACCTGATGTCCCGAGCCTACGCCGCCGATGCCCGGGAATGTTTCCTGGAAGTGCGCGACAGCAACACGTCGGCCTTTCGCCTGTACGAGCGCTATGGCTTCAACGAGATCGGCCGGCGCCGGGATTACTACCCGGCGGTCGGCGGGCGTGAAGATGCCGTGGTCATGGCCTGCACGCTCGTCGACTGATCGCGGCAGGAGTCCTCAGCGCTTGCGATCCAGCGGATCGCGGCGCGCCAGTTCCGCTTCATCCAGCCCGTTGCCGCCGCCGATGTCGTCCTCGTCGACCACGCTCAAATCCCAATCGGCCTGATTGCCTTCTCCGAGTTCGTGGGCATCCCGGGCACCGTCCTCACGGATCAGGGTTTCCGGGCTCAGGTCATCATCGGTGGGCTCGTGATCGGCGGTCGATGCCCCGGTGAAACCGGCTTCACGCACGCGGTCACGGGGCATCAACTGTTCGCGCTCGCGCTCGGGCAGCTCATCGCCGATCTTCGCACTGGGCTGTTCGTCGTCGAAGTCCAGCTCGTGCACCGAACCCATGCGGTCTTCGTTATCATCGATGGGCTCCGGTTGCGCCGCATCGAAGGGACGTCGTGAATCAGTCATGGCAATTCCTCATACTGTGGGCCTTACTGGGATGGACTCACCGGGTGCACGAGAAATTCAAAGCAAATCACCCACGATCCCCGCGTGACCCCGACGGGCGGTCGACTGTCATACCAGCGCATCTTTCTTGAGGCCTTACAGCATGCATGACTTACAAGACCTGATTGATAACAACGAGCGTTGGGCTGACGCGATCACCAAGGAAGACCCGGATTTCTTCGCCAAGCTGGCTCGTCAGCAGACGCCTGAATATCTGTGGATCGGCTGCTCCGACGCACGGGTGCCGGCCAACGAAATCGTCGGCATGCTGCCGGGCGATCTGTTCGTTCACCGCAACGTTGCCAACGTGGTGCTGCACACTGACCTCAACTGCCTGTCGGTGATCCAGTACGCAGTGGACGTGCTCAAGGTCAAACATATTCTGGTGACCGGGCACTACGGCTGCGGCGGTGTGCGGGCGTCGATGCAGGATCGTCAGTTCGGCCTGATCGACGGCTGGCTGCGTTCGATCCGCGACCTTTACTACGAAAAACGCGAAGAACTGGCCAGGCTGCCGACCGAAGAAGAGCAGGTCGACCGTCTGTGCGAGCTCAACGTGATCCAGCAAGTGGCCAACGTCGCCCACACCAGCATCATCCAGAACGCCTGGCATCGCGGGCAGAGCCTGTCGATCCACGGCTGCATCTACGGCATCAAGGATGGTCGCTGGAAGAGCCTGAACACCACGATCAGCGGTTTCGAGCAATTGCCGCCGCAATACCGTTTGCGTCCGGTCGGCGCGCCTTGACCGGTCGTTCAGCGTAAACCTTGCCGGCGGCGCCAGCTCAACAAGTAGCGCTGGCCTTCAAGATTGGGTGATTCGTCGTAACCGGTGATCCACCCACGGCAGCGCGAGGAGCCGCAACCGCAGGCGAACTGCCGCAGCAGTTTGTCTTCGGTGGCGGTGTAGTCCATGGTCAATCGTTCACCTTCGGCAATGTCGCGCAGAGCCCAGAACCATAATTCTACTGCGTCAAAGAAGGTGTTTGGATCGCATGAGTGTTCGAAAAGTCCGCAAAAGCGTGGATCGTAGATATGAATCCCTGGCATCAGTTGCCGGGTCTGCCGGCAGCGATAGGGCAGCAACTGGCCTGAAACCCGGCACATTCGGGTGATGCGCAGGAACTCCCGGCACGCTACGACAGCGGTGGCTACGCCCTCGGGATCGTGAACAATCTCGAAATCCTGTTTTGACGGAAATCCCATGCGCACGGGGAGTCCGGCAAAAGGATAAATGCCCTCGGTATCGCGTGCCGGTTTACCCGGTAATGCGTGAGTGTTCATAACGTTCCCTGTTGGCCAGGTGTCGCGACTTTCCCGAGCTGACGTCCTGTCAGTCCTGCAACACGATCATTGGATCCAAGATCCCGTAAATCACATTAGCGGTCTACTGTCAGATCTGACAGGCGAAATAGACGCTTTCCCGGGTCAGCCAAGGCTGACACGGGAACATCGCATGTCCTTTCAGAGATGGGCCGCGGGCGCGGCCATGTCCGGCAATGGGCTTTTGAGCTGTTGCAACTGGGATTTGACTGGTGCGGTCGAGCAGGTCTTGTCCGCCTGTGCCACGGTCTGGTTGCGGATCGTGGTGTAGAACAGCTCGCAGGTCTTGGCTTTCTGCGTCACTTGCCAGGTCTGGGTGCAGCTGTTGAGCAGTGTCTTCGGATCGGTGCCCGGTTTGCTGCCCATCCCGGCCTGCCAGCAGGCGGCGCTCAGGTCTTGCCCCATTACCTTCAGACCGGCCGCATCGGCCTTGGCCTGGGCGTCGTCGCCGGTGTAGTTGTTCGGGTCGGCGGCGTACCAGATGTAGCTCGGGTGGTTCGAACCCAGCACCGGCACGTTCACCCCCGTGCTAGGGCTGATGGTTGCCAGACCCAGTACATTCACGGTCGCGCCGTATTGCTGCTTGATCCAGTTACGCACCGGCGCACCAAAGGCAACCATCGGCAGCACAGCGCCGCCGGCGTTCTGACTGACCTGCCTGACCATGGTGGTCTGGTAATCCTTGAAGTAGTCGTACACGCCTTCCAGATCCTTGCCGGCGCTGGCGGGCGCGGCGATCGGGGCGATGTCGATGATGGTCTGGTAGGCCGGCGTCTGGTTGGCGGGGATGCCATTGTCGGTCAGCAGCGCGGCCCAGCGGTCGGTGGTGTTCGAGCGCAGGTAATCCTGGGCCTGGGTCAGTGAGTAATCCGGCGGGAAGTGCAACAGCTCGACACTCTTGCGGTTTTCCAAGGCCATGCCCAGTGGCAGGAACAGGTACCAGCTGTACGCCCATTTGCCGTCGGCATTGAGTTTACTGGCGCCGTTGTAGGCCAGGTCACCGGCATCCAGCAGCGCGGTCAGCGGCTTGTCGTAGCCCTTCGGTACGCCGCTGATTTCGGCGTAGAGCTGATCGTTGTCGTTTTTCACCAGCACTTTGGCGTTGGTGTAGCCGTCGCGCTGCACGCTCTGGCTCAGGTAATGGGCGACTGTCTGCTCCAGCGTCCAGTTGCGAAAGCAGATCACGCTGCAATTGTTGGGGTAGGCGAAGAGGCGGGTGACGCGTTCGGTGCTGCCCAGTTTCAGGTCGACATCGGCGTGGGCGGCGGCGCTCAACGTGAGCGCCGCGAGGGTGAGGCCTGCGAGTTTCAACATGCTCAGATCCTTTTCAGCGAGGGTAAAACCTTGGTGGAGGGCAATCCGGCCCGCGTCCAGCCTAGCCGGGGAACAGGTGTTTCAGCGAATAACCAAGCTGACTGGCGAGAATCACGCCGGTCATGACCACCAGAAACAGCAGTTGCAACGGGCTGAAATGCGCCCAGTGCAGCGCGGTCAGCCACGGGTGCTTGTCGCTGAACTCCGGGTCGAGCGTACCGATGCGCCGCTTGTGCCAGAGCCCGATCAGGATCACTCCGATATAGGTGAAGGCTCCCAGCCCACCGAGCATGACCGAGAACAGCAGGATCATGACGGCTTGCGGTACGCCATGGCGCAGCACGAGCCAGCGGGTATCAGGGTTCCATCGGCGCGGAATGATCCTTTCGGTCAACCACAGATCCTGAACGATCAAATGGGCGCTGATCAGAAACCAATAACTCAAGCCGATCCGGAAAAACCAGACAGGAACACAGGCGAAGGCCAGGGGAATGACGATGCTCATCGCTGTGGTCTTGTGCTCGGCGGGCAGATAGAACAGCCACAGCGCCAGCGCAATCGCGGCCCATGAGCGCAACCAGGTTTCGGCGGCGATGTAGCGCGGCAGAAACCGTCGCCAGTAGAAAACATCGGCGTAGGGCAGGCGGGCGAGCAGGTCGGGAAAGCGCCACTTGAGGGTTTCCGACAACTGCTGGCAGGCCTGCCAGTCAGCCGGGATGAACCGGTCGGTCATGTCTTTCTGCTGTCGCGGCTTCATCGGGCTGATCAGCATCCGCGCGGCCAGAGCGTCGGGCGACCCGTTGCGCTGATCTTCGGCCCGGGCGCACAGGGTGTCGTAGAGGCTTTCCTGGTTGCAGCGCTCGATCAGCGCCTGCCAGAGCCAGTCCGGTTGCGGATGAATACCCTTGGTGTCGTCCCAGCCAAATAATTGGGAGATACGGTCGAACAGCGGAACGCTCCACTCTGTGTCCTGCAGCAGTTGCAGGATGATCTGCTGCCAATGTTCCCGACGGTCGAACACCTGGAGCCAGGGTTGGGCCGTGTAAGTCTTGAGCAGCGCGAGAAATTCGCGCTCGTTTTGCGAGGCGAGCAGCGTTTCCAGCGATTGCCGGTAATCCGCAAGCAACTCGTTGGCGAGAATGCTGCGCTGCCCGTCGCCGATGACGATTTCCTGCCAAGGGCCCAGCCAACCGAGGTGCTGCACCGCCCAACGGGCAATCGAAAGACGCAGCGCGGGATGGTCGAAGCACAACGTCAGCAACAGCGCCTGGAACGCTTGCGCACAATCCTGCTGGCGCGCTTGCTCCCAGCGCTCACCCAGATTGTTGTCCGAGAGGCCGTTCAGCAATTGCGATGCGGCTTCGATGGCCGGGTCGGCAGTCGGCTGCTCGGGCTCCAGGTTAAGAGGCTCCGGATTCAGGGGCTGTACCCGCAAGGTCTGCGACTCGAGCGGTGCTTCGGGCGCGGCCGGGGTCACCGGTTCGAATAGCGCCGCAGGGTACTCCCACGCATCGGTCCCGGTCTTCTGCAGCGGCTGAACCATGGATTGCTCTTGCACCGCCAGCGCGGCGATCCCAGGAGCCAGCATGACGTCGCCGTGCTCCTCGGTCTCTTCGTTTTCCAGGCGCCATTGGGCAATCGAGAGTGCGCGCTCATAGGCCTCGCGCAGGCGCTGGAAGCCTGCGGCATCTTCATCGGGCCGAAAGACTTTCAGCAGCCGCGCATAACTGCGTTTGATATCACGCAGCCCGGCGTCTTCGGGCAGTTGCAGGACAGACCAGCATTCCATGTCGTGCTTCCTTACTGCCAGGGGTTACGGTCGAGGGCGCTCAACTGCTTGCTCAGTTCGGTACGGGTTTCACGGATCTGCCGCTCATCCTGGGAATCCAGCGCCTGCTGGAATTGCTTGGCCCAGTAGCCGATCTGATCGCGCAAGTCGCCCAGGCTTTCCTGATACAGACGTTCCAGCCGTGCACTGAGCAGGGTGTTCACCTGTTGCTCGCGCGGATGGATCTTCAATTGCGCCAAGGCTTGCAGACGCTGCTGGATTTCCTCCGGCGTCAGCACGCCGGGGTTGTTTTCGATGACCAGCGAATGTTGCTGACCGGTCAGGGGAATGCTGACCTGGGCTTCGAGCAAACCGTTGTTGTCGTAGGTGAAACGCACATCCAGTTCGACTTCGCCGGCCTTGCGCTTGGGCACCTTGATGTCCAGTTGGCCGAGCGCCACGTTGTCTTTGACCAGGCGGCTTTCGCCCTGAAAGATTTTGACGACGACCTGTTCCTGATTGTCGTGAAGGGTCTGCACGGTTTTGACCCGGCTGACCGGGACGATGCTGTTGCGCTCGATGATCGGCAGGTAATGACCGCTTTCATACTGGCGACCGACCTGGGTGGAGGTCTCGATCCCCAGGGTGTAGGAGCAGACATCAGTGAGCACCACTTCTTCCAGCGCGGCCGAACGGGCCTTGAGCGCTGCCTGAATCGCCGCGCCTTGAGCAACCACCTGATCCGGATCGAGGCTGATCGACGGGAAGCGGCCGAACAGCCCGGCAGCCAGTTTGCGCACCAGCGGCATGCGGGTGGTGCCGCCGACCAGCAGGATTTCATCGAGGTCGCTGACGCGGATGCGTGCGTCACGCAGGGCCCGTTCGATCGGCGCGCGCAGGCGTTCGAGCAGCGGCATGTACAGCGTCGCCATTTGCGCCTGAGTGATGGTCTGGGTCCATTGCTTTTCGCCAACCTGCAATCTGAATTCGGCGCTGGCGTCCTGACCCAATGCACGGCGCACACGTTCTGCCTCGCGGCGCAGCGGCTGGAGGATGCTGGAGCGCTCGGGGAAGTCCGACACGTTGCGATGCTGATCGATAAAGTGCTCAAGCAGCACGTTGTCGAAATCCTCGCCGCCGAGGAAGTTGTCACCGGCGCTGGCGCGCACCTCCATGACCCCCTCGAAGAGTTCGAGAATCGACACGTCGAACGTACCGCCGCCCAGATCGAACACCAGGAACGACGTTTCCTTGTCCCGTTGGTGCAGGCCGTAGGCGAGTGCGGCGGCGGTGGGTTCGTTGATCAGCTTTTCTACTTTGAGTCCCGCCAGTTCACCGGCAATGCGCGTGGCCTTGCGCTGGGCGTCGCTGAAATAGGCCGGAACGCTGATCACGGCTTCCGTGACGGTCTGCCCGTAGGTGCGCTCGACGTCTTCTTTCAGGCTCTTGAGCACCAGCGCCGACAGCTCTTCCGGACGGAATTTTTTATCCCCGAGGTAGACCTCCGTCGCACTGCCCATATGGCGCTTGAACAGCGAAGCGGTCAGGCGCGGATGGGTGTGCAGGCGTTCGCGAGCAGCTTGACCGACCAGAATCCGGCCCTGATCGTCCAGGCCCACCACGCTGGGTGTCAGGAACTGCCCCAGGGCGTTAGGCACCAACTCAGTGGCATCGCCGCGCCATACGGCAACAAGGCTGTTGGTGGTTCCCAGGTCAATCCCGACGATCATTGCAACGAACTCCCTTTGCGCTCAGACAAAAAATGAAACAGATATTGGGCGCGCAAGAATATTACCGAGGCAGTGGCGCGGTAAAGAAAGATGATGGCTCTGAGCCATTATTTACGACAGGCAACCGCAGGAGGGATGGTTCGGGTCGCTTTTTGTCGAAGGGGTCGAAGGGGTCGAAGGGAAAGACAGGGCGCCGGAGCCGGCGCCCTGTGGTCATCGTTTAAGGCATGACCGGCGGCAAGTACGAAAGCGTCGTGCCCAGCGCCCACAGCAGCACCAATACCAACGGCGTGTGCACCAGTAATTGCACGAACGAGAAACCGATCAGATCCCGCGCCTTCAGCCCCAGCACGCCCAGCAACGGCAGCATGTAGAACGGGTTGATCAGGTTCGGCAGGGCTTCGGCGGCGTTGTAGATCTGCACCGCCCAACCGAGGTGATAGTTCAGATCGTTGGCCACCTGCATCACGTACGGCGCCTCGATGATCCACTTGCCGCCGCCGGACGGAATGAAGAAACCGAGAATCGCCGAGTACACGCCCATCAGCAGCGCATAGGTGTCATGTGAGGCGATGCTGACGAAGAACGTCGAGATGTGATGGGCCAGGGTCTGGGCGTCAGTGCCCTTGACCGTGGTCATCAGCGCGGCAATCGAACCGTACAGCGGGAACTGGATCAGCACCCCGGTGGTGGTCGGCACGGCACGCGACACCGCATCGAGGAAACTGCGCGGGCGCCAGTGCAGCAACGCGCCGAGCATGATGAACAGGAAGTTGTAGGTGTTGAGCCCGGAAATCGCGGTGATCGCCGGTTTGGTCGAGAACTCGTGGAACAGCCATCCGGCCGCCAGCAGCACCAGCAGAATGATCAGCAGGGGGCTGTGTTCCAGCCATTCGCCGGGGCGGGTACGCGGTTGCAGCGGTGGCAGGTTGAAGGCCGGGTCGATGCCGCAGGCCTTGGCGTCACGCGCCGAGTTCGGGCCGGGCGCGGTGGCGTAGGCGATGATGATCGAAATCACGATCAGCGCCAGCAGCATGACTCCCGACTGCCAGAGGAAAATCGTTTGGGTGAACGGAATCACCCCGGTGATCGACAGGATCGACGGCGGCAGACTGGCCGGGTTGGCCTGCAACTGCGCGGCGGACGACGACAGGCCCAGCGCCCAAACGGCGCCGAGGCCAAGATAGGCGGCGGCACCGGCGGCGCGGTAGTCCATTTTCAGATCGGTGCGGCGGGCGAGAGCGCGCACCAGCAGACCGCCGAACACCAGCGACAGGCCCCAGTTCAACAAGGACGCGACCATCGAAATCAGCGCGACCCAGGCCACGGCCGAGCGACCGTTCTTCGGGATCCGCGCCAGGCGATCGATCAGCTTTACGGCGGGCGGCGAACTGGCCACGACATAACCACCGATCACCACGAAGGCCATCTGCATGGTGAACGGGATCAGGCTCCAGAACCCGTCACCGAAGGCCATGGCCGCGTCGGTGGGTTTGGCGCCAATGGCCAGGGTCGCCAGCGCGACGATGATCACCGCCAGCGCGGCGAATACCCAGGAGTCGGGAAACCAGCGTTCGGCGAAACTTGAACAGCGCAAGGCAAAGCGCGCAGAGCGGCTATCTTCGATATCAACGGCCACGGGAGTACCTCGGATTTTTATGTTTATTGTGGTCTTCGGGGCTTGGCCGGCCCGTCTGGACAGGTGCCAACAGTAAATCAACCGGCGGATTTTTGTGACCGTGTTTTGCCGAATCAGACTATGGTCTAACGGGTTGTCCGGCGGCCCGTTTGCGTAGACCATGGGCGCCTTGGTTTTTTGCCTGCCAGAGTTCTTTGCAATGACTGCCCATTCCACTGCCCGACCGGCGCCGTTCAGCCGTTCCGACTACAAGACCCTCGGCCTCGCGGCCCTGGGCGGGGCGCTGGAGATCTACGATTTCATCATTTTCGTGTTCTTCGCCCTGACCCTCAGCCAGCTGTTCTTCCCGCCGGAAATGCCCGAGTGGCTGCGCCTGCTGCAAAGCTTCGGGATCTTCGTCACCGGCTATCTGGCGCGCCCGCTGGGCGGGATCCTGATGGCGCATTTCGCCGACCGGCTGGGGCGCAAGAAGGTTTTCAGCCTGAGCATCCTGATGATGGCGCTGCCGTGCCTGCTGATCGGGATCATGCCGACTTATGCACAGATCGGTTATTTCGCACCGTTGCTGCTGCTGGCGCTGCGCATCCTGCAAGGCGCGGCGGTGGGCGGTGAAGTGCCGAGCGCCTGGGTATTCGTGGCCGAGCATGCTCCGGCCGGGCATCGCGGTTATGCCCTGGGCTTTCTGCAGGCCGGGCTGACCTTCGGTTATCTGATCGGCGCATTGACCGCGACTTTTCTGGCGCAAGTGTTCACCCCGGCCGAAGTGCTGGATTACGCGTGGCGTTATCCGTTCCTGCTTGGTGGTGTGTTCGGCGTGATCGGTGTCTGGCTGCGCCGCTGGCTGAGCGAAACCCCGGTGTTCATGGCCATGGAAGCGCAGCGCGAGGCGCGGGTCGAACTGCCGTTGCGCACCGTGCTGCGCGATCATCGGCTGGCCATGTTGCCGGCGATGCTCCTGACCTGCGTGCTGACCTCGGCAGTGGTGGTGTTCGTGGTCATCACCCCGACCATGATGCAAAAAACCTTCGGCATGACCGCCGGCCACACCTTCGCGCTGAGCGCGCTGGGCATTGTTTTCCTGAACATCGGCTGCGTGATCGCCGGCCGGCTGGTCGATCGCATCGGCGCCTGGCGCACGGTCATGCTTTACAGTCTGCTGCTGCCGCTGGGCATCGGTCTGCTTTATAGCTGCCTGATCAGCGGCGGGGATTGGGTCGGTCTGGCCTACGCCATCGCCGGCTTGTGCTGTGGCGTGGTCGGTGCGGTGCCGTCGGTGATGGTCAGCCTGTTCCCGGCGCGGATCCGCGTTTCCGGGATCTCCTTCACCTACAACATTGCCTACGCCGCCTGGGCCAGTGTCACGCCGTTGCTGCTGATCGGTCTGATGCCGTGGAGTCCGTGGATCTGCGTGATGTTCTGCGCGGTGATGGGCGTGGTGGGCGTCGTCAGCGCGGCGTATTTCGGCTCGCGCATGCCGCGCGCAGAACAGTGCCCGGTGGCCGGCACCGCCTGAATTGTCGAGGCGTAACTATTTTTGTAGGACACGCCTCAAGCGCTCTTCAGAAAAGATTTCCAAGGCCGATGGTTAGGCTGCATACCCGCTCTCCATCCAGTCCATCGGTGCTTTCCCATGTTCAACAAACGCCTGAAGCAAGAGCTGGCGGCTCTTCGTGAAGAACTCTCCAGCCTTCTGCAAGTGAAGGAGAGCCTGGAAAGCGAGATGCTGGTGCTCACCCTTGAGCCCGACGGACGGATTCAGTCGGTCAACCAGAACTTCCTCAACGAAATGCTCTACAAGAGTCACGATCTGATCGGCCGCGCCATCGAAGACATCGTGCCGGCCCATGTGAAGTCGGACGAGTTTCATCACCGCTTCAAGGCCGCCCTGACCCGTGGCGAGCATTTCGCCGGCGCTGTGCGTCTTTCCCGCGGTAATGGCGAAGAGGCGTGGTTGCGTTCGATCGTGCAGCCGATTCGTTCATCGGATGGCCGGATCAAACATTTCTCGATTTTCTCCAGCGACCTGACCCGCACTATCGAGGCCTCCCGCGAACACGAAAACCTGATCGGCGCGCTGGTGCGTTCGACCGCCGTGATCGAGTTCGACCTCAGCGGAAACGTGCTGAGCGCCAACGAACGGTTCCTCCAAGGCATGGGTTACAGCCTGGCGCAGATCAAGGGCAAACATCACCGCCAGTTCTGCGAGCCGGAGGAGTACAACAGCGCCGAATACCAGAACTTCTGGCGTCGCCTGAACAACGGCGAATTCGTTGCCGGCCGTTTCAAGCGGGTCGACAGCCATGGCCGGACGGTCTGGCTGGAGGCGTCCTACAACCCGGTGCTCGACGCCAACGAAAAGCTCTACAAAGTGGTGAAGTTCGCCACGGTGATCACCGATCAGGTCAATCAGGAACAGGCCGTCGCCGACGCCGCCAACATCGCCTACAGCACGTCCCTGCAGACCGACAGCACCGCCCAGCGCGGCACTCGTGTGGTGACTGAAGCGGTCAACGTGATGCGCGATCTGTCGAAGCACATGCAGACCGCCGGCGAAGGCATCGAGGCGTTGAACGAGCAATCCCAGGTAATCGGCACCATCGTCAAGACCATCAGCGGCATTGCCGAACAGACCAACCTGTTGGCGCTTAACGCGGCCATCGAAGCTGCTCGCGCCGGTGAGCAAGGCCGAGGCTTTGCGGTGGTGGCCGACGAAGTGCGGCAACTGGCTTCGCGCACCAGCCAGGCGACCGAAGAAATCGTCGGTGTGGTGCGCCAGAACCAGGACATGGCGCGCAACGCCGTGGCCCTGATGACCGACGGCAAGCAACAGGCCGAACAAGGGCTGGCGCTGGCGGCGGAGGCCGGTACGGTGATCGTCGAGATTCAGGACGGCGCGCAGAAAGTGGTGGATGCAGTCGGCCAGTTCGCCAACCAGTTATCCAACTGATGCCTGCCAGGCGATGGGATGGTACACGGCCATCCCTTCGTTGTTTTTATCCCGCTACAATCGGCTCTTTTTCCCGGAGCAGATCCCATGAGCGAGTCCTTCCGTCGCCCGGTTTCCCTGAACAAAGCCTACCGTCTGCTCAATCACGGGCCGACCGTGCTGGTCAGCGCCGCTCATGACGGGCAGCGCAACATCATGGCGGCTGCGTGGGCCATGCCGCTGGATTTCGAACCGCCGAAAGTCGCGGTAGTGCTCGACAAATCCACCTGGACCCGACAATTGCTCGAGGCTTCGGGCACCTTTGTTCTCAACGTTCCTTGTGTGAATCAGGCCGACATCGTGCAGACCGTCGGCTCGACATCGGGCCTGGAAATCAATCGCGATCAAGGTCAGGACAAGTTTCAGGCGTACGGCTTGCAGAGCTTTGCTGGCGAGCAGGTCGAGGCACCAATGCTGGACGGTTGCGTGGCCTGGCTCGAATGCCGGTTGCTGCCGGAGCCGCACAATCACGAGCAATACGATCTGTTCCTCGCCGAGGTGATCGCGGCGCAGGCTGATTCGCGGGTGTTCAGCGATGGACGCTGGCATTTTGAAGGGCACGATGAGCTGCGCACGCTGCATCACGTGGCCGGTGGCAACTTTCTGAAGATCGGTGATCCGGTGGTCGGTAAAAATCTTGATGTCTGACGGTTATTAATGTTTTGCAGCAATTAATTATTGTTATTCGATAATTTTAATCGTTAGGGTGGTGCTCACATTCATTCTTGTGAGGCTTTCCCATGACCACCCACGGGCTCGTGCAATTCAGTCGGCGCATGGCGACGGTGACGTTGATCCTGATCGTCGTGATGCTGCTGCTCAATGCTGTCATTTGGGTTTACCCACCGTTGGCGGAAAAGGAAGGCTGGGGATTGGGGTTTGCGCTGACCGAGCGCCAGCTGTCACACATGGCCGACGCCGCCACGCTGTTTCCATGGTGGCAGAAGCTGGGCGGGATCGTGCTGTCGAGCATTCCCCTGCTGGCGCTGGCATCGGGCCTGAACCATTTGCGCCGGCTGTTTCAGAGTTATGCGCGGGGTGAGTATTTTGCCCGGGAAACAGCGGAGCATCTGGGCAAGGTCGGGCGAGCCGTGGCGATCTGGGTGCTGCTGGATTTCCTCTGTGAGCCGATGCTCAGCCTGTGGGTCACCCAGAACGCGCCGGTCGGTGAGCGGTTGTTTACCCTGAGCATCACGGCGGCCTCATTCGTCGCGTTGTTTCTGGCCGCGTGCATTTCGATCATCGCGCGGATTCTGGCGCAGGCCAGCGAAGTGGATCGGGAAAACCGTACGTTTATTTGAGGTCCTCATGCCTATCGTGATTCAACTGGATGTGATGCTCGCGCTGCGCAAGGTCAAATCCAAAGACCTTGCAGCCGCCATCGGCATCACCGAGGCCAACCTGTCGCTGTTCAAACAGGGCAAGGTCAAAGGGCTGCGACTGGCGACCCTGGATGCCATCTGCGAGTACCTCAACTGTCAGCCCGGGGATCTGCTGGTTCGGGTGGCGGGGGAGGAGGGTGACGCCTGAGGGTTTCAGTTGGCGCTGGAAATGAATTCATGGACATACAAAAAAGGCTTACCTCTCGGTAAGCCTTTTTCAGTTGGCAGTGCTGATTCAATCCCCCAACGCTACCCCTTCACGCCGAGGATCTGCCCCGCCTGCCAGCGTTGCCTTCCCTTGAGCATCCTTGACCCGCACGATGGCCTGGGTGCCGCTGGTCATGTCGATTTCGTTGACGGTGTGGCCCTTGTCCTTGAGTGCCTGGATCAGCGTCGGGCTGAACTGGCCCTGTTCCAGTTCAGTGGGGCCGTTGCGGCTGCCGAAGTTGGGCAGGCTGATGGCGCTTTGCGGGTCGAGGTTCCAGTCGAGCAGGCCGACGGTGGTTTTGGCCACGTACTCGATGATCTGCGAGCCGCCGGGAGAGCCGACGGTGGCGACGAACTCGCCGCTTTTGCGGTCGAAGATCAGGGTCGGCGCCATCGACGAGCGCGGGCGTTTGCCGGGCTCCACGCGGTTGGCGACTTTCTGTCCGTTCTCTTCGGGGATGAACGAGAAGTCGGTCATCTGGTTGTTGAGCAGGAAACCCTGAACCATCAGGTGCGAGCCGAACGCTGCTTCGATGGTGGTGGTCATCGACACGGCGCCACCGAAGTCATCGACCGCCACCACTTGCGAGGTGGAAATGCGCAGCGGCGAGCGATCCGGCGCGTAGGCGACCTGTACGCCCGGCGGTGTGCCGGGTTTGGCGGTGCCCATGCTGCGTTCGCCGATCAGGCTGGCGCGGCTGGCCAGGTAACCCGGGTCGACCAAACCTTTGACCGGCACCGGCACGAAGTCGGTATCGGCTACGTATTGCGCGCGGTCGGCGTAGGCCAGGCGCTCGGCTTCGGCGATCAGGTGCACGGCTTGCGGCGCAGGTTCGATGCCGGCGGGTTTATCGGTTTTCACTGGCTTGAGCGGCGTCAGAGCCAGACGCGGATCGCGGGTTTCCAGCGCCTGCAAGGTGCCGAGAGTCTGCGCCACCGCAATCCCGCCCGATGATGGCGGCGGCATCCCGCAAACCTGCCAGCGCTTGTAGTCGGTGCACAGTGGCGCGCGCTCCTTGGCCTGATAGTGCTGAAGGTCGTTCAGCGACAGGCTGCCGGGGTTGGCGTGGCCCTGAACCTTGGCCACGATTTCTTCGGCGATCGGGCCTTTGTACAGCGCGTCCGCACCTTCGTTGGCGATGCGTTTGAGCACGGCGGCCAGCGCCGGGTTTTGCAGTCGCGTGCCGACGGCTTTGACGCTGCCATCGCTGTTCAGAAAGTACCTGGCCATGTCCGGCGAACGGCGAATCACCGGGTCGGATTCCAGCAGTGAATGCAGGCGCGGAGAGATCGCAAAACCCTGCTCGGCCAGTTTGATCGCCGGCTCGAACAATGTTGCCCACGGCAAGCGGCCGTGCTTTTTGTGCGCCAGCTCCAATGCACGCATCACCCCCGGTGTGCCGACAGAGCGTCCACCGATCTGCGCCTGCGGGAACGGCATCGGTTTACCGTCGGCCTGCAGAAACAGTTTCTCGGTCGCACCCGCCGGTGCCGTTTCACGACCGTCGTAGGTGCGCACCTGTTTGCCATCCCACAGCACGATCATCGCGCCGCCGCCGATCCCGGAGGATTGCGGTTCGACCAGGGTCAACACGGCTTGCATCGCGATGGCGGCATCGATGGCGGAACCACCCTGACGCAACATTTCGCGACCGGCCTCGGCGGCCAGCGGATTGGCAGCGGCGGCCATGTGTTTTTCGGCGTGGCTGGCTTGTAGGCCGGTGCGGTAACCGGAGGCGGCTTCCGGTGCCAGCGGCAAGGTCGAGGAAGGCGGGGCGTTGCAGGCCGTGAGGGCGATGGCGCTGACGATCAGCGTCAGGGCGGGCAGGCGAAACCGGTTCAGGGGCAGGGCTGGAAACACGCGGGGCTCTCCGTCCGTGGGATAAAGGTCTGACGGACTGTATCGGCCGACCGTGTACGACGCAAACCGCAGGCACCTTTGTCCTTCATGCCTTGGCGGAATTTCTGTAGGGTCATGGGCAAACGTGAAGCCAGAACAATCAACAAGAGGCCGCCATGCACAACGAGTTTCCGACCCAGCCCAGCTATCGCGAACAGCGCGAGCGCTTTTTAGCCGCCGCGAAGGTGGCGGGTGCAACGCTCTCTTCGTACGCGCATCCGCTCAATGGGCCGTTTGGCGAGTCTTTGAGTACCGATGTTGCGGTGCTGGGGGATCCAGCGGCCAAACGGCGCCTGGTGGCGCTCAGCGGCACCCACGGGGTTGAGGGATATTACGGCTCGGAGTGCCAGATCGACTGGCTGAAGCATTTCACGCCGGACTCACTGCCGAAGGACGTCGCGGTGGTGATGGTTCACCTGATCAACCCGTGGGGCACGGCGTGGCTGCGGCGGGTCAATGAAGACAACATCGACCTCAACCGCAATCACCTGGATTTCAACCGACTGCTTCCGGACAACCGCGTTTACGCGGCGCTCCATGAAATTTACGCCTGCACCGATTTGAATGGCGCCGAGCGGCAAAAGGCTGATGCCTTGCTGGATGCGCAAATTGCCGAGCACGGCTGGCCGGCTGTCATGTCGATTGTCGAGGGCGGTCAGCACAGTCATCCCGACGGATTGTTCTTTGGCGGACTCGCGCCGAGCTGGTCGAATCGCACGCTGCATTCCATCATCGAGAATCATCTGGCCGGTGCTGAAACCGTGATGTGTTTCGACCTGCACACCGGCGCCGGGGAGTACGGGCATCCGATGCTGCTGACGATTACCCAAGCGCCGTATCCAGCACTGGCCCAAGCGCAATCGATTTACGGCCCGTGGCTCTACACGCTGCACACCGGCGCCGAAACCCTGAGCGAAACCGGTGTCGCGGCAACCGCTACCGGTTACACCTCGCAGGCGTTGCTCAACGCGTTGCCGAATGTGCAACTGATGCCGTTCGTGATCGAGTGCGGGACTTATCCGGGGCCGGACGTGCATCGTTATCTGCGCGACGATCACTGGCTGCATCTGCATGGCGATCCGCTGGATGCGACGGGGAGGGCGATCAAGTTGAATCTGCTGGAGCAGTTTTATCCGGCGGATCCGGACTGGCGGGCGATTGTCGGTTTGCGGACGCGGCAGATTTGGGCGAGAGGGCTGGCGGCGTTAATGGGCGAGGGATAAACAAACGGCTTACCTTTCGGTAAGCCGTTTTGACTGCCTGGTGATGCGCAGCGGTTTTGACTATGGATGCCGGAGGGTTACTGCTTGAATCCTGGCAGTCCGTTGGCGGCGCGCCATTCTCTTACGGTCTTCGTAATGCCCACGGCAGAGTTGTCCTCTCCTGGTTCGGGATAAAAAATCAAGTCGGTGCCGTCCGGGTGGCCGGTAAGCTTTCTGAATTGTGCCAGCAGCTCGCCAAGCTCCGTATCCGATCCACTTTTATTGGTGGCACGTATTTTTTCGATGAAACGGATAAATTCGGTTTCAGTGTATTCAGATATTTTTTCCATGTGCGTTCACTGTTTTTTGTGTTGAAAGATGTGATTTTTAGGGGTGTTGATTCGGAGGTTGTCTATGTCGTAGACAGCGCCGCCATCAGTGATCCGCTCGACGTGATGTATTTCAAATACCCCTCTTGTGCCTACAGACTCCCTGTCTCGAACCGCGGGTGCGTTGCCCGACATTAAACGATCTTGGGCATCCGAATTGAACTGATCGAAAAGTTCTGGATCATCCCGCACGGCTTGCCAGAATGCTTTTCTGAACGCGTCGAAGTTTGAAAACTCCCTCCCTCTGAGTCTGTCCGCAATCCGCGTCGGAATCGGCACTCCAATCCCTGTTCCAGCTCCTGCCAGCCATACACCGGAAACATCCTCACCAATCCCCGTCACCGTCTCCGGCATCAATCTCGCCGGTTTCGAAAACACCACATATAACGACTTCAGCCCGGTCTCAGCCGGAAACACCAGAATACAATCCTCGGCGGTGATGTCTTCGCCGGGCAGGATTTCAATCTGGCTGTCGGTGTTCGCGGCGATCGGGTGGACGAGGATCGTACTCAGTGCTTCGCCGTGCTCCGGGTGAACCAGCGGCGGCATCGATCCCAGCGGCCCGCGTTGCGGCGTCCACAAAATCGTGATGCCGTTGAGCTTCGCCTCCATGGCGCTCTTGTCGTTGTTCCACTCGACTTTTACGGTACGCACCGAGTCGTCGCCCGAG
>NZ_WTVE01000020.1:0-2075 GCF_022496685.1 Pseudomonas sp. B707 | reverse complement strand
AACGACTTCAGCCCGGTCTCAGCCGGAAACACCAGAATACAATCCTCGGCGGTGATGTCTTCGCCGGGCAGGATTTCAATCTGGCTGTCGGTGTTCGCGGCGATCGGGTGGACGAGGATCGTACTCAGTGCTTCGCCGTGCTCCGGGTGAACCAGCGGCGGCATCGATCCCAGCGGCCCGCGTTGCGGCGTCCACAAAATCGTGATGCCGTTGAGCTTCGCCTCCATGGCGCTCTTGTCGTTGTTCCACTCGACTTTTACGGTACGCACCGAGTCGTCGCCCGAGGCTCCGGTGTGGATGCCGTAGACCTGCATGACCCCTTCGGCATCGCGTCGGAACTGGAACCGCACGCGAGTGGTTGCGCGAGACAAGGTGCGTAGCTGATCGTCGGTGTAGAGCGTGCCGTCGCCCATTCGGTTCGGCAGCATCCCGAGGATGAACACACTGGCCGGGCCTCCCGCACCGCGGATTGCCCAATTAAGGCGCTGCTGCAGGATTCCACCACCGGCCATGCGCCCCAACGCCAGATCGGCGCCGATGGCCTTCGCTACGGCGTGACTGGCAGCGGGAATGCGCAGGGCGCCTGCCACCATGACTTTGCCGAAGTGAGAGGCGGGCTCAGGTGTTGTGCCGGCATCCGTTCGACACCAGTTATCCGGTGTGCAGGGTTTGGCAAATACCAGATCGTCGCGAGGCTTTGGCGATGGCCATTCGTCTGTCCGGATATAAACGGGTTCTGGCGGCGGGGGCGGAATCCATCCGGTCCATGTCGCGTTTTCGCTCGGGCGTTTTCGACGCCACTCATCGTCGAAAAGGAATTTGTTCAGGTCCATGACCACTCCCTGTCTGTCCGGGAATCGAGACAGGGGAGCGTGTCGGTCAATCGGGATGGCGATCAAATCGACTTGCCGGGATGCAGAGGCCTGATCGAACGAATAATCCTCTTCGTACGCTTTTCGCACCCGGTTCCTACGGAATCTGGCTGATCTGCAGAGGAGGCCACTTTTCTCGAGGCATAAAAAAACGGCCTATCTTTTGGTAAGCCGTTTTTAATACTTAGTAGTGTGAAGTCATTTCAGTGATTGACCATGAATCTTCACCTCTTGAAGCCAGGCAGTCCGTTAGCTTCATGCCATTTCGCGATTGTACGGGCTATGCCAGATGACGACGTGTCAGCACCTGGCTCAGGGTAGTAGATAAGGTCCATCTTGCTCGGATGCCCAACGATCTCGTTGAAGTGCAGCAATAGAATATCTGCCCGTTCATCTGTAGGTGCCTTGTCTTCCTTTCTGATCTCGTCAATGAACTCAACGAAGTCTTGTTCGGTGTAATCAGAGAAATTGCTTTTGATGAAGGGGTCGCTCATGCAGTTGCCTCAATCCTGGTGTATTTCGACGTGATTTTTAGGAGTTTGGACCCTCAGGTTGTCAACGTTATAGACCTCGCCGCCTTGAGATATCAGTTCCACATGATGAATTTCGTGAGAGATTCTTTTACCAGCCGCATCAGCTAATCGGGCGCGAGGCGCCTTTCCGTTGCGCATACGCTCCAAGCTATCTTCGCTGAGTTGCCCGGCTAGCCTGGTATCTTTTGATGCTTCGGCCCAGAAGGCGCGCCTGAATGAATCAAAGCTGGAATATTCACGCCCTCTTAGCGAATCGGCAATGCTGGTTGGGATTGGCGCACCAGATCCCCCCCGGGCATGGTCAAGCCATACACCGGAAACATCCTCCCCAACCCCCGTCACCGTCCCCGGCATCAATCTCGCCGGTTTCGAAAACACCACATACAACGACTTCAGCCCGGTCTCAGCCGGAAACACCAGAATACAATCCTCGGCGGTGATGTCTTCGCCGGGCAGGATTTCAATCTGGCTGTCGGTGTTCGCGGCGATCGGGTGGACGAGGATCGTACTCAGTGCTTCGCCGTGCTCCGGGTGAACCAGCGGCGGCATCGATCCCAGCGGCCCGCGTTGCGGCGTCCACAAAATCGTGATGCCGTTGAGCTTCGCCTCCATGGCGCTCTTGTCGTTGTTCCACTCGACTTTTACGGTACGCACCGAGTCGTCGCCCGAG
>NZ_WTVE01000019.1:0-293034 GCF_022496685.1 Pseudomonas sp. B707 | reverse complement strand
GTTGGTAGAGCACGACCTTGCCAAGGTCGGGGTCGCGAGTTCGAGTCTCGTTTCCCGCTCCAAATTCAAAAAGCGCCGCTTTGCAAAGAGCGGCGTTTTTATTAGTGAAAGTTGTAGCCTGTCCCCTTCGTCTAGTGGCCTAGGACACCGCCCTTTCACGGCGGTAACAGGGGTTCGAGTCCCCTAGGGGACGCCATTGCGGGAATAGCTCAGTTGGTAGAGCACGACCTTGCCAAGGTCGGGGTCGCGAGTTCGAGTCTCGTTTCCCGCTCCATATTCACAAAAACGCCGCTCAGTGATGAGCGGCGTTTTTGTATGCGCGTTTTTTGGGCGGGCTGTGCTTTGTTACAACTTTCCTACGGTGAATCCGTGATTTGCGGAAGCGTCTGACAGCCAGCCCTCGATCGATTCTGAGATAACGTCCGCCCCGTCAGCCTTGATGGCTGAAGCGGGGGTGATCGAATTCGAGGATCTCACTTAATGTCACAAACGATCAGACCTCCCGGCCATCTGCGCGAGATTCGAGCAACCGCATGGCTGTCGCTTCCGTTGGTCATAGGGCACCTGTGCGCAGGGCTGATTGCTTTCGTGGATAACCTCATCGCGGGCAATCACGGCACCGATACCTTGGCTGCCGTCACGCTCGGCACGGCGTTGTTGTGGCTGCCGATGCTGGTGCCAATCGGAACATTGATTGCGCTGACCGCTTCAGTCGCCCGTTTACACGGCGCGGAGCGAACAGACGAGATTGGGCCGATCTTTCGCCAGGCCATGTGGTTGGCGCTGTTCATGGGAGGGCTGATGTTCGCTTTCCTGAGCCTTGCGCCTCATCTGCTCGCACCCGCCGGGATTGCACCGGAAATTATTCCGGGGGCACAGGCCTTTCTGCAGGCTGTGCGTTGGGGAAGTCCGGCGTTGACCCTGTTTTTCTGCATGCGCTATCTGTGCGAAGGAATGCACTGGATGCGTCCGACCATGGTCTTCGGTTTTGGTGGTCTCTTGTTTCTGGCGCCAGTGGGTTATGTGCTGACCAATGGCAAGTTGGGTTTCGTGGAGATGGGGGCTGAAGGACTGGGCATCGCGTCGGCCTTGATGATGTGGCTGCAAGCGTTGCTGTTCGCTGCGCACCTCTGGCGAGGCAAGCGGCTGGCGCATTTGCAGCTGTTTGCCCGCTTTGATCCGCCGCGTCTTGCCGGCATCGTTGATTTGTTGAGGGTTGGAATACCGATCGGCATCGCGATTTTGACCCAGGGCAGTCTGTTCATTGTCACCTCGCTACTGATTGGCCGCCTCGGCTCGACTTTTCTGGCGGCCCATCAGATCGCGGTGAATCTGGCTCAGCTGTGTTTCATGATCCCGGTGGCCGTAGCTGAAGCCACGACCGTTCGGGTCGGTCATGCGTTGGGGCGGGGGGATTTCAAAGGCGTCCGGCAGGCTGCCGGGGCGGGCTGCGTCATCGTCCTGGTCGCGCAAAGCGTTTCGGTACTGATCATGCTGTTGGGCAATGAAACGATAGCGGGTTGGTACAGCGCGGATGTAGCGGTCACCGCGCTCGCCTCGACGCTTTTGCTGTACGCCGCAGCGTTACAGTTTCCCGATGGGTTGCAAATGCTGTCCGCCGGCGCCTTGCGCGGTTTGCAGGACACTCGTGTGCCCATGTGGCTGGCGATTTTCTGTTACTGGGGTGTCGGCTTGCCGTTCGGTTGCCTGATGGCGTTCGGGTTGGGCTGGGGACCGCAAGGCATCTGGCTGGGGCTGATTACGGCATTGACGCTGGCAATGCTGCTGATGGGGAGGCGGTTTTTCGTGTGCAGTCGAATGGGTGTGGCGGTCGTCGACTGAATTGAAAAGGCCCGTCGGTGGGAACCGACGGGCCTTTGTTCATTGTGGCGTTGACGTATGGATCACAGTTTTGGCAATTGCCCGATGCGTCCCATCATTTCGGTGACGATCTGCAGGTCCAGCAAGAACTGGTCAACGGTCTTGAACTCGCCATCGGTGTGACCGGTGTATTTGACCTCAGGTCGTGCCAGGCCGAATTGCACACCGTTCGGCAGTTCATGCACTGAGGTGGCGCCGGCCGAGGTGCCGAATTCGTGTTTCATGCCCAGATTCTCGGTGGCCACCGCCAGCAGCGCCTTGACCCATTCGCCTTCAGGGTTGCGGTACATCGGTTCGGCGATCGAATAGTCGAAGTTCACCGCGACATGGTTTTTCTTGCTCCAGGCTGCCAGTTTGTCGGCGATTTCTGTCTTGAGCAGTTCCGGCGACTTGCCCTTCGGCACGCGCAGGTTAACCGCGAGTTTGAAGGTTTTGTCGTCCATGCCGACGTAGGTCAGAGAAGTGGTCAGCGGGCCCATGAAGTCATCGGCGAAACCGACGCCCAGCTTGCTGCCCTTGTAATCCAGGCCCCAATTGTCGGCGGCGTAGTGCGCAGCGTCGGTGATATGGTTGTGCTTGAGGGCGATCTTGCCGTCCACGCTGTGGATGAAGTCGAGCATGCGGGCGACCGGGTTGACGCCGGATTCAGGCTCGGACGAGTGCGCGGAAACACCGGTGACGGTGAGTTTGACGTCTTTGCCATCGACCTTGGCGTTCACTTCGAAATCGCCGCCATTGCGCTTGGCGTATTCAGTGCCGGCCTTTTGCAGGCTGGCCGCCAGTTCGGCAGGTTTGTCGGTCACCAGCGTGACGACCGAAACCGATGGAATCTGGTTGGTCGCCAGGCCACCGGTCATCGAGATGATTTCCGCGCCTTTACCCTCGGCCTTGCGCTTGGCGAACCTGGCCATGACGGTGCCGTAACCTTTCTCGGCAATCACCACCGGATAGCCACCGTCCAGCGCTAGGTTGTACTCCGGCGTCGGGTTGCGTTCGAAATAGTAAGGAATCGCGTCACCGGTGGTTTCTTCGGTGGTGTCCACCAGCAGTTTGAAATTGCGTGCCAGTGGCAGCCTCTCTTCCTTGATCACCTTCATGGCGTAAAGCGTTACGACGATGCCGTTCTTGTCGTCCTCGGTGCCACGGCCGTACATGCGGTCGCCGATCAGTGTGACTTTGAACGGATCAAGTTTGGTGCCGTCCTTCAGTACCCAGTTCTCCGGCGTTACCGGCACCACGTCGGCGTGAGCGTGAATGCCGACGACGTCCTTGCCGCTGCCGTCGAGGGATATTTCGTAAACGCGGTTGTCGATGTTGCGGTAGTTCAGGCCGAAAGACTCGGCCAGATTCTTGATCTTGCCCGCGATCTTGATGAACTCGGGGTTGTCGTGCTGATCGACACCGTCCTTGCGGTAGGTCGGGATTTCCACCAGTTCGCGCAGGGTTTCCAGCGCGGCTTTGCCGTACTTCACGCGGGTGTAGAGGCCGAGCAAGCGATGGATCTCGTTCTGTTGTTCGGCGGTCAGTGTCTTGTTGTCAAGGAAGGCGCTGATGGCTGGACGCAGGTCGTCGGCCTTGCTCAGGTCGTTCCTGGCCAGATCACCGAGAAAAGCTCTGAAATCACTGACCTTTGCCTCGTTGAATGTCTTGAGAATGGTCGCGCTCTGCTGCTCGGTCAGGTTGGCGTGGGCTGGCAGTGTGACGGACGAAAGGCTGGCCAGAATCAACGTCGAGGCGGCCAGTTGCTTGAGTGAAAAGTCCATTGCTAAGGGCATTCCTTTGCAGGCAGTGAGTAGGAGGTATCTGATCGAAGCGTCAGACGGTTTCGCAAACTAACACCACCAGCGAGTGATAGGGGAGCCCCCGAAGTGAGACACGTCGCAAAAATGACACTGAATCGAAAAAATAGGATTGAGGCCTCTAGGGCAGGACTTACAACGGATCCCGAAAGCAAAAGAGGCTCGCCAGCTTGACTGTGCGAGCCTCTTTTATGGGCGCAGATTACATCGACAACACCAGACGCCCGGCAAACAGGATCAGAATCACCCCCATGCTGCGCTCGAACCAGTGGCCCATGCGCATGAACAGCACGCGCACTTTGCTGCTGGAAAAGAACAGCGCGACGATCACGAACCACAACGCATTCACCCCGCACATCCACAACCCGTACAGCGCCTGGATTTGCAGCGGTGTGCTGGCGCTGATGATCGTGGTGAAGATCGCCAGGAAAAACAGCGTGGCCTTGGGGTTGGTGGCGTTGGTCAGGAAACCGGTGGAAAACGCCTTGAACAGCGATTGTTC
This sequence comes from Pseudomonas sp. B707, assembly GCF_022496685.1. Lineage (NCBI taxonomy): Bacteria > Pseudomonadati > Pseudomonadota > Gammaproteobacteria > Pseudomonadales > Pseudomonadaceae > Pseudomonas > Pseudomonas sp. B707. The sequence goes on along the minus strand of NZ_WTVE01000019.1, from coordinate 288,852 downwards.
AATCAACGGTTCGTCGCTGGTCTTTTCGCCTTCCATTGTCGTCTTGGGTTTACTGCGGATCAGGCTGACGCCGAGGTAAAGGATGTAAGCACCACCGACCACTTTGGCGACGGTCAGCAGCCAAGGCGTGGTGTGCATCAAGGCGCCGACGCCCAGCAGGGTGTACAGCACGTGCACGGAAATTCCCGCGCCGATGCCCAATGCCGTGCAGATGCCGACCAGTCGACCGAAACGCACACTCTGGCGGATGGTCACGGCGAAGTCCGGGCCGGGAGCGACCACGGCCAGAAAGTGGATGGTGGCCAATGCCAGAAACTCGCCCAGGTAATTCGATGTCATTTCAGCTCCAGAAAGTCAGGGGTGAAGCATTGCCGCGATAGCCGACAAAAAATGAAAGGCTCAAGCGCGGATCCGCCACGCCCGGCGTTACCGAGTGCATGCGACGCGAATTGAACATGATGAAATCCCCCGGTTCCGGGCGTACTTCGAGGGCGGGCGGGCCAAGCAGCGCCGGGTCGATGCCGTAGCTGTCGCCGCGCATTTCATCGAAGCGGTCCGGGGAAATATCGTCTTCCCACATCTGCAACGCGCCGCCTTCCGTCGGCATGTTGAGGTAGACGTTGCAGGCGAACTGCGCCTCGAGGCTGCGGGCCTGAAAACTTTCCGGGGCGTCCTTGGCGAAGATGTCGTGATGGGCCAGGAAGCACACGCCCGGTTTCACCACCCGGGACAGGCCGACGTACATCTTGCGACCGTAGAGGTTTTCCAGGTGGGCACCCGCCGGCCAGGATTCGTCGAGCATGCAGCGCAGGGTGTCGACCGGTGACGAATAGGGCGCGCAACGGTTACGCAGCTCGGCGATGTTGCGGGTGGCGCGCTCGAAGTAATCTTCGATCAGCAGCGGCTGGTTTTCCGCCTCGTAGAACGCCATGCCGATGCGACCGATGCTGGGCGCGTTGATGTAGCCCTCGAAGCCGGGCGCGAGGATCTTGTCGCCAATCTGGATCGCCTGCGCCTGGGGCAGAAAGCCCTTGACGCGGATGGCGAGGACTTCTTCGTTGGCCAGTTTTTTTATGCACGTCTCATCGAGACGCTCGACGTCAAGCATCATGGTTTCAGGTCCATCTATCGAATAGTCAACGGAACCGGCGAACGCGGTTCCCCCGGCGTCGGACGCTGCATCTGGCAGCGCCCGAAATCCTCAATCCACGCTGTAGTGGACGGACAACGTGCCTTTCTTCTGCGAAAGGGACGCGATCGTGACTGTGCCCAGATCCTTCAGGCTGCGTACATGGGTGCCACCGCAGCCATAGGCTGGCAGTTCACCGAAACCGATTTCCCGTGCGCCGTCGCGCAGGGACGTCAGGCGTGGCAGATCGTGTTCGATCCATTGCCCGATGCCGTATTGAACGACTTGTGCATCGACTTCCTGGGCCGAATCTCCGGGCTTGAATTGCACCCGGCCCTCGTCCGGCCAGTGATGGGCCTTGATCGGCATCCAGCCCATGGCCTGGACAAAGTGGCCGATCAAATGCCCGGCAGAGTGCATGCGGGTGTTGAAGCGGCGGCGTTCTTCGTCGACGCGAATCTGGGTCATGCCCAGTGGCACCGGTTGATCGACGAAATGAATGATCCGGTCCGGTTCCTGAACGACCCGCAGCACCTGGCTGTCGCCAATCCAGCCGGTATCACAGGGTTGGCCACCGCCCTGGGGATGAAAAAGTGTGGCGCGCAACACAACGGCGAATTCGTTCTCGTGGGGCGTGCAGTCGAGGACTTCCACATTGGCCTTGAGGTCATCACTATGGAAAAAGAGGCGAAGCGTCATATTCCATGCCCTTATTAAAGTTTCTTTTTTAATTATATGAATCGTGCAATAACGTGATAATCCGTTCAAACATCAAAGGACTGTTGCGCTGTGAGCATAAATCTTCCACTGCCGCTGCTCGGTGAAATGGCGATTTTCGTCAAGGTCGTAGAGACCGGCAGCTTCTCCGAAGCCGCTCGCCAATTGGGCTCATCGCCATCGGCAGTCAGCCGCAGCATTTCCCGGCTGGAGAAGGCGCTGGCCACGCGGCTGCTGCAACGCACCACGCGCAAACTGCGCTTGAGCGATGGCGGGGAAGAAGTGTTCAAACGCTGTCAGGAAATGGTCAGCGCGGCGAAGTCGGTGATGGAGATCAGCGGCCAGTTCACCCACGAAGCCGAGGGGCTGGTGCGGGTCAGCGTGCCGAAAGCGGTTGGGCGCTTCGTGATTCATCCGCACATGCCGGAGTTTCTGCGGCGCTATCCGAAGGTCGACGTGGAGCTGTTGCTGGAGGACCGCCAGGTCGATCTTATCGACGACCATGTCGACCTGGCCATTCGCATCACGGACCGTCCACCGGCTGGACTGGTGGGACGACAACTGTTGACCATCGACCATTTGCTCTGCGCGACGCCGCAGTATCTGGCCGAACACGGGACGCCGACTCATCCCCATGACTTGCTTAACCACAGTTGCATTTACCTGGGCGAAACCCCGAGCGATGCGCGCTGGAAATTCAAGAAAGGCACGAAAGCCGTCACTGTCGGCGTGCGCGGGCGGTATGCCGCCAATCACACCGGCGTGCGTCTGGGCGCCGTGTTGCAGCACATCGGCATTGGCAGCCTGCCGTATTTCACCGCGCGTTATGCCCTGGAGCAGGGGCTGATCGTGCAGGTGCTGCCGGACTGGACGTTCCTGGCGTCGTACCACGGCGGGTTGTGGTTGCTGCACTCGCCGACGCGTTATCTGCCGCCGAAGCTGCGGGTGTTCATCGACTATCTGGTGGAGTGCCTGGAGAAAGAGCCGACCCTGAGCAAGCCGGCAAAATCCGGCGGTTCAAAACCGTTGGCGGAGTACGAATTGCCCGAGAGTGAAGGGTTGCTCTGACCCGATAAAAAAAAGGCCCGCATGGATCACCATGCGGGCCTTTTTTATCGGGCGAAAATCAGTGCTTGCTGTCCTGGGCGGACATCGCCAGCAGCTGTTTTTCCTGGTTCCAGTCGAACGGTTCGTCGTTCTGTTCGGCTTCGTAGCGGCGTTCTTCCAGCGCCTGATACATGTCGATTTCTTCGTCGGACAGGTAATGCAGGCAGTCGCCGGCGAAGAACCACAGCAGATCCCGCGGGATCAGGTGGGCAATTTGCGGGTAACGGGTAATCACTTGAGTCAGGATGTCCTGGCCCAGGTATTGGCTTTCGATCGGCTCGATCGGCAGGGATGCCAGCAGTTCGTCGAAACGCTCCAGGAACAGGGCATGGCTTTCTTCGGGAACCTGATCGGCCTCACCTACGGCGACCAGGATACTGCGCAGGTGGTCGAGCAAAACCAGATGATCGGCAACGACGTTGGACACGAGATAAGTCCTCAAGAGCAAAACGGGCGCGGGAGTATAAAGCCCCTGCGCCCGTTTTTCACTGATTGAAGGGATCAGCGGATTTTGCCGTCCGCCGGTTTCAGTTGCTCCTTGTCGAAATCATCGACATCGATCACTTTGCGCCGCGCCGCTTCGGCATCACGCAGGGTCTGGGCTTCCACGGCCTGCAACACCCCGGCTTCCAGTGCGGCATCGATGGCGTGTTCGCCGGCGACCGGTTTGACCTGACCGCTCTTGAGCGAGGTGTGCAGTTTTTTGTGCAGCGGTTGCGCAGCGTTCAACTGATCGCAGGCGTGCTGCAGCGCACCGACCGCATCGTCGGCCGATTGCGGGCGATAGCAGCCGGCAAGCAGTTCTTCCAGCGCCGGATCGCCCTTGGCCCGGCCGATGACCGCAGCCACTTCGGCACCGAGTCTGTCCGACGGGCCTTTGTGACGGCGGCCGAACGGGAACACGATCACTCGCAGCAGGCAGCCGAAGACCCGGTTCGGGAAGTTGGTCAGCAGTTCATCCAGCGCTTTTTCCGACTGGCCGAGGCTTTCTTCCATGGCCCATCTGAACAGCGGTTCCATGTACGCCGGGGAATCGAGGTCGTGATAACGCTTGAGCGCCGCCGAGGCCAGATACAGGTTGCTCAGCACATCACCCAGACGCGCCGACAGACGCTCGCGGCGTTTCAGTTCGCCGCCCAGCAGCATCATGCTCAGGTCGGCGAGCATGGCAAACGCGGCAGCCTGACGGTTGAGGGCGCGGAAATAACCCTGGCTGAGTTTGTCTCCCGGTGCATGTTCGAAATGGCCGAAGCCGAGGTTCAGCACCAGCGTGCTGGCGGCGTTGCTCACGGCAAATCCGATGTGCTTGATCAGCAGGCCATCGAATTCCTTGAGCGCCTGGTCCTTGTCCTCGCGTCCGGCGAGGGCCATTTCCTTGAGGACGAACGGATGGCAGCGGATCGCGCCCTGACCAAAGATCATCAGGTTGCGCGAAAGAATGTTCGCGCCTTCCACGGTGATGAAGATCGGTGCGCCGTTCCAGCTGCGGCCCAGGTAGTTGTTCGGGCCCATGATGATCGCCTTGCCGCCGTGCACATCCATCGCGTGGCTGATGCACTCGCGACCGCGCTCGGTGAGGTGATATTTGAGAATCGCCGACAGCACCGAAGGCTTCTCGCCCAGATCCACCGCGTTTGCGGTCAGCATCCGCGCAGCGTCCATCATCCAGGCGTTGCCGCCGATCCGTGCCATGGCTTCCTGAATGCCTTCGAACGCTGACAGCGGCACGTTGAATTGCTCGCGAATCTGCGCGTATTGCCCGGTCACCAGACTGGTGAACTTGGCCGCGCCGGTGCCCACTGCCGGCAGCGAGATCGAACGCCCGACCGACAGGCAGTTCATCAGCATCATCCAGCCTTTGCCGAGCATGTCCTGGCCGCCGATGAGGTAGTCCAGCGGGATGAACACGTCCTTGCCGGAGTTCGGACCGTTCATGAACGCCGCGCCCAGCGGCAAGTGGCGGCGGCCGATTTCCACGCCGGGGGTGTCGGTCGGGATCAGCGCCAGGCTGATGCCCAGGTCTTCCTTGTCACCGAGCAGATGATCCGGGTCATAGGCCTTGAAGGCGAGGCCAAGCAGGGTCGCGACCGGGCCGAGGGTGATGTAGCGTTTTTCCCAGTTCAGGCGCAGGCCGAGAGTTTCCTGACCTTCCCATTCGCCTTTGCAGATGATCCCGGTGTCGGGCATCGCACCCGCGTCTGAACCCGCGAGCGGGCCAGTCAGCGCAAAGCAAGGAATGTCGTCGCCCCGGGCCAGCCGTGGCAGGTAATGATTGCGTTGTTCGTCGGTGCCGTAATGCAGCAGCAGTTCGGCCGGGCCGAGGGAGTTGGGCACCATCACGGTAGAGGCGAGGTCGCCGCTGCGGGTCGCCAGTTTCATCGCCACCTGGGAGTGGGCGTAGGCGGAGAAACCCTTGCCGCCGAACTCCTTGGGAATGATCAGGGCGAAGAAACCGTGTTCCTTGATGTGAGTCCAGGCTTCGGGCGGCAGATCCATCGACTGACCGATCTGCCAGTCGGTGACCATCGCGCAGAGTTCTTCGGTCGGGCCGTCGATGAATGCCTGTTCTTCTTCGCTCAGTTGCACCTTGGGATAGGACAGCAGTTTGTCCCAGTCCGGACGGCCGCTGAACAGTTCGCCGTCCCACCACACCGTGCCGGCGTCGATCGCGTCGCGTTCGGTCTGCGACATCGGAGGCAGGGTTTTCTGGAACCAGCTGAACAGCGGCGCGGTGAAGTGTTTGCGGCGCAGGTCAGGCAACAGCAGCGGGGCGGCCACCAGGGCCAGCACGACCCAGAAAATCAGCAGCAACCAGCCCGGTGCGTGGCTGAAAATTCCCATCGCCAACAGGTAAGCGGCAACGATGCCCAGTGCCGGCAGCGGGGCGATGCGCCGGTGTGCCAGATACGCCACGCCGACGATCAGAACCAGTATCCACAACAACAGCATATTTAATCCTCCGTGAACCAGGGCGAACCGACCCTCCAGAGCTTAGACGGCATCTGCAAAACGGGGCGGTCAGAGCAAGGTGATTGAAATCGTGGGAAACCCCGGATGTCTTTTGTAGGTTCGGTGGGCAACACGCGTGGGAAATCGTTCGCCGCTTCCGCGTCTTTGCGTGCATGTTTGGCCGAAACGTCGTTATCTCTGTGCTGAACCTCTCGCTAGACTCGGGGCTCAATCAGGAGAATGTCGTCATGCACGAGTATCTGAGCCCCGGCCGCTTCATCGATAGTGACCACCCCTCGGTGGTGGAGTTCGCCGAGCAGCACCGTGGTGCCAGCCGCGATCCGCTCGCGCAGGCGGTCAGTCTTTATTACGCCGTGCGCGAGGCGGTGCGTTACAACATGTACACCTTCAGCCGCGACCCGCAGACCTTGCGCGGCAGCTACGCGCTGGCGGCGGGTGAGAGTTATTGCGTGCCCAAGGCCACGTTGCTCGCCGGTTGCGCGCGCCATTGCGGGATCCCCGCACGCATTGGTCTTGCGGATGTGAAAAATCATCTGTCGACGCCGCGTCTGCTTGAACTGCTGAGAAGCGAAGTGTTCGCCATGCATGGTTATACCGAGCTGTTTCTCAATGATCGCTGGGTGAAAGCCACACCCGCGTTCAACCAGAAACTCTGCGAAATGTTCAACGTTGCGCCGCTGGAATTCGACGGCATGAGCGACAGCGTTTTCCACCCGTACAACAGCGATGGTGCGCTGCTGATGGAGTACCTGGTCGATCACGGCCAGTTCGCCGATGTACCGGAATCTTTTTTCTTCGAACATCTGCAGAAATGTTATCCGCACCTGTTCAACGATCAGCAGACGCCACTGTCCGGTGACATGCGCGGTGATGTCGGCAGCCTCTGATCCGGCGTATGCTGCCTGCCCATTTACTGGAAAAGAGGCGGTCATGCTGAAGATCTGGGGTCGCAAGAATTCGTCGAATGTCAGAAAACCGTTGTGGGCGGCCGAAGAGCTCGGGCTGGCCTACGAGGCCATCGATGCCGGTGGCGCGTTTGGTGTGGTCGACACGCCGGAGTACCGGGCAATGAACCCGAATGGGCGGGTGCCGGTGATTCAGGACGACGGTTTTGTGCTGTGGGAATCGAATGCCATCGTGCGTTACCTGCTGGCAAAGCATGCAGCCGATACTTCGTGGTACCCGGCGGATCCGCAGATCCGCGCCACCGCTGACAAATGGATGGACTGGACGACTTCCAGTTTTGCCGGACCGTTTCGCACGGTGTTCTGGGGCGTTCTGCGTACCCCGGCAGACAAACAGGACTGGCCGGCAATCCATGCGGCGATCAAGGAATGTGACGGCTTGCTGGCGATGGCCGATCAGGCGCTGAAGGATCAGCCGTATCTGTCCGGTAATGAAATCGGCATGGGCGATATCCCGCTCGGCAGTTTCATTTATGCCTGGTTCGAGATGCCGATCGAGCGCGCGTCACAGCCGAATCTTGAAGCCTGGTATGCGCGGCTGAAGCAGCGTCCGGCGTATCAGAAAGCTGTCATGACCGCGTTGACTTAATACCTACTATCGACACACTTGACTGTACTTGTGCGGCGACGGCAAGCACCATTGCGCTCTAGCGCTGCGGTTGTCTTCCTCGCCGCCGGCCTTTTATCAGTCCTTTTTTCTTTACTGGGTGCGTAAATCCGATATGAGTTCCGCTCTGTCCATCCGGCAGCTAACCAAAACCTACGGCAACGGGTTCCAGGCCTTGAGTGGTATCGATCTGGACGTCGCCGAAGGTGACTTCTTCGCCTTGCTCGGCCCCAACGGCGCCGGCAAATCCACGACCATCGGCATTCTCTCGACCCTGGTCAACAAGACCAGCGGCACGGTGAATATCTTTGGCCACGACCTGGACAAGAACCCGGCGGCGCTCAAGCGCTCCATCGGCGTGGTGCCCCAGGAATTCAACTTCAACCAGTTCGAAAAGACCTTCGACATCGTCGTGACCCAGGCCGGTTACTACGGCATTCCGGCGAAGATCGCCAAGGAACGCGCCGAGCAGTACCTGACCCAGCTCGGCCTGTGGGACAAACGCGATGTGCCGTCGCGTTCGCTGTCCGGCGGCATGAAGCGTCGCTTGATGATCGCCCGGGCGCTGGTGCATGAACCGCGTCTGCTGATCCTCGATGAACCGACCGCCGGGGTGGATATCGAGCTGCGCCGTTCGATGTGGACGTTCCTCACCGAACTGAACCAGAAAGGCATCACTATCATCCTCACCACCCACTACCTGGAAGAGGCTGAGCAGCTGTGCCGCAACATCGGGATCATCGACCACGGCACCATCGTCGAGAACACCAGCATGCGTCAGCTGCTCGGCCAACTGCATGTGGAGACTTTCCTGCTCGACCTGAAGAGTGATCTGGCGGTTGCGCCGCAACTGGTCGGCTATCCGGCCCGGCTGGTAGACGCTCATACGCTGGAAGTCCAGGTCGACAAGTCCATGGGCATCACTGCGCTGTTCGGCCAACTGGCCCTGCAGAACATCGAAGTGCTGAGCCTGCGCAATAAAACCAATCGCCTCGAGGAGCTGTTCGTGTCCCTGGTGGAGAAAAATCTGTCGAAGGTGGCGGTATGAGTTCCGAGCTGCGCCCCAACCTCGTTGCCCTCAACACCATCGTTTACCGCGAAGTCAGACGCTTCACCCGGATCTGGCCGCAGACTCTGCTGCCGCCGGCGATCACCATGGTTCTGTACTTCGTGATCTTCGGTAACCTGATCGGCCGGCAGATCGGCGATATGGGTGGCTTCACCTACATGGAGTACATCGTGCCGGGGCTGATCATGATGTCGGTGATCACCAACTCCTACGGCAACGTGGTGTCGAGCTTCTTCGGCAGCAAGTTCCAGCGCTCCATCGAAGAGCTGATGGTGTCGCCGGTGTCGCCGCACACGATCCTGATCGGTTACACCATTGGTGGCGTCCTGCGCGGCCTGATGGTGGGTGTGATTGTGACGATCCTGTCGCTGTTCTTCACCCATTTGCAGGTACACCATCTTGGCGTGACGGTGCTGGTGGTGGTGCTGACGGCGACGATCTTCTCGCTGCTGGGCTTCATCAACGCGGTGTTTGCGCGCAACTTCGATGACATCTCGATCATCCCGACCTTTGTGCTGACCCCGCTGACCTACCTGGGCGGCGTGTTCTATTCGATCACCTTGCTGCCGCCGTTCTGGCAGACCGTGTCGCTGGCCAACCCGGTGCTGCACATGGTCAACGCTTTCCGTTACGGCATCCTCGGTGTGTCGGACATTCGCATCGGCATCGCGATCACCTTCATGCTGGTGGCGACCGTGGTGCTGTATATCGGTTGTTCGCGGTTGCTGGTGAGCGGGCGCGGCATGCGCACCTGATCCCTTCAATGCTGCAATGAAAAACGGCCTCCCACAGTGGAGGCCGTTTTGCATTCACGCCTGACGTCTTTTCTTGCGCCGCGCCCATTGCCGGGCCACCCACCAGCGCCAGTACATCATCACCAGACAATAGGCGAGGGCGCCCAGTGCCAACCCGACCACCACCGAACCCAGCAGGAACGGTTGCCACAAGGTCGAGAGCTCACCGCTGATCCATTCCCAGGTCAATTCGTCGGGGAGCGTGCGGGCGGGCACATCCATCAGCCAGGCCCCGGCCTGATACGTGCAGAAGAATACCGCCGGCATGGTGATCGGATTGGTCAGCCAGACCAGACTGACGGCAATCGGCATGTTGCCGCGCACCATGATCGCGAGGACGGCGGCCACCAGCATCTGTGCGGGAATCGGCAGGAACGCGGCGAACAGGCCAACGGCCATGGCCCGGGCCACCGAGTGTCGGTTGAGGTGCCAGAGGTTCGGGTCATGCAGCAACGTTCCGAGAAAGCGTAAGGATTTGTGTTCCCTGATGCTCGTCGGGTCGGGCATGTAACGTTTGAATAAGCGCCGGGGCATAAGGCTTCTCGGTCGGTTAAGGCGGCAAGTATGTCTGGATTCTATGAACCGCCCATTCAGACTTTGTGACAATTGATAACGACGCGCGTGCCCCGCAGCCGCTATGCCTGAAGGTGGGACTCTCAAGGACGGGCTTATGCGTACAGGGATGATGGCGGTGGCGGTCGGTCTGCTGGCTCCGGTTTTTTTACCGGGCTTGCCGCCGGTCGGGTTATGGCTGGTGTTGCCGTGGGTGGCGCTGATGCTGCTGCCGTTTCGCAGCTATCCACTGGCGTTTTTACTGCTTGGATTCGCATGGGCGGGTTTCAGCGCGCAGATGGCGTTGAATGATCGACTGCCTTCCCGGCTGGATGGCGAAACGCGCTGGGTGGAAGGGCGCGTCGTCGGCTTGCCGCAGAATGCCGAGGGCGTCGTGCGCTTCGAACTGGTCGATGCGCGCTCGCGTCACGAGAAACTGCCGTCGCTGATGCGTCTGGCGTGGTACGCCGGGCCTGAGATCAAAAGTGGCGAACGCTGGCGACTGGCAGTCAAGCTCAAGCGTCCCGGTGGCCTGCTCAATCCGGATGCGTTTGATTACGAAGCCTGGCTGCTGGCGCAGCGCATCGGCGCCACCGGGACGGTGAAGGATGGCGAGCGCCTGGCGCCGGCGCAGTGGGCCTGGCGTGACAGCATTCGCCAGCGCCTGCTTGCGGTGGATGCCCAGGGACGCAACGGCGCCCTGGCTGCGTTGGTGCTCGGCGATGGCTCCGGGCTCAGTCGTGAGGACTGGCAGACCCTTCAGGACACCGGCACCGTACACCTGCTGGTGATTTCCGGTCAGCACATCGGGCTGTTGGCGGCGTTGATGTATGCGCTGGTCGCCGGGCTGGCGCGGGTCGGGATCTGGCCGTTGCGTTGGCCTTGGCTGCCCTGGGCGTGCGGTCTGGCGTTCGCGGCGGCGCTGGGTTACGGCCTGCTGGCCGGATTCGACGTGCCGGTGCGGCGGGCCTGCGTGATGGTTGCGCTGGTGTTGTTGTGGCGTTTGCGCTTTCGCCATCTCGGTGCCTGGTGGCCGTTGCTGCTGGCCTTTAATGGTGTGTTGTTGATGGATCCGCTGGCCAGTCTGCGTCCGGGGTTGTGGCTGTCCTTTATCGCGGTCGCCGTGCTGATCTTCACCTTCGGTGGCCGTCTGGGGCCATCGCGCTGGTGGCAGACCTGGACGCGTGCGCAGTGGCTGATTGCGATCGGCTTGTGCCCGGTGCTGGTGGCGTTGAGTCTGCCGATCAGCCTCAGCGGACCACTGGCCAATCTGCTTGCGGTGCCGTGGGTCAGTTTTGCGGTGCTGCCGCCGGCGTTGCTGGGGACATTGCTGTTGCCGATTCCCTATGTCGGGGAAGGGCTGCTGTGGCTGGCCGGCGGACTGATCGATGGATTGTTCCGGGCGCTGGCCCTGATTGCCGGGCGCTGGCCGGCGTGGGTTGCACAATCGATGCCGGGCTGGATCGTGGCGCTGGGTTGCATCGGTGCAGTGCTGTTATTGCTGCCCCGAGGCGTTCCCCTGCGTCCCTTGGGCTGGCCGTTGCTGCTGGTGCTGGCATTTCCGCCTCGAGAACGCCTGACCGAAGGCGTAGCGGATGTGTGGCAACTGGATGTCGGCCAGGGTCTGGCAATTCTGATCCGCACCCGACATCACACCTTGCTGTACGACAGCGGCCCGCGTTTCGGCGACTTCGACCTCGGCGAGCGAGTGGTGCTGCCGGCATTGCGCAAACTGGGGGTGGAACACCTCGATCTGATGCTGCTCAGCCATGCCGATGCCGATCACGCGGGTGGCGCACTCGCCGTGGCGAAAGGATTGCCGGTCAGCCGGGTCATCAGCGGCGATCCGCCGGGGTTGCCCGAAGCGCTGAATGCCGAGGTCTGTGAAAGTGGTCGGCAATGGCAGTGGGACGGCGTTGCCTTTCATCTATGGCAATGGGCCGACGCCCACGACAGTAATCAGCGTTCCTGCGTGTTGCAGATCGAAGCCAACGGTGAGCGGTTGCTGCTGACCGGCGACATCGACAGCGCCGCCGAACGGGACCTGCTCAACAGCGCGCTGGCAGTTCAAACCCGGTGGCTGCAAGCCCCGCACCATGGCAGCCGCAGTTCCTCATCGATGGCCTTGCTCAAGGCTTTGCAGCCACAGGCCGTGCTGATTTCCCGAGGGCAGGGCAATTCGTTCGGCCACCCGCACCCGACGGTCATTGCCCGCTACCGCAAACAGGGCATACACATCCATGACAGCGCCGAGCAGGGCGCCATTCATCTGCAACTGGGGCGGTTTCAGCCGGCCCGGTCGTTGCGTCAACAACGTCGCTTCTGGCGCGACCCGCCGTTGCCGGGGGCGGAGTACCGTTGAGCACGGTCGTCGGGGCGACGGGTCTTTATCGCGAACCGGTATGGTAAAGTGGCGCACTTTTTCGAGGGGGCTGTCACTGTGTGGGAATTGGTCAAATCCGGCGGCTGGATGATGTTGCCGATCATTCTGAGTTCCATCGCCGCCATGGCGATCGTAGCCGAGCGCCTGTGGACCCTGCGCGCCAGTCGCGTCACCCCTGAGCATCTGCTGGGTCAGGTCTGGGTCTGGATCAAGGACAAGCAGCTCAACAAGGAAAAACTCAAGGAATTGCGCGCCAACTCGCCGCTGGGTGAAATCCTCGCCGCGGGCCTGGCCAACTCCAAGCATGGTCGCGAGATCATGAAGGAGTGCATTGAAGAAGCGGCCGCCCGGGTCATCCACGAGCTGGAACGCTACGTCAACGCGCTGGGCACCATCGCCGCCATGTCGCCGCTGCTCGGTCTGCTGGGCACGGTGCTGGGCATGATCGATATTTTCAGCGCCTTCACCGGCTCGGGAATGACCACCAATGCTGCGGTGCTGGCCGGCGGTATTTCCAAGGCGCTGATCACCACCGCTGCGGGCCTGATGGTCGGTATTCCGGCAGTGTTCTTCCACCGTTTCCTGCAACGCCGCATCGATGAACTGGTGGTGGGCATGGAACAGGAAGCGATCAAACTGGTGGAAGTGGTGCAGGGCGACCGTGACGTCGATCTGGCCGGGGAAAAAGCGTGAAATTCCGTCGCAAACCCCGGGAAACCATCGACATCAACCTCGCGTCGCTGATCGACGTGGTGTTCATCCTGTTGCTGTTTTTCGTCGTGACCACCACCTTCACCCGCGAAACCCAGCTGCGTGTCGATCTGCCGGAAGCGGTCAGCGGCTCGCCGGCCGAGGACCAGCAGGTCAAGCAACTGGACGTGGCCATCAGCGCCGAAGGCGTGTTCTCGGTGAACAACAAGATTCTGCCGAAAAACGATCTGGCGACCCTGATGGAAGCCATGCAGAAAGAAGCCAACGGCGACACCAACATGCCGTTGTCGATCAGTGCTGACGGCAAGACTCAGCACCAATCCGTGATCACCGCCATGGACGCGGCCGGCAAGCTCGGTTTCAGCCATCTGCGCATGACCACGGTCGAGGCGGCGCCCAAATCCTGATGGCCATGTCCGATCGTCTGCTCGCCGCGTGGTATCAGGGGCACCCGGCCCTGACGCTGTTGCGGCCGCTGGAGTGGCTGTACCGCCGCGTCGTGGCCGGCAAGCGTCAGCGTTTTCTCGACGGCGAGGGTGAGATCTATCAATCCCCGGTGCCGGTGATCGTGGTCGGCAACATCACCGTCGGCGGCACCGGCAAGACGCCGATGATCCTGTGGCTGATCGAGCATTGCCGACGCCACGGGCTGCGGGTCGGCGTGGTCAGTCGCGGTTACGGCGCCAAACCGGCGCAACTGCCATGGCGGGTCGAAGCTGACCAGACTGCCGACATCGCCGGTGACGAACCCTTGCTGATCGTGCAGCGCACCGGCGTACCGCTGATGATCGACCCCGATCGCAGCGCCGCCGTCAGAGCCCTGCTGGACAGCGAGCCGCTGGACCTGATCCTGTCCGATGACGGCATGCAGCATTACCGCCTCGCGCGGGATCTGGAACTGGTGCTGATCGACGCCGCCCGTGGCCTTGGCAATCAGCGCTGCCTGCCCGCCGGCCCCCTGCGCGAGCCGGCCGAGCGCCTGCAAAGCGTTGACGGTGTGCTGTTCAATGGCGCCCTTGAGGATCGCGACGGCGGATTCGCTTTCCGTCTCAAACCGTCGGCGCTGGTCAATTTGCGCAGCGGCGAACGCCGGTCGCTCGATCATTTCCCGCCCGGTCAGGCCGTGCATGCGGTGGCCGGGATCGGCAACCCGCAACGTTTCTTCAATTCCCTCGAAGCGCTAGACTGGCGGCCTGTGCCCCACGCGTTTGCCGATCACGCCGAATACAGCGTGCAGGCCTTGAGTTTCACGCCGTCATTGCCAGTGGTGATGACTGAAAAGGACGCGGTGAAGTGCCGTGCCTTCGCTGCCGACGACTGGTGGTACCTGGCGGTCGATGCCGTGCCGTCACCGGCCTTCGTGGCCTGGTTCGACACACAGTTGATGCGCCTGTTGCCGGATCGTCTTTTGCCTTAATCCGTTTTTATCCAGGGAATGTTCATGGACACCAAACTGCTCGACATCCTCGCCTGCCCGATCTGCAAAGGCCCGCTCAAGCTCAGCGCCGACAAGACCGAACTGATCAGCAAGGGCGCCGGCCTGGCGTACCCGATCCGCGACGGCATCCCGGTCATGCTGGAAAGCGAAGCCCGCACCCTGACCACCGACGAGCGTCTGGATAAATGACCACCGCCTTCACCGTTGTCATCCCGTCGCGATATGCCTCGACTCGCTTGCCGGGCAAGCCGCTGCTGGATATCGCCGGCAAGCCGATGATCCAGCACGTCTGGGAACAGGCGAGCAAAAGCAGCGCCAGCCGTGTGGTCGTGGCCACCGACGATGCGCGCATTGTCGAGGCCTGCAAGGCCTTCGGCGCCGAAGTGGTGCTGACCCGTGAAGATCACAACTCCGGCACTGATCGTCTGGCCGAAGTGGCCGCGAAGTTGGGTCTGGAGCCGGATGCCATCGTGGTCAACGTGCAGGGTGACGAACCGCTGATCCCGCCGAGCGTGATCGATCAGGTCGCCGACAACCTCGCGGCCCACACCGAAGCGCGCATGGCCACCCTGGCCGAGCCGATCGAGGACGTCGAAACCCTGTTCAACCCGAACGTGGTCAAGGTCGTCAGCGACCTCAACGGTCTGGCGCTGACCTTCAGTCGAGCGACCCTGCCATGGGCCCGCGATGCGTTCGCCAAGAGCCGCGACGTGCTGCCGGAAGGCGTGCCGTATCGTCGCCACATCGGCATTTATGCCTACCGCGCAGGCTTCCTTCAGGATTTCGTGAGCTGGGGGCCGTGCTGGCTGGAAAACACCGAATCCCTCGAACAACTGCGTGCCCTGTGGCACGGCGTGCGGATTCACGTGGCTGACGCGTTGATCGCGCCGCCGACCGGGGTCGACACCGCCGAAGATCTCGAGCGCGTCCGTCGCCTGCTGGAGGCCTGATGCGCGTTCTGTTCGTGTGCCTGGGCAATATCTGCCGTTCGCCCACCGCCGAAGGTGTGTTGCGCCACAAGTTGCGTGAAGCGGGACTGGCGGATCAGGTCGAAGTGGCCTCCGCCGGCACCGGCGACTGGCACGTCGGCAATCCGCCGGACAAGCGCAGCCAGGCTGCGGCCAAACTGCGTGGTTATGACCTGTCGGCGCAACGCGCCCAGCAGGTCAGCCGCGCCGATTTCGCCAGCTACGACCTGATCCTCGCCATGGACAACAGCAACCTGCGCAACCTCAAGGCCTTGCAACCGTCCACCGGCAAGGCCGAGCTGGATCTGTTCCTGCGCCGCTATGAAGGCGAAGTCGATGAAGTACCGGATCCGTATTACGACGGCGATCAGGGTTTCGAGCAGGTGCTGGATCTGATCGAACGTGCCTGCGATCAGCTGTTGATCGAAGTGAAGGGGCGGTTATGAGTTTGCAGGTGCAACCGCAGGTTTCCCTGAAACCCTTCAATACCTTCGGCGTCGACGTTCGCGCGCAGCTGTTTGCCGAAGCCCACAGTGACGCCGATGTGCGCGAAGCCCTGGCTTACGCGACTTCCCACGATGTGCCGTTGCTGGTGATCGGCGGCGGCAGCAACCTGTTGCTCACGGCGGACATCCCGGCGCTGGTGCTGCGCATGGCCACTCGTGGCATCCGCGTCATCAGCGACGACGGCAACCGCGTGGTGATCGAAGCCGAAGCTGGGGAGCCATGGCACCCGTTCGTGCAGCACACGCTGGAGCAGGGTTTTTCCGGGCTGGAGAATCTCAGTCTGATCCCCGGCACCGTTGGCGCCGCGCCGATGCAGAACATCGGTGCCTACGGTGTCGAGATCAAGGATGTGTTCGCCGGCCTGACGGCGCTGGATCGCCAGACCGGCGAGCTGCGCGACTTCAGTCTGGAAGAGTGCAACTTCGCCTACCGCGACAGCGTGTTCAAGCAGCAGCCGGGTCGTTGGCTGATCCTGCGGGTGCGAGTTGCACTGGATCGAGTCGCGCATCTGCACCTGGAATACGGCCCGGTGCGTCAGCGCCTGTCCGAGCAGGGTATCGAGCAGCCGACGCCGACGGATGTCAGCCGGGCCATTTGCAGCATTCGCAGCGAAAAACTGCCGGACCCGGCGGTGCTCGGCAATGCCGGCAGCTTCTTCAAGAACCCGCTGGTGTCGGCGGCCGTGGTCGCACAGATCAAGGCGCAGCATCCAGATCTGGTGGCCTACGCGCAACCGGACGGGCAGATGAAACTGGCGGCCGGCTGGTTGATCGAGCGTGCCGGCTGGAAAGGTTTCCGTGAGGCCGATGCCGGCGTGCATAAATTGCAGGCGCTGGTGCTGGTCAACTACGGCACGGCGACCGGGCTGCAATTACTCGATCTGGCCCAGCGCATCCAGAAAGACATTGCAGAACGTTTCAATGTCGAGCTGGAAATGGAGCCCAACAGGTATTGAGGCTACGCTTTCAAGGCTGAACCCAAAGCCCTGCACTTATTTAAAAAGTGCAGGGCTTTTTTGTTAATCGCGGGTTAACGTAGCCAGCTAACGATACCAACCATTTGCTCCACCAAAGGCCCGGTGCAGACGTTCCCGTCCGTACAAGAGAGCCTGATTAGCCTGAGCCGATCTGCGCGAACCACTACCGTCCCTGCGGTGGCAGATGGCTCGACCCCATAACCTCCAAGAATATGCGGGCGTGCCCATGATTACCCTGAAACTCAATGGTCAAGATCATCCACTCGATGTCACCGAGGACATGCCGCTGCTGTGGGCGATCCGCGACGTCGCCGGTTACAACGGCACCAAGTTCGGCTGCGGCATGGGCCTGTGCGGTGCGTGCACCATTCATATCGACGGCGCGCCGGCGCGCAGTTGCATCACCCCGATCGGTTCGGTGGTCGGGCAGAGCGTGACCACCATCGACAACCTGCACGCCGATCCGGTCGGTCAGATCGTCCAGCAAGCCTGGCTCGACACGGCTGTGGCCCAATGCGGTTACTGCCAGGGCGGGCAGATCATGTCCGCCACCGCGTTGCTCAAGACCAACCCGAACCCGAGCGATGAGCAGATTGAAGAGGCGATGGTCGGCAACATCTGCCGCTGCGGCACCTACAACCGGATCAAGACCGCGATCCGTCAGGCCTCCACTCACCTGAAGGAGGCCAAGGCATGAGCCGTCTACCGAACGATTTCGCCCTGAGCAACCTGAGTCGCCGGGGCTTCCTCAAGGGCGTCGGCGCCACGGGTGCGCTGGTGCTGGCGGCGAGCTGGGGCTGGCAGGATGCGCTGGCCGAAGACAAGCCAAAGCAGTTTGGCGCCGACGGCATGCCGAACGGCTGGATCGATGATCCGAAGGTCTACGTCAGCATTGCCGCTGACGGCACGGTGACCGTGGTCTGCAACCGTTCGGAAATGGGCCAGGGTGTGCGCACCAGCCTGACCATGGTGGTCGCCGATGAGCTGGAAGCCGACTGGGCGCACGTCAAGGTTCAGCAGGCGCCGGGTGATGAGGTGCGCTTCGGCAACCAGGACACCGACGGCTCGCGCAGCATGCGTCACTGGTACGAACCGATGCGCCGTTGCGGCGCTGCCGCGCGGACCATGCTGGAGCAGGCCGCCGCCGCGCAGTGGAAGGTGCCGGTCGGCGAATGCCGCGCACAACTGCATAAAGTCATTCACACGCCGTCCGGGCGCGAGTTGGGTTACGGTGAGCTGGCCGCTGCGGCGAGTGCGCTGACAGTGCCGGCCCGTGACAGTCTGCGGCTCAAGCAGCCGTCGGAATTCCGCTACATCGGCAAGGAAGGCACCAAAGCCATCGACGGTGCCGACATCGTCGATGGTAGGGCGGTTTACGGGGCCGACGTGCATTTCGACGGCATGCTGTTCGCGGTCATTGCGCGTCCGGCGGTGTACGGCGGCAAGGTCAAGTCGGTCGACGACAGCGCCGCGCTGAAAGTGCCGGGCGTGCTCAAAGTCATCCAGATCGAACCCCGACCATTGCCTTCGGAATTCCAGCCGTTGGGTGGTGTGGCCGTGGTGGCCAGCAACACCTGGGCGGCATTGAAAGGTCGTGAAGCGCTGAAGATCGAGTGGGACGATGGCCCGAACGCCACTTATGACTCGGTCGCCTATCGCAAGGAGATCGAAGCCGCTTCGCTGAAACCGGGCAAAGTGGTACGCAATACCGGCGACATCGACAAGGCCATCGGCAGTGCCGCCAGCACTCTGGAAGCCTCCTATTACTTGCCGCATCTGGCCCAGGCACCGATGGAGCCGATGGTTGCCATCGCCCGTTACAAGGATGGCACCTGCGAGGCGTGGGCACCGAGCCAGGCGCCGCAGGTTACCCGCGAGCGGATCGCCGAACGCCTGGGGCTGCCATTCGATAACGTCACCTTTAACGTGACACT
Source organism: Pseudomonas sp. B707 (assembly GCF_022496685.1). Taxonomy (NCBI): domain Bacteria; kingdom Pseudomonadati; phylum Pseudomonadota; class Gammaproteobacteria; order Pseudomonadales; family Pseudomonadaceae; genus Pseudomonas; species Pseudomonas sp. B707. The sequence continues at coordinate 270,025 of NZ_WTVE01000019.1, read as the reverse complement.
GCTCGGCGGTGGTTTCGGCCGCAAGTCCAAACCGGACTTCGTCGTTGAGGCTGCCGTGCTCGCCAAGGAATTTCCTGGCAAAGCAGTGCGCGTGCAATGGACCCGGGAAGACGACATCCACAACTCGTATTTCCACACTGTGTCCGCCGAATACCTCAAGGCCGGCGTCGGCAAGGACGGCTTGCCGTCCGCCTGGCTGCACCGCACGGTAGCGCCGAGCATTACCGCGCTGTTTGCGCCGGGCATGAATCACGAAGCTGCGTTCGAGCTGGGCATGGGCTTTACCAACATGGCCTACGCAATTCCCAACGTGCGCCTGGAAAACCCTGAAGCCACGGTGCATACGCGGGTTGGGTGGTATCGCTCGGTGTCGAACATTCCCCATGGCTTCGCAATTCAGAGCTTCGTCGACGAACTGGCGCACAAGGCCAAGGAAGATCCGCTCAAGTATCAGATCAAGTTGCTCGGCCCGGATCGGCAGATCGACCCGCGTACGCTCAGTGAAGAATGGAACTACGGCGAATCCCCAGAGCGTTATCCGATCGACACCGGGCGCATGCGCACCGTGCTGGAAACGGCGGCCAAGGCGGCGGGTTGGGGTCGTCAACTGCCCAAGGGTCGTGGTCTCGGATTGGCGGTGCATTACAGCTTCGTCACCTACGTGGCGGCGGTGATCGAAGTCGAGGTCAAGGACGACGGCACGCTGATCGTGCACAAAGCCGATATCGCCGTGGATTGCGGCCCGCAGATCAACCCCGAGCGGATCCGTTCGCAGTTCGAAGGCGCCTGCGTGATGGGCCTGGGCAATGCCGTGTGGGGTGAAATCAGCTTCAAGGACGGCAAGGTGCAACAGGACAACTTCCATATGTATGAGGTGGCGCGCATGTCGCTGGCGCCGAAGGAAGTCGCGGTGCATCTGGTGACGCCGCCGGGTGAGGTGCCATTGGGCGGTGTCGGTGAGCCGGGCGTGCCGCCGATTGCGCCGGCGCTGTGCAACGCGATCTTCGCCGCCACCGGTCAGCGCATCCGTAACCTGCCGGTGCGTTACCAGTTGCAGGGCTGGCAGAAGGCGCAAGCGTGATGGACAGCGCCGATCTGAATGTCCTGCGCAGTGTGCTCGAATGGCGTCGCGCCGGGCAGCGAGTGATGTTGTTCAGCGTGGTGCAGACCTGGGGCACCGCTCCCCGGGCGCCCGGCGCAATGCTCGCGTTGCGCGAAGATGGCGTGGTGATCGGTTCGGTGTCCGGAGGTTGCGTCGAGGACGATCTGATCGCCCGGCTGCACGACGGACGGATTCCCGCCGACGGGCCGCCGGTGCATTTGATCACCTACGGCGTGACGCAGGAAGAGGCGGCGCGTTTCGGCCTGCCGTGCGGCGGCACTCTGCGCCTGACCGAGGAGCGAGTCGGCGATCCGGCGTGGGTCGCCGAGTTGCTGGATCGCTGCGAAGCCCACGAAATCGTCGCGCGCGAGCTGAACATCGGCACTGGCGAGGTGGTGCTGCGACCGGCCGGCAAGACTGACACCTTGAGCTTCGACGGCCAGACCCTGCGCGCCATCTATGGCCCACGCTGGCGCCTGCTGTTGATCGGCGCCGGGCAGTTGTCGCGGTATGTGGCCGAGATGGCGCGGTTGCTGGATTTCGAAGTGCTGATCTGTGATCCGCGCACCGAATTCGTCTATGGCTGGGAAGAACAGCATGGGCGCTTTGTGTCCGGTATGCCGGATGAAGCGGTGCTGAACATCCAGACCGATGAACGCACGGCGATTGTCGCGCTGACTCATGATCCACGGCTGGACGACATGGCGCTGCTCACGGCGCTCGATTCCAAAGCGTTCTATGTCGGTGCGCTCGGCTCGCGGGTCAATAGCCGCAAACGTCGGGAAAATCTGGCTGAGCTAGGCTTGTCGGAAGCGGCCATCGCCCGTTTGCACGGGCCGATCGGTTTGCATATTGGCAGCCATTCCCCGGCGGAAATCGCCTTGTCGCTGTTGGCCGAAATCGTCGCGATCAAGAATGGTGTCGAGCTCAAGCAGAAGAAAACAGTGGAGAGTGTATGAGCCGATCCATCGGAGTGATTGTGCTGGCGGCGGGCGAGGGCAGCCGCTTTCGCGAAGTGGCGGGTGCCGACAAGGACAAGCTGCTGGCCGATTGCACCGGGCGTGATGGCGCGGTGCGTTCGGTGATCGAGCAGGTGCTGGTGAGCCTGCCGGCGAGCCTCGACCAGCGAGTGCTGGTGACGACCGAGGCGCGCCCGCAGGCAATGCGCATGGCGCAGGCTTATGGGTGTGACATTGTCTCGATCGAATCCACGGGAATGGGCGACAGCATCGCGGCGGGTGTGGCGGCTTGCCCGGATGCCGATGGCTGGCTGATTGTGCTGGGCGACATGCCGTTCATCCTGCCGTCGAGCATGGAACGGGTCGTGGCGGCGATTGCCGAGGATGCGGTCAGCGTACCGACGTTGAACGGTGACTATGGGCATCCGGTCGGGTTTGGTCGATCTTTCGCAGCGGGACTGATGTCTTTGTCCGGTGACCGCGGCGCCAGACCGCTGTTTGCCCAAGGACGAGTGATTGAAGTCGCGGTGGATGATCCGGGTGTGTTGTGGGATATCGACGTGCCGGATGCGCTGGTTTTCCCGCCATCCTGATAAAACCTTGAGGCATAAAAAAGCCCCGCCTGGATCACCAGGCGGGGCTTTTTATTGGCTTTTGGAATCAGACGAGAGGTTTAGGCTCGTGTTCTTTTTCCTGGGCCTCTTCGTGTTGCTCGACCGCTTCCTGAACGGAGCGTGGTGCTTCGGCAATCACGGCTTCAACGGCAGCTTCTTCAGCGACCGGGGCAGGAGCTGCCTCAACCACTTCGGCAACCACTGGCTCGGCAGCGACTGGAGCAGCAGCGGCAGCCAGTTCGGCTTCCTTCTGCAGACGCTCTTCTTCACGCTTGCGACGACGTACTTCACGCGGGTCGTTTGGTGCGCGGCCGCTTGGGGTCAGGGCGCTGACCGGCGCGACAACTGGAGACGCTTCAACTACCGGGGCAGGTGCTTCGGCGACAACTGGCGCTTCAACCACAGGGGCTTCAACGACCGGTGCCGGTTCGGCAACCACTACTGGCTCGGCAGTCTTGGCTTCTTCAACAACAGGTGCTTCAACCACTGGCGCTGGTGTTTCTGCGACAGCTGGCTCGGCGACCCAGTTGAATGCGGTCTGTTCTTCGCGAACTTCACGCACGGTTTCGGTCACGGTTTCAGCGACGGTTTCGACAACCGACTCTTCAACTACGGCTGGTGCTTCGAAGGTCACCGCTGGTTCGGCAGCCGCTTCAACCTGAGGCTGAGCTTCGCGAACCGGAGCCACTTCGACTTCCGGAGCGGCAGCTACTTCTACCGGAGTGGTTGCTTCAACAACCGGCGCTTCTACTGGAGCAGTTTCCAGAGTGGCAGCAGTGGCGCGTTCAGCTTGCTCGTGGGCCTGAGCTTCAGCCGGAGCGCTGATCGCGGTGCTGGCAACCGCAGCGGTAACAGCCAGACCAGCAGCCAGATCGGAAGTGCTTGGCGCCTGGGCGTTTTCGCCGGACTCGGATTCTTCCGAACCTTCGATCACGTTGCCATTGGCATCACGCTGACGCTCGCGACGGTTGCTGCGACGACGCTGACCACGGGAGCGGCGGCGTGGACGATCGCCTTCGGCGTTCTCCGAACCGTCTTCCGGCAGTTGCTCTTCGTTGGTGGTGATTTCTTCTTCAGCGACGGCAGCAGCGGCCTGTTCGGCACGCGGTTGACGCTCTTCACGCGGAGGACGTGGCGCACGTTCTTCACGCGGCTGACGGGCCGGACGCTCTTCAGCGGTGGCGGCGGCAGCAACGGCCGGAGCGGCATCCAGAGGTTCGCGCAGTTCACGTACGCGTTCTTCACGCTCGCCACGCGGCTTGCGATCTTCACGTGGAGCACGTGGTGCACGTTCTTCACGAGGGGCGCGTGGTGCGCGTTCTTCGCGGGCTACCGGTGCTTCGTCACGGGATTCGCGCGGCTCGCGGACTTCACGTGGTTCGCGCGGCTGACGCTCTTCACGCGGCTCACGTGGGGCGCGCTCTTCACGCGGTGCACGTTCTTCGCGCGGCTTGCGTTCTTCATCGCGGCGACCGTTACGGTTGCGGCTCTGCTGACGACCGTTGCGACGCTCTTCGTTGCGGGCCGGACGCTCGGTGGCTGGTTTTTCAATCACAACCGGAGCTACAGGCTCTTCCTTGGTGGCGAACAGGCTGACCAGCGACTTCACCAGGCCTTTGAACAGGCTTGGCTCTGGCGCGGCAACCGGAGCAGGTGCCGGGGCCGGAGCGGCGACTTCGGTCGGAACCGGAGCGTTGGCGCGGGCCGGAGCGGTCTTGACGGCGGCTTCCTGGCGCACCAGGGTGCGGGTCGCGGCGGCTGGCTGAACGTCTTCGACGTCGGCGGCAGCGGCAGCGATTTCGTAGCTGGACTGGTTGGTCGCGGCTTCCGGGCTGTCGTCACGCAGACGCTGAACTTCGAAATGCGGGGTTTCGAGGTGATCGTTCGGCAGAATGACGATGCGGGCGCGGGTGCGCAGTTCGATCTTGGTGATCGAGTTGCGTTTTTCGTTGAGCAGGAACGCGGCCACCGGGATCGGCACTTGAGCGCGAACTTCGGCGGTGCGGTCTTTCAGGGCTTCTTCTTCGATCAGGCGCAGGATCGCCAGGGACAGCGATTCGACGTCACGGATGATGCCGGTGCCGCTGCAGCGCGGGCAGACGATGCCGCTGCTTTCGCCGAGCGAAGGACGCAGGCGCTGACGGGACATTTCCAGCAGGCCGAAGCGCGAGATGCGACCGATCTGCACGCGGGCGCGGTCGGCTTCCAGGCATTCGCGGACTTTCTCTTCCACGGCGCGCTGGTTCTTGGCAGGGGTCATGTCGATGAAGTCGATGACGATCAGGCCGCCGATGTCGCGCAGGCGCAACTGACGGGCGATTTCTTCAGCCGCTTCAAGGTTGGTCTGCAGGGCGGTTTCTTCGATGTCGCTGCCTTTGGTGGCGCGCGCCGAGTTGATGTCGATGGACACCAGGGCTTCGGTCGGATCGATGACGATGGAGCCGCCGGACGGCAGTTCAACGACGCGCTGGAAAGCGGTCTCGATCTGGCTTTCGATCTGGAAACGGTTGAACAGCGGAACGCTGTCTTCGTAAAGCTTGATCTTGCTGGCGTACTGCGGCATCACCTGGCGAATGAAGGTCAGGGCTTCGTCCTGGGCTTCAACGCTGTCGATCAGCACTTCGCCGATGTCCTGGCGCAGGTAATCGCGGATGGCGCGGATGATGACGTTGCTTTCCTGGTAGATCAGGAACGGCGCGGAACGATCCAGCGAGGCTTCTTTGATGGCGGTCCAGAGTTGCAGCAGGTAATCGAGGTCCCACTGCATTTCTTCGCTGCTGCGGCCCAGGCCTGCAGTGCGCACGATCAGACCCATGTCGGCCGGAGCGACCAGACCGTTCAGCGCTTCACGCAGTTCGTTGCGCTCTTCGCCTTCGATGCGACGGGAGATGCCGCCGGCACGCGGGTTGTTCGGCATCAGAACGAGGTAACGACCGGCCAGGCTGATGAAGGTGGTCAGGGCTGCGCCCTTGTTGCCACGTTCTTCTTTTTCGACCTGAACGATGACTTCCTGGCCTTCGCTCAGGACGTCCTTGATGTTGACGCGGCCTTCAGGGGCTTTCTTGAAGTATTCGCGGGAGATTTCTTTGAGGGGCAGGAAGCCGTGGCGCTCGGAGCCGAAATCGACAAAGGCAGCCTCAAGGCTTGGTTCGATGCGAGTGATGCGGCCTTTATAGATGTTGGCCTTTTTCTGCTCGCGTGCACCGGATTCGATGTCCAGGTCGTAGAGGCGCTGGCCATCTACCAGTGCAACACGCAACTCTTCGGGTTGAGTTGCGTTAATCAGCATTCTTTTCATGTAGTACCGTCGGTTTCCGGGCTGCCGGAAACGGCGTTCGGCACACACGACTTCTCACGGTCGGTGTCAGGTGCGTCGGGAGTGGTTGGCCATTCCCGTGTCCAGCGATGTCCGGCCAATTGGGCCGTTATCGCGACGTACGCGTCCTGCTTGCTGTGGCTACTTAAGCACTCAGTCAGGAGGAGGAATCAACCGGTGGCTGTGGACGAGATGAAGCGTCTTGATAAAACCTGTTGCTACACAGTCCAGCGGTTGTGCATCTCCACCCTACACGTATCCCTGATAATTCGGGTGCTGCCGCGCGCAGAATCCGCAGCGGGTTGGCATTTACCGTGAGCTCCGAAAGGGGAGGTCACGCATCATGGCTAATTCAGGCGGTGTTTCCGGAGTCTTCGCTCGGGGTCATCCGCGGCTGACTGCACTTTGTGAACTGGCCGTGAATATGGCTCGCGTGGCGAGTCAAAACTCTGCTTTGCGGCGTGATTCAGGCCTCATGTCACCTGCGCTTGTTACAGCTGCAAACTCCACCGTTACGTAGCAAAAGCCCCGTAGGACGGCCTCGCGTCCTGGTGAATTGCGTTGGTCAGGGCCGGTTTTTGACCGTGGTTCCGCTGTCCAGGCCGCTTTTGGCGGCGTTCGCGACTATAGCAGCAATGATTAAGTGCTTCAATTCCATAAAAATTGTTATCATCGGCGCCATGACGACTACTGCCCCTTCGACTCCAGGCGTTCAATTGCTTGAGGTCTCGCCGGAATATGCCGGCCAACGAATCGACAATTTCCTCCTCGCCCGGCTCAAAGGCGTGCCCAAGACCTTGATTTACCGCATTTTGCGCAAAGGCGAAGTGCGTGTGAACAAAGGTCGGATCAAGCCCGAATACAAGCTGCAGGCCGGCGACATCGTGCGCGTGCCGCCTGTTCGTGTGCCTGAGCGTGACGAGCCGGTGCCTTTGGCCCAAGGCCTGTTGCAGCGCCTGGAAGCCTCGATTGTCTACGAAGACAAGGCCCTGATCGTGATCAACAAGCCCGCCGGCATTGCGGTTCACGGTGGCAGCGGCCTGAATTACGGCGTTATCGAAGCCTTTCGTCAGTTGCGCCCCGATGCCAAGGAGCTGGAACTGGTTCACCGTCTCGATCGCGACACCTCCGGCCTGCTGATGATCGCCAAGAAGCGCAGCATGTTGCGCCACTTGCATGCCGCGTTGCGCGGTGACGGTGTCGACAAGCGTTACATGGCACTGGTTCGCGGCAATTGGGCGACCTCGATCAAGCAAGTCCGTGCGGCGCTCGGCAAGAGCAATCTGCGCTCCGGGGAGCGCATGGTCGAGGTCGACGAGGAGGAGGGCAAGGAGTCTGTGACCGTGTTCAAGGTCCTGCGTCGCTTTGGCGATTTTGCCACTTTGATCGAAGCCAAGCCGATCACCGGTCGCACGCACCAGATCCGCGTCCATACGTTGCACGCCGGGCACTGCATTGCTGGTGACACCAAATACGGCGATGACGGTTTCAGTAAGGAAATTCGTGATCTGGGCGGCAAGCGCCTGTTTCTGCACGCCTACATGCTGACCGTGCCGCTGCCCGATGGCGGTGAACTCAAGTTGCAGGCGCCGGTCGATGAAATGTGGGCCAAGACTGTGGAGCGATTGAGTGCGCCCATCTGATTACAAACTGCTGATTTTCGATTGGGACGGCACCCTGGCCGATTCCATTCATCGGATTGTCGAGGCAATGCACTCGGCGTCCGGGCGTTCAGGTTTCGAGCTGCGTGATGACTTTGCCGTCAAGGGCATCATCGGTCTGGGTTTGCCCGAGGCGATCCGCACCTTGTATCCGGAAATCAGCGATGCCGAGATGACCTTGTTCCGCGAGTATTACGCCGATCACTACATCGCTGCAGAAGCCGTGCCTTCGCCGTTGTTCGAAGGTGTAGTCGAGTCGATGGCGTCCTTTCGCGAGCAGGGCTATCACCTGGCTGTCGCGACCGGCAAGAATCGTCGCGGTCTGGATCGGGTGCTCAAGGCCAATGGCTGGGAAGATTATTTCGATATCACCCGCGCTGCCGATGAAACTGCGAGCAAGCCGCACCCTCTGATGCTGGAGCAGATACTCGCTCACTGCGGTGTGCGTGCCGAACAGGCGTTGATGGTCGGCGATTCGTCCTTCGACCTGCTGATGGCGCGCAATGCGGGGATGGATTCGGTGGCGGTCAGTTATGGCGCGCAATCGATCGAATCACTGCAGCAGTTCGAGCCGCGACTGTCGATCGACCATTTTTCCGAATTGCACGCCTGGCTGGGGAAGCAGGCTTAATACGTTTTTGCTGGGGTGGATGGCATGACCGACGAATGGAAAGCACCGGCCAAGGCAACTGCCGACGACGGTGACGCGAAAAGCTGGAAGCTGCTGGAAAAGACCCTGCTGGCCGGTGTGCAAGAGCAGCGTCGTTCACGACGCTGGGGTATCTTCTTCAAACTGCTGACGTTTGTTTATCTGTTTGTTGCGCTGATCCTGTTCACGCCGTTGATGGACATGGAAAAAAGCGCAACTCGTGGCCCGAACTACACCGCGCTGATCGACGTCACCGGCATGATTGCCGACAAAGAGCCGGCCAGTGCCGACAACATTGTCGGCAGTCTGCGGGCGGCGTTCGAAGACAAGAAGGTCAAAGGCGTAATCCTGCGCATCAACAGCCCGGGCGGCAGTCCGGTGCAGTCGGGTTATGTGTATGACGAGATCAAGCGTTTGCGCGGCCTGCATCCTGACACCAAGCTGTACGCGGTGATTTCCGATCTTGGCGCTTCCGGTGCCTATTACATTGCCAGTGCGGCGGATCAGATCTATGCCGACAAGGCCAGTCTGGTGGGCTCTATTGGTGTGACGGCGGCCGGTTACGGGTTTGTCGGCACGATGGAGAAGCTTGGCGTCGAGCGTCGCACCTACACCTCCGGCGAGCACAAGGCGTTCCTCGATCCGTTCCAGCCGCAGAAGCCGGAAGAGACGGCGTTCTGGCAAAGTGTGCTGGATACCACGCACAAGCAGTTCATCAATAGCGTCAAGCAGGGGCGTGGCGATCGCTTGAAAGACAAAGAGCATCCGGAGCTGTTCTCCGGGCTGGTCTGGTCTGGCGAGCAGGCGCTGCCATTGGGGCTGATCGATGGTCTGGGCAATGCCAGTTCGGTGGCGCGTGACGTGATTGGCGAAAAGGAACTGGTGGACTTCACCGTTCAGGAATCGCCGTTCGACCGCTTCTCGAAGAAGCTCGGTGCCAGCGTTGCCGAGAAACTGGCAATGTGGATGGGTTTTAACGGCCCGTCGTTACGCTGATCGAATGCTGCAAGAAAAACCGGCCTGAGGGCCGGTTTTTTGTGGTTCAGGGAATCTGTACGCCTTCCGTCAATAGCATGTCGATCAGGCGAATCAGTGGCAGGCCGATCAGGCTGGTGGCGTCTGGGCCTTCGGTGGATTGAAACAGGCTCACGCCCAGTCCCTCGGCCTTGAAGCTGCCGGCGCAGTCGTAGGGCTGCTCGGCGCGCAGATAGCGCTCGACGCGGGCCTGATCCAGTACGCGCATGTGCACGGTGAAAGGCACGCAGTCGACTTGGCAGTGGCCCGTCTGGCTGTTGAGCAGGGCCAGGCCGGTGAGGAAGGTCACGCTGGCGCCGCTGGCGGCCATCAGTTGTTCGCGGGCGTTTTCGAAGGTGTGCGGCTTGCCGATGATGCGCTCGCCGAGTACCGCAACCTGATCGGAGCCGATGATCAAGTGAGCGGGGTGGCTGTCGGCCAGGGCGCGGGCTTTCTGTTCGGCGAGGCGTTTGACCAGCTCGATTGCCGACTCGTCCGGGCGATGGCTTTCATCGATATCCGGCGAGCTGCAGACGAACGGCAGGCGCAGGCGGCTGAGCAATTCCCGACGATAGGTCGAGCTTGAAGCGAGTAATAAAGGCAGCATTCGCATCTCCAGAGGCAGGCGACAGATTCTAGCGGAGGCGCGCAAGTGACGGACAGGGCACAATTTCCTTTGACATGGGTGGGTGCATCCCTATAATGCTGCGCCTATGTTGAATGACCCGATTCCACCTCACGTTGACCCGCGCAAATTGGCTGACCGTGGCACCACCCTTCAAGGTGAACTGCTGCTGGCCGATTTGAAGAGACTCTGCGACCCGCTTTCCGACGATGTCGGTACGGTGCAGGCAAAATTCGTTTTTGAACGAGATGAACGTAAATCTGTGGTAATCCACAGCTTTATCGACACCGAAGTCAAAATGGTTTGCCAGCGTTGTCTTGAGCTGGTCACCCTGCCGATCCACAGCGAATGCAGTTACGCTGTTGTGAAGGAGGGTGCGAATACCCAGTCGTTACCGAAAGGTTATGACGTGCTGGAACTGGGCGAAGATCCATTGGATCTGCAGTCACTGATCGAGGAGGAGCTTCTGCTCGCCTTGCCCATTGTGCCTGCTCATCATCCGGAAGAATGCCAGCAGCCGGCGGGAGCAGATGAGCCCGAACCGAGCGAGGACGAGGTAACGCGGTCCAACCCGTTCAGTGTATTGGCGCAGTTAAAGCGTGACCCAAACGTTTAGGAGTTAATCAATTATGGCTGTTCAGCAGAACAAAAAATCCCGCTCTGCCCGTGACATGCGCCGTTCGCACGACGCTCTCGAGGCTAGCACCCTGTCTGTAGAAAAAACCACTGGTGAAGTTCACCTGCGTCACCACGTATCGCCAGAAGGCGTATACCGTGGCCGTAAAGTGATCGACAAGGGCGCTGACGAGTAATCACTTGTCCGCTCAAGTCATCGCGATTGACGCAATGGGCGGGGACTTCGGTCCCCGCAGCATTGTTCAGGCCAGCCTTGCTTGCCTTTCTGCTACGCCCTCGCTGCACCTGACCCTCGTCGGTCAACCCTCCCTTCTTGAAGAACTGATCACCGGCCAATCGGCTGCCGATCGCGCGCGCCTGACGATTGTTCCGGCGTCCGAAGTCGTCACCATGGACGAAAAACCTGCTCAGGCCCTGCGTGGCAAGCCGGATTCGTCGATGCGTGTCGCTCTCGAATTGCTGCGTGACGGCAAGGTTCAGGCCTGTGTCAGTGCCGGCAATACCGGTGCCTTGATGGCGCTGTCGCGATTTGTGCTCAAGACCCTGCCGGGGATTGATCGTCCGGCCATGGTCGCCGCGATCCCTACTCAGAAGGGCTATTGCCAGTTGCTTGATCTGGGCGCCAACGTCGATTGCAGTGCCGAGCATCTGTTGCAGTTCGCCGTGATGGGTTCCGTGGCGGCGCAAACGCTGGGTATCGCTCGCCCGCGTGTCGCGCTGCTGAATATCGGCACCGAAGACATCAAGGGCAATCAGCAGGTCAAGCTTGCTGCGACGTTGCTGCAGGCTGCCCGGGGCATCAATTACATCGGCTTCATCGAAGGTGACGGTTTGTATCGCGGCGAGGCGGACGTGGTGGTTTGCGATGGTTTTGTCGGCAATATTCTGCTCAAGTCCAGCGAAGGCCTGGCGACCATGATCGCTGCGCGCATCGAGGCTTTGTTCAAGAAAAACCTCGCCTCCCGCGCTGTCGGCGCTCTGGCGTTGCCATTGATGAAGCGTCTGCAGGCTGATCTGGCACCGGCGCGACATAATGGCGCAAGCTTCCTCGGTTTGCAGGGCATTGTCGTGAAAAGTCACGGTTCGGCCGGGGTTCAGGGATTTCAGAGTGCCATTCAGCGAGCGCTGATCGAGATTCAGGAGAATCTTCCCGAACGCCTGCACGGCCGTCTGGAGGATTTGTTGTCTTAGGCGTTTTCGTCGGACAATGCTTAAATGTGACCGCCCGGTTCAAAGGGCCATCCAACTGTCAGTTTCTTGCGTCCCTCTAGCGGGATGCCATTTTTCCGACGACAAGATCATTAGGGGCTTGTTACATGTCTGCTTCCCTCGCATTCGTCTTTCCAGGACAGGGTTCGCAGTCCCTCGGCATGCTGGCCGAGCTGGGCGCGCAACATCCGTTGATCCTCGAAACTTTCAAAGAAGCATCCGATGCTCTGGGCTACGACCTGTGGGCGCTGACCCAGCAGGGCCCGGAAGACCTGCTCAATCAAACCGATAAAACCCAACCGGCCATTCTGACCGCTTCGATCGCCCTGTGGCGTCTGTGGCTGGCGGAAGGTGGTGCGCGTCCGGCCTTCGTTGCCGGTCACAGCCTGGGTGAATACAGCGCGCTGGTCGCTGCCGGCAGCCTGAGCCTTGCCGATGCGGTAAAACTCGTTGAGCGCCGTGGCCAGCTGATGCAGGAAGCTGTTCCGGCCGGGCAGGGCGGCATGGCTGCCATCCTAGGCCTGGAAGATGCCGACGTTCTCGCTGCATGTGCCGAAGCGGCGCAAGGCGAAGTGGTCAGCGCGGTGAACTTCAACTCCCCGGGTCAGGTAGTGATCGCCGGTGCCAAGGCGGCCGTTGAGCGCGCCATTGAAGGCTGCAAGGCCCGTGGTGCCAAGCGCGCCATGCCGCTGCCGGTCAGCGTGCCTTCGCACTGCGAGCTGATGCGTCCGGCTGCCGAGCGCTTCGCCGAGTCCATCGCTGCCATCGACTGGCAGGCACCGCAGATCCCTGTGGTACAGAACGTCAGCGCTCAGGTGCCGGCGGATCTGGAAACCCTCAAGCGTGATCTGCTGGAGCAACTCTACAAGCCGGTCCGCTGGGTCGAGTCCGTACAAACCCTGGCCGCCAAAGGTGCGACCAATCTGGTCGAGTGCGGCCCTGGCAAGGTGCTGGCCGGTCTGAACAAACGTTGCGCCGAAGGCGTTTCGACTTCCAACCTCAATACCCCAGACGCTTTTGCTGCTGCTCGCGCAGCGGCTGTCTGAATCAGGAGAAGCTTGCATGAGTCTGCAAGGTAAAGTTGCACTGGTCACCGGCGCAAGCCGTGGCATCGGCCAGGCTATCGCACTGGAACTGGGTCGTCAGGGCGCCATCGTTGTTGGCACCGCGACTTCCGCTTCGGGCGCCGAGCGTATTGCTGCGACCCTGAAGGAAAACGGCATCCAGGGCGCAGGTTTCGAACTGAACGTCACCAGCGACGAATCGGTCACCAAGGTGCTGGCGAGCATCCAGGAGCAGTTCGGTGCTCCGGTAGCGATTCTGGTCAACAATGCCGGCATCACCCGCGATAACCTGATGATGCGCATGAAAGACGACGAGTGGTACGACGTGATCGATACCAACCTGAACAGTCTGTATCGCCTGTCCAAGGGCGTTCTGCGCGGCATGACCAAGGCGCGTTGGGGCCGAATTATCAGTATTGGCTCGGTGGTGGGTGCCATGGGCAACGCTGGCCAAGTAAACTATGCAGCCGCCAAGGCCGGTCTGGAAGGTTTCAGCCGTGCCATGGCGCGTGAAGTCGGTTCGCGTTCGATTACGGTCAACTCGGTAACCCCAGGGTTCATCGACACCGATATGACTCGCGAGCTGCCTGAAGCACAGCGTGAAGCCTTGCAGACGCAGATTCCGCTGGGCCGTCTGGGACAAGCTCAAGAGATCGCGTCCGTGGTCGCTTTTCTTGCATCCGACGGTGCGGCATACGTGACCGGGGCTACAATCCCGGTTAACGGCGGGATGTACATGTAATTCAAATGTGACGGATTGCTTCAAAAAAATGTCATACGAGCTGTCTAAAATCCGTTATAAAGCTGCAATCTATTTATAGGCAGAGGGCCGCAGGGTTTGAGGAGTGAAGCTTTCAGTTGAAAAGCTGAAAAGTCTTTCTATACACTTACCCACTGGCCAGCTGCCTGAATTTGTCCATTAGGAGTGAAAACAAGGTATGAGCACCATCGAAGAGCGCGTCAAGAAAATCGTTGCCGAGCAACTGGGTGTTAAAGAAGAAGAAGTGGTCAACACCGCTTCCTTCGTAGAAGACCTGGGTGCCGACTCCCTTGACACCGTTGAGCTGGTGATGGCTCTGGAAGAGGAATTCGAGACCGAAATCCCTGACGAAGAAGCTGAGAAGATCACTACTGTACAAGCTGCAATCGACTACGTTACTAGCCACCAGGCGTAATAGTTTGTAATCGTTGCTTGCTGTCATGGAAAAACCGCACTGCCATCATGGCGTGCGGTTTTTTCTTTAGGCCTGATGCAAAGTCGTCATTTGAAAAAGGAGAGTGCTGTGTCGCGTAGACGCGTCGTAGTCACCGGTATGGGTATGTTGTCGCCACTGGGCACGGATGTGCCGAGCAGTTGGCAGGGCATTCTGGCTGGCCGCAGTGGCATTGGTCTGATCGAACACACCGACCTTTCTGCCTATTCCACCCGCTTTGGCGGCTCGGTAAAGGGCTTCAATGTCGAGGAATACCTGTCGGTCAAGGAAGCGCGCAAGCTCGACCTGTTCATTCAGTACGGTCTGGCGGCCGGCTTTCAAGCCGTACGCAATGCCGGTCTGGAAGTCACCGATGCCAACCGTGAACGCATTGGCGTGGCCATGGGTTCGGGTATCGGCGGTCTGACCAACATCGAAGAAACCAGCCGCACGCTGCACGAGACTGGCCCGCGCCGGATTTCTCCGTTCTTTGTGCCTGGCTCGATCATCAATATGATTTCCGGTTTCCTGTCCATCCACCTGGGTGCACAGGGGCCTAACTACGCCATCGCCACAGCGTGTACCACCGGTACGCACTGCATCGGCATGGCGGCGCGCAACATCATGTACGACGAAGCCGACGTGATGATTGCCGGCGGTGCCGAAATGGCCGCGTGCGGTCTGGGCATGGGCGGCTTTGGTGCTTCCCGTGCGCTGTCGACCCGCAACGACGAGCCGACCCGCGCCAGCCGTCCGTGGGACAAGGGCCGTGACGGCTTCGTACTGTCCGACGGCGCCGGTGCCCTGGTGCTCGAAGAGCTCGAGCACGCCAAGGCCCGTGGCGCGACCATCTACGCCGAGCTGATCGGTTTCGGCACCAGTGGCGACGCCTTCCACATGACTTCGCCACCCGCCGACGGCGCTGGTGCCGCGCGCTGCATCACCAACGCGCTGCGCGATGCGAAGATCAACGTCGATCAAGTGCAATACATCAACGCCCACGGCACTTCGACCCCGGCCGGTGACCTCGCTGAAGCCAACGCGATCAAGTCGGTGTTCGGTAATCACGCCTACAAGCTGGCGGTCAGCTCCACCAAGTCCATGACCGGTCACCTGCTGGGTGCGGCGGGCGCGGTCGAGGCGATCTTCAGCGTGCTGGCGATCAACAGCCAGGTGGCGCCACCAACCATCAACCTCGATGAGCCGGACGAAGGCTGCGACCTCGATTTCGTGCCGCACACCGCGCGCAACATGGATATCGATGTCGTGCTGTCCAACTCGTTCGGATTTGGCGGCACCAACGGCACGTTGGCGTTCCGTCGGTTCGCCGGCTGATGGACTGCTGGGTCGACGGTCTGCCGGCTGACGCTCTGTCGCTGAAAGATCGCGGCCTGGCTTACGGCGACGGCCTGTTCGAGACCATCGCCGTGCGTAGCGGTCAGCCGTTGCTGCTGGATCGGCATCTGACGCGTCTGGCCGACGGCTGTGCGCGTCTGGCCATCGCAGCCGACATCGAGCGGGTTCGCCATGAGCTGCAATCCTATGCCGCCGCGATGGGCGAGGGCGTGCTCAAACTCATCCTCACCCGTGGCGACGGATTGCGCGGTTATGCGCCGGATCCTTCAGCGCAGGGCCGACGCATTCTGCAAGGCAATCCTCCCGCCGCTTATCCAGCGGCCCACGCCGAGCAGGGCGTTCGCCTGTTTCCGTGTAGCACGCGTTTGTCCAGACAGCCGTTGCTCGCCGGGCTCAAGCACCTCAATCGACTGGAACAGGTTATTGCCCGCGCCGAATGGCAGGACAGTGAACACGCCGAAGGTTTGATGCTCGATCAGGCCGGTCGGGTGATCGAAGGCGTGTTCAGCAATCTGTTTCTGGTGCGTGACGGTGTGCTGATCACGGCGGACCTGAAACGCTGCGGCGTGGCCGGGGTGATGCGCGCAGAAATATTGTTTCAGGCAGAGTCCCTGGGCATCCCCGTGCAAATCACCGACATCCCCCTCGAACAGCTGCAATGGGCCGATGAAGTCTTTGTCTGCAACAGCGTGTATGGCGTCTGGCCGGTACGCGCCTGTGCTGCTCTGAGCTGGCCGGTTGGCCCGCTCACCCGTAAACTGCAAACCATTGCCCGCGCGCTACTGGATGCCTGATTCGTGAGACGTAAACTTTTGCTGCTGCTGGAAACCGGACTGGTTCTGGCAGGGCTGCTGTTGGGCGCCAGCGCCTGGAAGATTCATTCGGCACTGGAACAGCCCCTGAACATCACGCAGGAAGAACTGCTGGATGTGCCAAAGGGATCCACCCCGACCCGTACTTTTCTTGGACTCGAAGCCGATGGCGTCATCAAGGACGCGTTCTGGCTGCGGGTCTATTGGCGTTTCAACCTCGCCGGCACGCCGATTCACAGCGGTGAATACCGCATGCAGCCGGGCATGACCGTCAACGGCCTGATCGACCTGTGGAAGCGCGGCGATGTGGTTCAGTACAGCCTGACCCTGGTCGAAGGCTGGAATTTCCATCAAGTGCGCGCCGCGCTGGCCAAAGATGAAAAGATCGAGCAGACCCTCAACGGCCTGAGCGACAGTGATGTGATGGCCAAAATCGGTCACAAGGGCCTGTTCCCTGAAGGCCGCTTCTTCCCCGATACCTACCGCTTCGTGCGCGGCGTGACCGATACCGAACTGCTGAAAAAGGCTTTCGACCGTCTCGACGAAGTGCTGGCCAAGGAGTGGGAAAAACGCTCCGCCGACGTGCCTTACACCGAGCCCTATCAGGCGCTGATCATGGCGTCGCTGGTGGAGAAGGAAACCGGCGTGCCTCAGGAACGTGGCCAGATTGCCGGCGTCTTTGTACGTCGCATGGCGCTGGGCATGCAGCTGCAGACCGATCCGACGGTGATCTACGGCCTGGGTGACCGCTACAACGGCAAGCTGACTCGTGCGCATCTCAAGGAAGCCACGCCGTACAACACGTACATGATTCCCGGCCTGCCGCCGACGCCGATCGCCATGGTCGGACGTGAAGCCATTCACGCCGCACTCAACCCGGTGGATGGCACCAGCCTCTACTTTGTTGCCCGGGGCGATGGCAGTCACGTGTTCTCCGATGATCTGGACGCGCACAACAATGCGGTGCGCGAGTACCAGCTCAAGCGGCGCGCGGATTACCGCTCGAGCCCGGCGCCGACGACTGCGCCCGAAACCGCTCCGGCAGCCGAGGAGGCGATACCTGCCGCCTCTCCCGACACTGCACCGGAGTCGTTGCCGCAGCCGCCTGCTCAAGAGCCTGCGCCGACGCCGGAACCGGAAGCCTCCGCTCCCCAAAACACGCAATGACTTTGATTAAGGACTGCCTGTGACTGGCTTGTTTATTACCCTGGAAGGCCCGGAAGGCGCCGGCAAAAGCACCAACCGCGAATACCTCGCCGAGCGCCTGCGCGCCGCCGGTATTGAAGTGGTGCTGACCCGCGAGCCCGGCGGTACGCCGCTGGCCGAGCGCATTCGTGAGGTGTTGCTGGCCCCGGTCGACGAAGTTATGAACCCGGACACCGAGCTGTTGCTGGTGTTCGCCGCCCGTGCCCAGCATCTGGCTGAAGTCATTCGACCGGCACTGGCCCGTGGTGCGGTCGTGCTGTGTGACCGTTTCACCGATTCGACTTACGCCTATCAGGGTGGCGGTCGTGGCTTGTCGCTGGAGCGCATCGCGGCGCTGGAGACTTTCGTGCAGGGCGACTTGCGTCCCGACCTGACGCTGATTTTCGATCTGCCGGTGGAAATCGGTTTGGCCCGCGCCAGTGCTCGTGGACGTCTGGATCGTTTCGAGCTGGAAGGCCGTGAGTTTTTCGAGGCCGTACGCAGTGCTTTCCTCAAGCGCGCCGAAGCCGATCCGGCGCGTTACGTGCGGATCGACGCCGGTCAGCCGTTGGCCAAGGTTCAACAATCGCTGGATACCCTGATTCCGAATTTGCTGGAGCTGAGCCGTGGCTGAGGCCTATCCGTGGCAGGACAGCCTCTGGCAGCAACTGGCCGGTCGCACTCAGCATGCCCACGCGTATCTGCTGCACGGGCCGGCCGGGATCGGCAAGCGCGCGCTGGCCGAGCGACTGATGGCCAGCCTGCTGTGCCAGCGTCCGACGCCTGAAGCCTGCGGCGAGTGCAAATCCTGTCTGCTGCTCAAGGCCGGCAGCCACCCGGACAATTACATCCTCGAACCGGAGGAAGCGGACAAGGCGATCAAGGTCGATCAGGTGCGTGATCTGGTCAGTTTCGTGGTGCAGACCGCACAACTGGGCGGGCGCAAGGTGGTGCTGATCGAACCGGTGGAGTCGATGAACATCAACGCCGCCAACGCCTTGCTCAAGAGCCTTGAGGAGCCGTCCGGCGATACCGTGCTGCTGCTGGTCAGCCACCAGCCGAGCCGGTTGTTGCCGACCATCAAGAGCCGCTGCGTGCAGCAGGCCTGTCCGCTGCCGAGCGAATCCATGAGCCTGCAATGGCTGGCTCAGGCATTGCCGGAATGTTCCGAAGACGAACGGGTCGAACTGTTGACCCTGGCCGCCGGCTCGCCGTTGGCCGCCGTCACGTTGCAGGGGCAGGGCGTGCGTGAACAGCGTTCGCAGGTTGTCGAAGGCGTGAAGAAGCTGCTCAAGCAGCAGCAATCGCCGACGCAACTGGCCGAGGAGTGGAAAAACATTCCGATGCTGCGGCTGTTCGACTGGTTCTGCGACTGGTCGAGCCTGATCCTGCGCTATCAATTGACCCAGGATGAAGCAGGCCTCGGCCTGACCGATATGCGCAAGGTCGTGCAGTACCTGGCGCAGAAAAGTGCTCAGCCTAAAGTGCTGGATATTCAGGACTGGATCCTCGCCCAGCGCCAGAAAGTCCTGAGCAAGGCCAACCTCAATGCGGCGTTGCTGCTGGAAGCGTTGCTGGTGCAATGGGCGAGCTTGCCTGGCCAAAGATAAGAATGTGTACCTAGACTCTGAACATCAGCAGTGGAGGTCAACATGAATGAACCTGTCAGCCCGGGGCCGCGCAACGGCATCCTGTCCCTGACCATCAAGGACAAGTCGGTCCTTTACGCCGCCTACATGCCGTTCATCAAGAACGGTGGCCTGTTCATCCCGACCAACAAGAGCTACAAGTTGGGCGACGAGGTGTTCATGCTGCTGAACCTGATGGACGAGGCGGAGAAGATTCCGGTGGCCGGCAAAGTGGCCTGGATCACCCCCAAAGGCGCCCAGGGTAACCGCGCAGCCGGTGTCGGCGTGCAATTCAACGATGGCGACAACACCGCGCGCAGTCGCATCGAAACTCATCTGGCCGGAGCCCTGAAATCCGACCGTCCCACTCATACGATGTAAGTTGCAGTCCTTTTTATGCTCGTAGATTCCCATTGTCACCTTGATCGCCTCGACCTCGCCGCTCACGACGGTTCCCTGGATGCCGCGCTGGATGCGGCCCGTCAGCGCGGGGTCGGACACTTCCTGTGCATCGGCGTCAGCGCCGACAACGCGGCCGACGTCAAAGCCCTCGCCGAGCGCTACGATGATGTCGATTGCTCAGTCGGCGTACATCCGCTGGATGTGCAGCCGGGCGCGGCGCCGGCGCTGGACTGGCTGTTGCACGAGCTCAATCACCCGAAAGTGGTGGCGATCGGCGAAACCGGTCTGGACTATCACTACGAGCCGGAAGCGGCGGAACTGCAGCAGGAGTCGTTCCGACTGCACCTGCAAGCAGCACAGCAGACTGGCAAACCGGTGATCATCCACACCCGTGGCGCCCGTGCCGATACGCTCGAGCTGCTGCGCGAAGCCGCGCTGCCCCAGGCCGGTGTGTTGCATTGCTTCACCGAAGACTGGGACATGGCCAAGGCGGCGCTGGACATGGGGTATTACATTTCCCTGTCGGGCATCGTCACCTTCCGCAATGCCGATGCGCTGCGCGATGTGGCGAGCAAGGTTCCGGCTGATCGCCTGCTGGTGGAAACCGATTCGCCGTATCTGGCGCCGATCCCGTATCGCGGCAAACCGAACCTGCCGCAATACGTGCGGGAAGTGGCAGAGTTTCTGGCGATGCTGCGCGGCGAGAACTACGAGCGCTTTGCCGAGCAGACCACCGAGAACTTCAAGCGCCTGTTTCCGCTGGCGCATGTAAAAGCCTGAATCGCAGGCAAAAAAAACCCGGGTTCTGGGGGGTGAATCCGGGTTAAGACCATTAGGAGTAAAACAAAGGCACGCGGTCCCTTGGTACCTTTACCGGCGCGACACTTGGGGGAGATGTCGCCCGACAGTTCAAGTATTGATCAGTCTGGCGCCGAGTCCAGTTGGCCGGCCGGGGTTTTTAAACAAATTTGGAATACGTTCGCTTCGGTTATGTTCTCATTCCCCCCGAAACGTTCGTGAAATGAACAAGAAACACAGATATGGTCGGATGATCCGTGCATTTTTGCGCAAGTTAGGCATAATACGCGGCTTCGAATTTTGACCCCTACAGACCTTTTCTTATGCACAAAGAACCTCGTAAGGTCCGTGAGTTTCGTCGCCGCGAGCAAGAAATTCTCGATACCGCGCTCAAGCTGTTCCTCGAACAAGGTGAAGACAGTGTCACCGTCGAGATGATTGCTGATGCCGTGGGTATCGGCAAAGGCACGATCTACAAGCACTTCAAGTCCAAGGCCGAAATCTATCTGCGCCTGATGCTCGATTACGAGCGCGACTTGAACGAGCTGTTGCACTCGGCCGATGTCGACAAGGACAAGGAAGCGCTGTCCCGTGCCTACTTTGAATTCCGCATGCGCGACCCGCAGCGCTATCGCCTGTTCGATCGCCTGGAAGAGAAGGTGGTCAAAGGCAATCAGGTGCCCGAGATGGTCGAGGAGCTGCACAAGATCCGTGCCTCGAACTTCGAACGCCTGACGCTGCTCATCAAGGGCCGCATCAGCGAAGGCAAGCTCGAAGACGTGCCGCCGTACTTCCATTACTGCGCATCCTGGGCGCTGGTGCACGGCGCGGTGGCGCTGTATCACTCGCCGTTCTGGAGCAATGTGCTGGAAGATCAGGAAGGTTTCTTCCAGTTCCTGATGGATATTGGCGTGCGCATGGGCAACAAGCGCAAGCGCGACCCTGAAACGCCGAGCAGCTGAATCATTCAGTTGCCTTATGCGCCGTGTTTTTCGCTACATGGCGCAGTACCGCAGGAATATACTCAGGCATAGGGCTTGCTAAAACTTGAATTGTGAGTCAAGTTTTAGCCGCTCGATTTTCCATCGCCGGAGTGCTTCATGATCGTTGACCGTCAAGGCAGGCGTTTTCGCAATTTGCGGATCAGTCTGACTTCAGCCTGCAATTACGCCTGTACCTACTGCGTGCCCAACGGCAAGCGGCTGGTGGCTGCGCAGGATGAATTGTCGGCCGAGGCCATGGCACGCGGCGTGGCTTATCTGATCGAAGCCGCGGGTATCGAGCGCCTGCGCATTACCGGCGGCGAGCCGCTGGTCAGCCCCAAACTCGAATCTTTCATGAGCGCCGTCGGCAAGATGGGTCTGGAAGACATCAGCCTGACCACCAACGGTCAGCTCCTTGCGAAAAAGCTCCCGCTGCTGGTCGATGCCGGCCTGCGACGCCTCAACGTTTCCCTCGATACCCTGGACGCCGGCGCGTTCCGCAGCATTGCCCGTGGCGGCGATCTGGCCACCGTGCTGGATGGCATGGATCAGGCGGCCGCGGCGGGGATGAAGATCAAGGTCAACATGGTGCCGTTGCGCGGGCAGAACCTCGACCAGGTGATGCCGCTGCTCGATTACTGCCTCGAGCGCGGCTTCGAGCTGCGATTCATCGAGCTGATGCGCATGGGCCACCTGGCCACTGATTCCAACGCCTTCCTGCAACAGTTCGTCAGCCTGCAACAGCTGCTGAGCCTGATCGGCGAACATTACGAGTACGCGCAAACAGACGCGCCAGTGGACGCGACGGCGGTTCGCTATGCGATTCCCGGTCGGGGCAACTTCGGCGTGATTGCCAACGAAAGTGTGCCGTTCTGCCGAACCTGCTCGCGACTGCGTCTGTCGTCCACCGGATGGCTGCATGGCTGCCTGTCGTCGAGCAACCGCCACTACGTCGGTGACCTGCTCGACAAGCCGCGTCATGAGGCGCTGCCAGCGTTGCAGCGGCTGCTGGTCAAGGCGCTGGGCGACAAACAGGAAGTCGCGTTCTCCGGCGGCGCGACCGTCATGAAAATCATCGGCGGCTAAGCCCGGTTTAACCACAACGCCTTATTTCAAAGCGGACACCTGCACATTTCCAAGGACTGGCGCAAAAGCTGCATCCTACGGCCATTCGCCGGTTTTCCGTCACCGGCTTCTGGAGGATTAGGATGCGTAGCCTGGTTTTGCTGCTGGCCGTTTTGGCGCTGGGCGGCTGTATGACTGTCAGTGACATGGCCGAAGGGACTCGCTACCAGATGAGCGACGCGGGGCTGCTGGACCACAGCGACAGCCGTCGCGTAAACAACTTCCGCATTCAGCCGGATTCGTTCATCTACATTGCGCAAGGCTCGTTCGCGCCGCCGGGTGGTTCTTACCCGCGGCCCAACGTAGTGGCTGAAGAGGCCTTCAAAGGCTTCGTCGAGTACTTCCCGATGGTCCGCCGCGCCCGTGCGCCGGAAGGCCTCGATCAGGCGATGGGCGAAGCCCGCGACGCCGGTGCCCACTACCTGCTGTACACCCGTTTCGCCAAGGCCGACGACCGCATCGGCAACTCCGATGAGTGGCTCGATCAGGAAGCCGTGGATCGCCTCGGTATCGACGGCGGCGTGATTCAGATCATGTTGATCGAGACCAGCACCCAGTATTTGATTGATACTGCACGGATCAAGAGTCGTGGCGGTTTACTGACGTTCCACGACAACAAGCCCGAAGACCTGATCGGCCCACCGCTTGCGCAGTACGCGCGCAGTCTGCTTGGCGTCGGGGACCAGTAATCAAGGAGTACGCCATGAGTGGCCCGCAAAAAGCCAATGATCTGCTGGGGCAAATCCCCAAAACCAAAGGCTTGCCGCCGGTGCACTTGTGGAACCCGGATTTCTGCGGCGACATCGACATGCGCATCGCCCGTGACGGCACCTGGTATTACCTGGGCACGCCGATCGGGCGCAAGCCGATGGTCAAGCTGTTCTCCACCATCATCCGCCGCGACGGCGATGATTATTTCTTGATTACTCCGGTGGAGAAGGTCGGGATCAAGGTCGATTACGCGCCATTCGTGGCGATTGCCGTCGAGGTGGAAGGCGAGGGTGAGGCGCAACTGCTGCGCTTTACCACCAACGTCGATGAAACAACGGAAGCCGGCCCGGAGCATCCGATCCGGGTCGAGATCGATCCAGCGACGCAAGAACCTGCCCCTTACGTGCATGTGCGCACCAACCTCGAAGCGCTGATCCACCGCAACGTGTTCTATCAGTTAGTGGAGCTGGCTGTCAGCCGTGAGATCGACGATCAGCGATGGTTGGGTATTTGGAGTGGCGGTGAGTTTTTCCCGATAGGTCTTGAACCTTGAGATGTTGTCCGCCTGGCGCCACTGCGCAGATCGAGCCCGCTTGAATCCTTTCCGGCAGCTGCTATAGCTGTAGTGTGGCAAGATGCCACTCGCCAGAAGGGGCATGGAAATGAACAGACATCAAGTCGGTGCGCTGACGTTGATCGTTTTGCAGACGGGATGCAGCTCATGGGTACAGAAACCGGACACCGTACTGATTCGAGAGCATGATCAGAGCAGTTACACGATTCATCATGACGTTGAAACAGTCGCGAAGAATTATTGGGTTTATACAGCCCTCGCGGCGAATGCCTATCACTTGAAATGGCCTGATTACAAGCAACAACTGGTGCAGGCCAATATCAAACAAGTGACCGAGCCCTTATCCAAGCAGTTCGAGCGATCGTGTAAACCTCACAGTGATGTGACGATCCCCACGCCCGGCTGGTACGCATGGACTCAGTTCCCTGGACCCAATCTGGCCAAAAAGGCTGAGAAAGCGAAGTTGTTTTTCAGTGTATGGGAGCATCGAACGGGCAAGGGAAGCAGTGACGTTTCCGAGGTCGCTATCGTTTTTCGTGGTACCGAGGGTGATCAGCGTCAGGACTGGGAATCCAATGCTCGCTGGTTCATCCCGACAAAACTGCGTGGCGAAGACCAATACGATATAACGCGAGATATTGTGGCTCGGGTCTTCGAGGATGAAATACAGACCCGCATTCGCCAGCATCGACTGCCGCCTGATGTGAAGGTCGTTGCTTTGGGGCATTCCCTTGGAGGCGGTCTGGCGCAGCAGTTGGCCTATGCAATGCCCAGATCCAGCGAGCACCTGATCAAAGTTTCAAAAGTCGTGGCATTCAACTCCTCCCCTGTCACTGGTTGGCTCAGTACCCAGAATCCCCCCCGCGATGAAAATACTCATGGATTGGAAATTGACCGCGTTTTCGAACATGGCGAAGCGCTCGCTTACGTGCGGTTGGTCATCAATATGATTGTCCCGCCGCAAAAAAGGGATTCGCACGTCAGGGATCTGCGGTTCAACTTCTTGACCAGCGCTGGGGGTGTTTCCAATCATGGAAGCCAGTTCTTTGCCTGTCGCTTCGCGGAAGTGGCGGGGGCAACCAAGGACGTCGTTTATACCGAAAGTTTTGCTGACCAGGCAGTGCCATTGATCTCACCTCCGGCCCCCTGAGGTCGGTCGCTTCGGGGGGATGAGTTGTACCCCTGAGGCCTTGTGTCCGCCAGCCTAAAAATCCCGATTGACGTTTAATCATATGATGATTAGCTTGGGCATCCACAGCGAACGGCTTCGGAGTGTCCATGTCGAGCAGTTTCCACGCATCAACGGTTGACTGGCTGGGTGCCTGGATTGCCGCCGGCCAGGTCAAGCCGGGGCAGGCGATCAAGGTCGAGGCCGATCTGGGCGAGCAGCTCGGTGTCAGCCGCACGGTGATCCGCGAAGCCATCAAGACCCTCGTCGCCAAAGGCATGCTCGAAGTCGGGCCGAAAGTCGGCACGCGGGTGTTGCCGATCAAACGCTGGAACCTTTTCGATCCGCAAGTCGTGGGCTGGCTGTCGCGCAGCGGCCTGCCGGAAAACTTCGTCGATGACCTGCTCGACCTGCGCCGCACCATCGAACCGATGGCGGTGCGCTGGGCCTGCGAGCGGGCGACCGTGGAACAGGTGCAAGCGGTGCAGCAGGCTTACAACGCGCTGGAACGGGCAGTGGACAGCGGTATCGATTACAACCGTGCTGACCAGTTCTTCCACGAATGCATTCTCGCCGCCAGCCACAATCAATTCATCGAGCAAATGGTGCCGGCCCTCGGCGCATTGCTCGCCGTGTCCTTCGAAGTTTCTGCGGCCGATCCCGATGAATTGCGCCGCACTCTGCCCATCCACAAAGACATGGCCGACGCCATCGCCGCCCGGGATGCCGCGCGCGGGGTGTGGGCCTGCATGACCCTGATCGACAATGCCGACCTGGCCATCAAGCGGTTCTACCCGCAGGTGATGGCTGACAAAAAAGCCAGCTGACAAAAACAACAAGACAGGAGGTTGCATGACGTGGACTGCGGTGACAGAGCATCGGGCGCAACTGGGCGAAGGCCCGTTCTGGGATGCGCCTACCCAGGCGCTGTACTGGGTGGACATTGCTGGCAAGCAGGCGCTGCGGCTGATCGGGCAGAACGTGCAGATCTGGCAGATGCCGGAGCACGTCTCGGCGTTCATTCCCTGCGCCAGCGGCGACGCGCTGGTGACCCTGAGCAGCGGCGTCTACCGGCTCGATCTCGATTCCCCCGGACTTGAGCCGCGACTGACGCTGTTCTGCATAGCCGATCCGCAACCGGGCAACCGCGCCAACGAGGCACGTTGCGATGGCCAGGGCCGCTTGTGGCTCGGCACCATGCAAAACAACATCGGCGAGCAGGGCGAGGATCTGCCGATCACGCGTCGGTCCGGCGGGCTGTTCCGCGTTGATCCGGATAAAAGGGTCACGCCATTGCTGCGCGGCCTGGGCATTCCCAATACGCTGCTCTGGAGCGACGACGGCACGACTTTGTTGTTCGGTGACAGCCTCGACAGCACCTTGTATCGCTATTTCATTCACACCGACGGCAACCTCGACACCGCCCAGCCTTGGTACAGCGCCGATCAGCACGGCGGCCCGGACGGTTCGGCGATGGACGCCGAAGGCTACGTGTGGAACGCCCGCTGGGACGGCAGCTGCCTGCTGCGCCTGACACCGGATGGCCAGATCGACCGCAAGATCGACCTGCCGATCAGCCGTCCGACCAGTTGCGTATTCGGCGGTGTAGACCTGAAAACCCTGTACATCACCAGCGCCAAAAGTCCGCTGAACCATCCGCTGGATGGCGCCGTGCTGTCGCTGAAGGTGGATGTGGCCGGAAAACTCTGTACGCGTTTTTCTGGTTAGATCCCAAAATATGGGATGCAAAATTATATATTGAGATTATTCGGCGGTCGGGTTTATAGTCGGCTCCAGCAGTAACACGCACTCACACTTAAAAAGAACAAAACAGGTGAAGTGATGCAGCGAATTTCCATCGCACTCCAAAGCGGAGTCAGCGCTTCGGACCGTTTCGGTGCCGCGGCCTGCGCTCGCCTGTTTTGTTTCAGAAGCCTTCCAGACCGGTCATCGTCAGATGCCCGGTTTTTTTATGCTTTCGAACAGGAGTCCTGATCCATGGCTGAACCTCTGTCCCTGCCACCGGTGCCCGAGCCACCGAAAGGTGAGCGCCTGAAAAACAAGGTCGTGCTGCTGACCGGTGCCGCTCAAGGCATCGGCGAAGCAATCGTCGCGACCTTCGCCTCGCAGCAGGCCAAACTGGTGATCAGCGATATCCAGGCTGAAAAGGTCGAGAAAGTCGCTGCGCATTGGCGCGAGCAGGGCGCCGATGTGCAGGCGATCAAGGCCGACGTCTCGCGCCAGCAGGACCTGCACGCCATGGCCAAACTGGCCATCGAGCTGCACGGCCGCATCGACGTGCTGGTCAACTGCGCCGGGGTCAACGTGTTCCGCGATCCGCTGGAAATGACCGAAGAAGACTGGAAACGCTGCTTCGCCATCGACCTCGACGGCGCCTGGTATGGCTGCAAAGCCGTATTGCCGCAGATGATCGAGCAGGGCATCGGCAGCATCATCAACATTGCCTCGACCCATTCCACCAACATTATTCCCGGCTGCTTCCCGTACCCGGTGGCGAAGCACGGCTTGCTCGGGCTGACCCGCGCGCTAGGCATCGAGTACGCGCCGAAAGGCATTCGCGTCAACGCCATCGCCCCGGGCTACATCGAAACCCAGCTCAACGTCGATTACTGGAACGGCTTCGCCGACCCACACGCCGAACGTCAGCGCGCTTTCGATCTGCATCCACCCAAACGCATCGGTCAGCCGATTGAAGTGGCGATGACCGCCGTGTTTCTGGCCAGCGATGAAGCGCCGTTCATCAATGCCTCGTGCATCACCATCGATGGTGGTCGCTCGGTGATGTACCACGACTGACAAAAGCGGTTTCCAGGTGGAAAGGTCCGCCTGAAATCCAATCATCATACGATATGACTATTGTCGTCATGATTAGCAGGAAACGCTTCGACCGCTTTAACGTTTTTCAAATAACGCTCAAGAAAAATAACAAGGAGTCTGCTTATGAAACGTCGTTTCGGGATTCGTACCCTGTGCAGTACCGCGCTGGCGGTCACTGCGTTCAGCCTGAGCAGTTCGCTGCTGGCCGCCGATCCGGTGAAGATCGGCTTCCTGGTCAAACAGGCCGAAGAGCCGTGGTTCCAGACTGAATGGGCCTTCGCCGAGAAAGCTGCCAAGGACAAAGGCTTCGAGCTGATCAAGATCGCCGTGCCGGACGGCGAGAAAACCCTCTCGGCCATCGACAGCCTCGCGGCCAACGGCGCCAAGGGCTTCGTCATCTGCCCGCCGGATGTGTCCCTCGGCCCGGCGATCATGGCCAAGGCCAAACTCAATGACCTGAAAGTGATCGCCGTCGACGACCGTTTCGTCGACGCCAATGGCAAGTTCATGGAGGACGTGCCGTACCTCGGCATGGCCGCCTTCGAAGTCGGCCAGAAGCAGGGCGCCGCCATGGCCGCCGAGGCGAAAAAGCGTAACTGGGACTGGAAAGACACCTACGCGGTGGTCAACACCTACAACGAACTCGACACCGGCAAGAAGCGCACCGACGGCTCGATGAAGGCCCTCGAAGACGCGGGCATGCCGAAAGATCACATTCTGACCGCCGCCCTGAAAACCCTCGACGTACCGGGCAGCATGGATGCCACCAACTCGGCGCTGGTCAAGCTGCCGAGTGCGGCGAAGAACCTGATCATCGGCGGCATGAACGACAACACCGTGCTCGGCGGCGTGCGCGCCACTGAAGCCGCCGGGTTTGCCGCGGCCAATGTGATCGGCATCGGCATCAACGGCACCGACGCCATCGGCGAACTGAAAAAGCCCAACAGCGGCTTCTACGGTTCAATGCTGCCGAGCCCGCACATCGAAGGCTACAAGACCGCCGAGATGATGCACGAGTGGGTCACCACCGGCAAAGAACCACCGAAGTACACCGCGATGGACGACGTCACCCTGATCACCCGCGACAACTTCAAGCAGGAGCTGGAGAAGATCGGCCTGTGGAACTGACGGCAGCGGCGGCCCGGGCAGCCGGGCCGCTTGAACGGTGTGATGAGGTGGCTTAAATGCACGCGCAAGTACAGACACAAGAACACAGCGCCAGCGGCAGCCTGCGTTTCAACGGGATCGGCAAGACCTTCCCGGGCGTGAAGGCGCTGGACGGCATCAGTTTCGTCGCTCACCCCGGGCAGGTTCACGCCTTGATGGGCGAGAACGGCGCCGGCAAATCGACCCTGCTGAAGATCCTCGGCGGTGCCTACGTTCCGAGCAGCGGCGAGCTGCAGATCGGCGAGCGGACGATGGCGTTCAAGTCCACCGCCGACAGCATCGGCAGCGGCGTGGCGGTGATTCACCAGGAGTTGCATCTGGTGCCGGAAATGACCGTGGCCGAGAACCTGTTTCTCGGTCACCTGCCGGCCAGTTTCGGCCTGATCAATCGCGGCGCGCTGCGCCAGCAAGCCTTGGCTTGCCTCAAAGGACTGGCCGATGAAATCGACCCGCAGACCAAGGTCGGACGCCTGTCCCTCGGCCAGCGGCAACTGGTGGAAATCGCCAAGGCGTTGTCCCGAGGCGCGCATGTGATTGCTTTTGACGAACCGACCAGCAGCCTTTCGGCGCGGGAAATCGACCGGTTGATGGCGATCATCGGCCGGCTGCGCGACGAAGGCAAAGTCGTGCTTTACGTCTCCCATCGCATGGAAGAAGTGTTCCGCATCTGCGACGCGGTGACGGTGTTCAAGGACGGCCGCTACGTGCGCACCTTCGACGACATGAGCCAGTTGACCCATGATCAACTGGTGACCTGCATGGTCGGGCGCGACATTCAGGACATCTACGATTATCGCGGTCGACCGCGCGGTGCCGTGGCGCTGAGAGTCGATGGATTGCTCGGCCCGGGCCTGCGCGAGCCGATCAGTTTCGATGCGCACAAGGGCGAGATTCTGGGGCTGTTCGGACTGGTCGGGGCAGGACGCACCGAGTTGTTCCGGCTGCTCAGCGGTCTTGAGCGCAACACCGCTGGACGTCTGGAATTGCGCGGCCATGAACTGAAACTGCGTTCGCCGCGCGATGCGATCGCCGCCGGGATTCTGCTGTGCCCGGAGGATCGCAAGAAGGAAGGCATCATCCCGCTCGCCAGCGTTGCCGAGAACATCAACATCAGTGCGCGCGGCGCGAATTCCGCGCTCGGTTGCCTGCTGCGCGGGATCTGGGAAAAGGGCAATGCCGAGAAACAGATCAAGGCCCTGAAAGTGAAAACGCCCCATGCCGGGCAACAGATCAAGTTCCTGTCCGGCGGCAATCAGCAGAAGGCGATTCTCGGCCGCTGGCTGTCGATGCCGATGAAAGTCCTGCTGCTCGACGAACCGACCCGGGGCATCGACATCGGCGCCAAGGCCGAGATCTACCAGATCATCCATAACCTGGCCGCGGACGGCATTTCGGTGATCGTGGTGTCCAGCGATCTGATGGAAGTGATGGGCATTTCCGACCGCATTCTGGTGCTGTGCGAGGGCGCCCTGCGTGGCGAAGTCAGCCGCGACCAGGCCAACGAATCCAACCTGCTGCAACTGGCTTTGCCGCGCCACCGCGCTGACGGCGTGGCGAACTGAGAGGTGACTATGATGACAACCCAAAACGAAACCCTGCCGACCGAGCGCAAACCTCTGGATATGCGGCGCTTCCTCGACGACTGGGTGATGCTGCTGGCGGCGGTGGGTATTTTTGTCGCCTGCACCTTGCTGATCGACAACTTCCTCTCGCCACTGAACATGCGTGGCCTGGGCCTGGCGATTTCCACCACCGGGATCGCCGCGTGCACCATGTTGTATTGCCTGGCATCGGGACATTTCGACTTGTCGGTGGGTTCGGTGATTGCCTGCGCCGGTGTGGTGGCGGCGGTGGTGATGCGCGACACCAACAGCGTATTTCTCGGCGTCAGCGCGGCGCTGGTGATGGGTCTGATCGTCGGCTTGATCAACGGCATCGTGATCGCCAAGTTGCGGGTCAATGCGCTGATCACGACGCTGGCGACCATGCAGATCGTCCGTGGCCTGGCTTACATTTTTGCCAACGGCAAAGCGGTGGGCGTGTCCCAGGAATCGTTCTTCGTGTTCGGCAACGGCCAGTTGTTCGGCGTGCCGGTGCCGATCCTGATCACCATCGTCTGCTTCCTGTTTTTCGGCTGGCTGCTGAATTACACGACCTACGGGCGCAACACCATGGCCATTGGTGGCAACCAGGAAGCGGCGCTGCTGGCAGGGGTGAATGTTGATCGCACGAAGATCATCATCTTCGCGGTGCATGGGGTGATTGGTGCGCTGGCGGGGGTGATTCTGGCTTCGCGGATGACTTCGGGTCAGCCGATGATCGGGCAGGGGTTTGAGTTGACGGTGATTTCGGCTTGCGTGCTCGGCGGGGTGTCGCTGAGTGGCGGGATCGGGATGATCCGGCATGTGATTGCCGGGGTGCTGATTCTGGCGATTATCGAGAATGCGATGAACCTGAAGAATATCGACACGTTTTATCAGTATGTGATTCGTGGGTCGATTCTGCTGTTGGCTGTGGTTATCGACCGTCTGAAACAGCGCTGAAATCAAAAGCTCCCTCACCCCAGCCCTCTCCCGGAGGGAGAGGGCGCCGACCGGGGTGTCTTGCGCTCTACATTGACCTGAAGAATCCAATCGATTATGGATTCGGCAAAGCCTTTTCAGGTCGACGTACCTCCCGAATATCCCCCATTCAGTTCCCTCTTCCTCCGGGAGAGGGCTAGGCGGGCGGCGTTCCGATGAGGGCGCTCTTGATCTTCCCGCCTTCCGTCACCCCACCCAAAATTTCCCTTGCCCGTCTCAACCCGTTTCGGTTATCACTTTGTACATGATTAGACAGGTACGATTTGACAAGAAACAACGGGTGGTCGACGAGCTCGTCCGACGCATCGAAAGCGGCCTCATGGAGGACGGCTTTCTGTTGCCCGGCGAGCACCAGTTGGCTCAGGAATTCAACGTCAGCCGTGGCACGTTGCGCGAAGCGCTGGCCGAACTGAAGCGGCGCAATTACATCGCCACGCAAAGCGGGGTCGGCTCCATCGTCACGTTTGACGGTGTGGTGCTCGACCAGCGCAGCGGCTGGGCCCAGGCCCTGGCCGACAGCGGGGCGATGATCAATACCGACGTGCTGCGTCTGGAGGCCGTGACTCGTGCGGATCTGCTTGCGCGTTTCGGCTCCGATCAATTCATTCTTCTCGAACGTCGCCGCCGTTCCAACGATGGCACGGCGGTGTCCCTTGAACGCTCTCTGATGCCCGCCAGCGGAGGCCTGGAAAGCCTGCCGCGGGTCGGCCTGATCGACAACTCCCTGACCATCACCCTGGCCGCCTACGGTTACATCGGCGAGCGCGGCGATCAATGGATCGGCGCCGAACCGCTCAACGCCGAGGACGCCGAACTGCTCGGCCGCCCCGAAGGCACGGTGTTCCTCAAGGCATTGCGCACCACCTACGACCGGCAAAACCGCTTCATGGAGCAGGTCGAAAGCCTGCTCGACCCGGTGCATTTCCGTCTGCACCTGCAATTTGGAGAATCGAAATGACCGCCCTCGACCGTGCCTTGGGCGCGTTTTATGGCCTTGCCCTGGGTGACGCGCTGGGCATGCCGACCCAATCCCTGAACCGCGAAACCATCAAGCAGCGCTTCGGCCAGATCACCGATCTACAGGACGCCGGGCCCTTGCAGCCGATTGCCGCGAACATGCCCAAGGGCTCGATCACCGATGACACCGAACAGGCGATTCTGGTCGGCGAGTTGCTGGTCGAAGGCAAGGGCCGGATCGAACCGGCGGTGCTCGCGCAACGGCTGATCGAATGGGAAGCCGAGATGCAGGCCAAAGGCTCGCAGGACTTGCTCGGCCCGTCGACCAAACGTGCGATCGAAATGATCCTTGCCGGCCATTCGCCGGAAGAGGCTGGCCGTTATGGCACTACCAACGGCGCAGCGATGCGCATCACCCCGGTGGGAATCGCGGCGGATGTCGCCGATCCCGAGCGCTTTATCGCGGCGGTGGTGCAGGCCTGTCAGGTCACTCACAACACCACCCTGGGGATTTCCAGCGCGGCGGCGGTGGCTGCGGTGGTCTCGGCCGGCATCAACGGCCTGGATCTGGGCGAGGCGCTGAACCTCGGCCAGCAGATCGCCCAGCAAGCGGAGTCTCATGGGCACTGGGTGGCCGGCGGGCGCATTGCGTCGCGGATCAGTTGGGCGCGCAGCATCAGTGTCGAGAGCGACCCGGTGTTGCTCGCGGATCTGCTGTACGACGTGATCGGAACCTCGGTTGCGTCGCAGGAATCGGTGGTGGTGTCGTTCGCCCTCGCTCAGCAAGTCGCGGTCGGTGAAATGACGCCGTTCGATGCGCTGTGCATGGCCGCGAGCCTGGGTGGCGACACCGACACCATCGCCGCGATTCTCGGCGCCATGCTCGGGGCCTGCCTGGGCCTGCAGAGCTGGCCGGCGCCGATGATCGAGACGGTGAAGGCCGTCAATGGTCTGGAGCTTGAACCGTTGGTGCAGGGGCTTTTGGCCTTGCGCTGATTGAACTGACGCCATCGCTGGCAAGCCAGCTCCCACAGGGACCGTGCAAACCTCAAGGTTCACTTCGAACCTGTGGGAGCTGGCTTGCCAGCGATGGCCGCACCACAATTCTTGAATATTCACCCGCAATGGATCGCGCAGACAGGCCCAGGAAGGGCGGAATGTCTGGTCGTTCTGCGTCATTGCCACAACCACAATAAAGGCAAACAGGAGCATTTTTCATGAGTTCATCGACCGCCGGGCAAAGCGCCGGGCAACTGGAAACCCGGGGCATCGAACCGGTGCCGGAAGGCGAGTGCAACGGCCATCCGCTGCAACTGTTCTGGGTCTGGTTCGCGGCCAACATTTCCATCCTCGGCCTGCCGCTGGGCGCCACGCTGGTTGCGTTTCGCGGCCTGGCGATCTGGCAGGCGATCATCGTCGCGATTCTAGGCGCTGCCGGTTCGTTCGCGGTGGTGGGGATCATCTCGATTGCCGGTCGTCGCGGTCGTGCGCCGAGCCTGACCCTTTCGCGGGCGATCTTCGGTGTGCGCGGCAATATCGGCCCGACGCTGGTGTCGCTGATGTCGCGTCTGGGTTGGGAAACCGTCAACACCACCACCGCCGCGTTCGTGCTGCTGTCGTTGTGCTCGATCCTGTTCGGCTCGCCGGTGGAAGCCAAAAGCGCGCCGGTGCTGACCCTGATCTTTATCGCGATTTTCGTGCTGCTGACCTTGTCTGTATCCGGCCTCGGCCACGCCACCTTGCTGGTGATCCAGAAGTGGGCGACCTACGTGTTCGGTGCGCTGAACATTCTGGTCGGCGGCTTCCTCTGCGCGACCATCGACTGGAGCGCGGTGTTCAACGCCACGCCGGCGCCGATGAGCGCGATGATCATCGGTATCGGCACCATGGCGGCCGGCACCGGGATCGGCTGGGCGAATGCCGGCGCCGACATGTCGCGCTATCAGCATCGCAGCGTCAAGGCCGTGCGCCTGGTGGCTTCGGCGGCGTTCGGCGCGGGGATTCCGCTTGTGCTGCTGATCACCCTCGGCGGTCTGCTGTCCGTGGGCAACAACGACCTCGCTTCGGCCACTGACCCGATCGTGGCGATCCGCGACATGCTGCCAACGTGGATGGCCGTGCCGTACCTGATCACCGCATTCGGAGGCCTGCTGCTGTCGAACAACCTGTCGGTGTACTCCGCCGGTCTGACCACGCTGACCCTCGGCCTGAAGGTCAAACGCGTGTACGCGGTGGTGGTCGACATCGTTGCGATCTTCGCCGGTTCGATCTACTTCATGCTGATCGCCGACAGCTTCTACGGCCCGTTCATTACCTTCATTTCGCTGTTGGCGGTGCCGATCACCGCGTGGGTCGGGATCTTCGTGGTCGACCTGATTCACCGTCACTACTACAGCCCCAAAGACCTGCTCGACGTCAGCCCGAGCAGCGCCTACTGGTACAGCGGCGGCATCGAGTGGCGCGCGTTCGGCGCGTGGGCGATCGCGATCGTGCTGGGCTTCAGTTTCACCACCATCGGCACCACCGCCGAGAACGTCTGGTTCAAGGGCTTCCTGTCCGACTCCTGGCTGGGCCACAACGGCCTTGGCTGGATCGTGACGTTCGTGGTCGCCGGCGGCATTTACTTCGTACTCGGCGGGGCGAGAGATCGCCGCGCTGCGCAATCCGAGAATGCTCATGCCTAAGATGTTGCACACCGGCCAGGTCATCATCGACCTGGTCATGGCCGTGGAGGCGCTGCCGCAAATCGGCGGTGACGTGCTGGCGCAGTCCGCCAGTTTCGAAGCCGGCGGCGGCTTCAATGTGATGGCTGCCGCTGCGCGCAACGGCTTGCCGGTGGTCTATCTCGGCCGTCATGGCAATGGGCGTTTCGGTGATCTGGCACGGCAGGCGATGAACGCCGAAGGCATCCGCATCGGCATCGAACAACCTGCAGAACGTGACACCGGGATCTGCGTGGCGCTGACCGATGCGTCGGCCGAGCGCAGTTTCATTTCCTACATCGGCGCCGAAGGCGAGGTCACGACGGCGGAGCTGAACAGCGTCGCCGCCGAGACGGGGGACTACGTCTACGTCAGCGGCTACAGCCTGCTACACAGCGGCAAGGCCCAGGCGTTGCTGGACTGGACGTTGGCGCTGCCGAAGACGATCAACGTGGTGTTCGATCCTGGCCCGCTAGTGGAATCGCCGGACTCACCGATGATGCAGGCGCTGCTGCCGCGCATCGATGTGTGGACCAGCAACAGCGTCGAGGCGTTGCGCTTTACTGACGCGACGGACATCGAAACCGCGCTGGACCGATTGACCGTGCACCTGCCACGAAATGTGCTGATGGTAGTGCGCGACGGCCCGCAGGGTTGCTGGATTCATCAGCGCGGTGA
Organism: Pseudomonas sp. B707; assembly: GCF_022496685.1. NCBI lineage: Bacteria > Pseudomonadati > Pseudomonadota > Gammaproteobacteria > Pseudomonadales > Pseudomonadaceae > Pseudomonas > Pseudomonas sp. B707. Next base: position 234,317 of record NZ_WTVE01000019.1, on the reverse strand, counting down.
ACGTCAGCATGTGCCAGGTTTCAAGGTGCAGGCGGTGGACAGCAATGGTGCGGGCGATGCGCACGCCGGGGTATTTGTTGCCGGGCTGGCGCAAGGGCTTGCAGCTCACGAAGCCGCAAGGCGCGCCAACGCTGCGGCTGCGTTAGCGGTCACTCGCTGGGGCCCGGCGACCGCTCCTGGCACTGCCGAGGTTGATGTGCTGATCAGCAAAAAATGCACTGACTGAACGATCGCAATCGCTGGCTTGCCAGCGATAAGGCCTTCAGCCGTTACATCCAGTCTGGACCTAGCCGGCTCTGCGCAACGCCGCAATCAACTCATCCTTTCGCATCGACGAACGCCCGGGGATTTTCCGCTCCCGGGCCTCCTTGCGCAGGCTGTCGACCGTCTGCACTTCGCGTGAAGCCTTGCTGTCGCGCGAATGTCCCTCACGGCTTACTGTCGCGCGCCGCGCCGACTCCTTGCGATCTGAAGCTTTGGCGCTGGCAGGTTTCCGGCGCCCGGAACCTCCGGCCTTCTCGCCGCCGCCGGACTGTTTGTTCACAGTCGCCCAGGCGCGGGCTTCAGCTTCGTCCTTGGACATCCCTTTGTTCTGATAGCTGTCTTCAATGTGTTCGGCTTTGCGCTTCTGTTCTTCAGTGTATTTGGCTTTGCTTCCACGAGGCATGGCGAGTCTCCTGGTGGCTGGATGAATCTCGGTATGAACCGGCGCAGGCAATGCATTCGAACACTGCATGCGCCAGTGACCGCATGCGTCAGGTATCGAGTTTACGGGCCGCTTCCACACCTGCAGCGCTGAGCTTGATCGGCAGATTCAGCGAATGTTCTCCCGCTTCGTTGCAAGTGATGTGTCCGTGGTGAATCAGTCCACGCTCCTGCAGGGCAGCGAGGGCACTGGCCACGACTTTCTCGCCGCGATAATTGTCCAGCACCTCTTTGCCGAGGCCGCTCGGGTGAGCATGCAACAGGCGGGTGAGGACTTCTTTTTCCAGGTTTTTATCGACGTTCATGGTTACCTCTTCAGGGAAGTGGATAAGACACGTTGCGTGGATGCAGCACGGATCACTGACCTGCGCCTTCAGAGCCCGAACCACCCGTGGTGGTTTTCGAGCCGACGCCGGGACCTGCGTTGTCGGGGGCGGCCGGAGCGTCGGGGGTGTTCATCCCGCCCTGACGACCGGGATCGCTGCCCTGGGTGCGAGGATCGGTTCCCGTCGCGGGTGGCTGATTGATCAGCGGAACACCCGAGCCGTCGGTATTCATACCGGGGGCGCTGTTGATGGCGGGGGCTCTTGGCTGGGTAACCGGATCGGTCGGCCCGGTACCGGCAGCGGTAGTCGAGGCGGCGAATACCGCCGGGCTGAGGAGGGTAGCGAATACGAGCGCAGTCAACCTTGACGAGATCATAGAGTGTCTCCAGTGATTGAAATCCTTACCTCCTTTTGGTCTGCCGTCGTGAAAGATTGGTGCCTGATGATCGACGAACGGTTCAGAAGGGCTGAGTGCTTTCGAGGCCGATCTCTTCCTTGAATTGCTCCATAAAATCTTTCAAGCGTCGATGGCGTAGCTGTGCCAGACGTTGGCCGGCAACGGTCTGGAATCCGTCTGCGAGGTGCAGCAGTTTGGTCTGGAAATGATCGAGGCAGAATCGCTTGTCGTCGTAGTCCCTATCCCGGGCCTCGGGATCGTGCGGGTCATACAACGCGCTGCCCATGCGTCCGGCCGTGTAAAAGGTGCGGGCGACGCCGAGCATGCCGAGGGAGTCGAGACGGTCGGCGTCCTGCATCAGTCGCGCCTCGAGGGTGAGCGGTGTGATGTTGGCGGAAAAGCTGTGGGCTTCGATGGCGTGGGTGACAGCGTCGATTTTGGCGTCGGGCCAATGCATGTTCGCCAGCACCTTCGAAGCTTTTTCCGCAGCCAGACGCGATGCCTGTGAGCGCAGCGGCGAGTTCTTTTCCACCGCGACGCAATCGTGCAGCAACACCGCTGCCAGAAGGACTTCAAGGTCGCCGCCTTCGTCGGCCTGCAAGGTGCGCGCGTTGTGCCAGACCCGTTGCAGATGCGACAGGTCATGAGCGCCGTCTTCCGACGGTTCCAGCGCGTGGGGCAGCAGTTCGGCGGCGAGCTCCGTGAGAGGTGAAAAAACGAGATTGTTCATGGGAGTCCTTGCGAGTCATCGGCCGCGCTAGCCTAATCCGTGGATTGCCATGTGACGAGCGCCGCGCGCCGCCTTAGTATGGCGTTTTCCTTTTTCCGACAAGGCCCGTCCATGACGATCGAAATCCGCCCGGCGACCCCCAGCGATGCACCGCAAATCCTCGCGTTCATCACCGAATTGGCAGACTTCGAAAAGGCCCGTCACGAAGTCATCGCCAGCGTCGCCGACATCGAGCGCAGCCTGTTCAGCGAAGGCGCCACGGCCCACGGTCTGATCTGCCTGCGCGACGGAGTACCGATCGGTTTTGCGGTGTTCTTCTTCAGCTATTCGACCTGGCTGGGCAGCAACTGCCTGTACCTCGAAGACCTGTACATCACTCCGGAACAACGGGGCGGCGGCGCCGGCAAAACCCTGCTGCGCCACCTCGCGAAAATCGCCTGCGCCAACGACTGTGGCCGGTTCGAATGGAGCGTGCTGGACTGGAACACCCCGGCCATCGAATTCTACAAATCCCTCGGCGCCCAGCCGCAGGAAGAGTGGGTGCGTTATCGCATGGATGGCAAGGTATTGCGCGAATTTGCCGAGGGCTGAACAAATAGTGGCAATCTGATTGCTGATTCGATTGTCCAAACCGCTCTGGTCCGGCATTCTACGCGCCATTTTTGCGCGCTCACGGACGACACCTGCAATGCCTCTGGCACTCTTTCTCCACGCCCGTGGAGCCTTCGCTGCGTCAACGAGTGACCGGCGATGAGCGGACTACGGGCGTCGATCCGTCTGTACGGCCTGGTCAAAAACCTCGGCTCAAGCGACAACCCGAACCGCCAACCGGTGGACATCCTCTGCACCCTCAACCGCCTGGGGGGCAAGGCCATCCGTGCGTTTGTCTCGCGCCTCGATGCCGAGCTGATGTCACGCAGTGCGGGCTTCGACGACTACCGCGTGATACCGCTGCGCACGTTCGATCCGAACGGATTCATCGATGCACATCAAGGCTGGCTGACCCTGCACGTGTGCTGCGGTTTTGTCGCGCCTGCGGGACAATCGATTTTCCACCAAAGCGTGCTGTCGCCGATGGGCTGGTACGTCTACTCGCAAACCGGCCGCTGGACAGCCGAGCGTTATCTGGAACTCGGCCCGCAGATGGCCGAGCTGCTGCAAACCACCTACGACCAGCATCGACTGACCGGCTACAACACCTGGCTCAACCAACTCGACGACGCTACATCCGCCGAGTTGAACTGGTTTGCCGATGAAGCCTGGCAACAACTGCAAACCCTTACACCTCCGAACAGCCGCGAGCATTGTCACGCGCTGTTTGATTCCGTCGACAACCGCTGGCGTTTCGCCGCGACCGACGTCGATCTCTATCAGCCTCACCCGGAACCTCTGAAGCAAGGAGCTTTGAATTGAGTGGCAAACCCGCTGCACGCGTCACCGACCCAACCGCCTGCCCACTGCCGGGCCACGGCAACAACCCGATCGTCTCCGGTTCGCCGGACGTGTTCTTCGACGGACTCCCCGCTGCGCGAATGACCGATAAATCGGCGTGCGGCAGCCCGATCACCGGCGGTGTTTCCGCCACGGTCTTCATCAACGGCCTGAATGCCGCGATGCTCGACAGCACCGGCGGGCATGGCAATGTCGTAGTCGGTGGGTCGGGGACGGTGATTATTGGACAGAGCGGGGGAGGGGCGGCGTTTAGTGGGTTGTTGCCGATGCCGGTGCATTTCAATGATCGGATGCAGGTGATTAACGAAATTACTGGTGAGCCCATGCCAAATCACCCTTACGCGATTCAACGCGCTGATGGGAGCGTGGAGCACGGCGTAACCAATGACGCGGGCTTCACCCATACGGTGAGTTCGCATTTGCCTGAGTCGATCAAGCTGTTCGTGGAGTAGGAAACGTATGACAGCTGAAAATCCTGCTCTGAAAGGGTGTAAAAGACTGGTCGTGACCCACGACCTGACCTGCAAAACGGACGGAACAGTCAAGCAGGCCACGATCACTCCCAAAAAGATTGTTCTGTTTTTTGTGGGTGGTGCGGGTGATAAAGAAAGTTATTACGGCACAGGCCCCAATAATAACGTTGCTGACGTCATGAAGGTGTTCGTTAGGGATATGGAGGCTGAGGGTATTTGTTCTGATAATTATGATGCCCACCATATTGGTTATAACTATTTTATTAGTGATGATGATCTAAAAAAGAATGTGCTGGAGAAGATTGCTGATGTGACCACGCCTGTATATATAATTGGGCATAGCTTGGGCGGTTGGAATGGTGCGCACCTGTCAGCTGTATTGACTGATAAGGGGTATCGAATTCCGTGTCTGGTTACACTCGATCCGGTTGGCGAAGGAAAAATCGTGTGGGGGGTTTCTAGCATCTACCGTCAGGAACCGAAGCCGAAGGCGGAATATTGGGTTAACGTCAGAGCCGATGCCAAAGACTGGAATTTTTCCGATCTCGTAGCCGATTTTGGAGAGCAATGGGATATGAAAAGTGGGCCCAATATGAACGGGCGAGTGAATGTGAATCACGCCGATGCCTGGGTTATCTACACATCAGTCCTGCAAAGTGGCATCTCGGCCAGAGACGCTTTGATGCAGGTTGTTGTTACTCATTTTAAAGGACGGAAATGTGCGTAATATAATTTTATGCATGGCTTTCTTGCTTTGCACTTCCTGTGCGATAAATCATGGCAAGCCCATTGCTCATTTACAATACGTTGGTGTTGAACGTTATTTGGATAGGGCCATTTATCAGGTGCGTTTCTCGTCCGATGTTGATGTTGTCAATCTTTTCAAATCAAAAATAAGCCAGACGCTGATGTGTTCTTTTGAGGGCGATTTTGATTTTTCGGCAACTCACTCTGCGGGTAGATATGGAGAGGGTTTTATCGAGCCTGAAATTTCAAGTGCCGGGCCGGTTTTCAGGGCGGATGTTTTATTTTTCGAAAGAAAAAACGATACCAGTGAAAAAATCATTGAAGGTGAGGCGTTGAGGTCTTTATTAGTGGGCCGAGAGTCTATTGTCTGTAAGGTCAGAATTAATTCCTACTCCTATAAAATATATTTGTCGGAGGACATGAAGGTTCCAACGGCAGATCTGTTAAGAGAGATCGATAAGTTTTAAACGGGCTGCGATTGCTGCTCAGCTAGCTGTCCGATTTTTTAGGAATTCGAATCCCAAAATATGGGATGCAAAATTACATATTGAGATTTTCCATCTGGGAGGTCTATAGTCCAGCTCACTCACTGCCAATAACAAAACAGGTGAAGCGATGCTGGCGCAATTGATCGCGCTCGATTGGGGGACGACCTCACTACGTGCTTACAAACTCGCGGCGGGCGGACAGGTGCTGGCGCAGCGGTCGCTGTCGTTCGGGATCATGCAGTTGCCGAAGACGCCGCGGGTCATCAACGGTCGTGAATGCGCCGAGGGTTTTGAACTGGCGTTCGACGAGGCGTGCGGCGACTGGCTCGACGCGCAACCCGGCTTGCCGGTGATCGCTTGTGGCATGGTCGGCAGCGCTCAGGGCTGGCGCGAAGCGTCCTACCGCGATACGCCGGCCAACGTCGCCGATCTCGGAAAATCCCTGCAAACCGTTCGCAGTCTTCGCGGTGTCGATGTGCACATCGTGCCGGGTGTGATTCAGCGCTCGACGCTGCCGAACGTGATGCGCGGCGAAGAAACCCAGGTCCTCGGCGTCCTGCAGAATCTGCCGGTCGAGGCGGGCAACGATCTGCTGATCGGCCTGCCGGGCAGTCATTCGAAATGGGTGGAAGTGGCCGACGGCTGCATCACCCGCTTCGACACCTTCATGACCGGCGAAGTGTTCGCCGTGCTCAGCGAACATAGCATTCTCGGCCGTACCCAACAGCACAGCGCGACGTTCGACGCCGAGGCCTTCGATCGCGGCGTGCAGGTGGCGTTGTCGGCAGAGGGCGACATCGGCGTGCTGTCGACCCTGTTCAGCGCCCGCAGCCTGGGCCTGACCGGTGAACTCAGCGCCACCGCTCAACCGGACTATCTGTCCGGCCTGCTGATCGGCCATGAACTGACGGCGCTGGCCGCCGTGCAACGGCGCCGACGCAACAGCACACATCTTCCTTCGATCATCCTCATCGGCAACGCGCAGTTGTGCACCCGCTACAGCCGGGCCCTCGACGCCTGCGGTTTTGCCCGGGTGACCCTGGCCGAGCAAGCCACCGAGCGTGGTCTGTGGCAACTGGCGCTCGCCGCCGGACTGATCGATTCCTCATCCCGTTAACCCTGACTGGAGGCCTGACATGCTCAAGCAAGCACTGGCGCAAAACGGTCTGATCGCGATCCTGCGCGGCCTGCATCCGCAGGAAGCCGCCGCTGTCGGAGAAGTCCTGTATGCGGCCGGATTTCGCGTCATCGAAGTACCGCTCAATTCCCCTGCGCCGTACGAAAGCATTCGCATCCTGCGTAAGACCCTGCCCGCCGATTGCCTGATCGGTGCCGGCACGGTGCTGACCCCGGAACAGGTCGAACGGGTGAAGGAGGCTGGCGGCCAAGTCATCGTCATGCCCCACAGCGATGCCAAGGTGTTGCGGGCAGCGAAAGCGGCGGGGCTGTACCTGTCGCCGGGCGTTGCCACACCGACCGAAGCCTTCGCGGCGCTGGAGGAAGGCGCGGACATTCTCAAGCTGTTCCCGGCCGAACAGATGGGGCCGGCAGTGGTGAAAGCCTGGCTGGCGGTGTTGCCGGTCGGGACGATTCTGGCGCCGGTCGGCGGCATCACGCCGGACAACATGCAGGCCTTCATCGACGCCGGCGTCAAAGGCTTCGGCCTCGGTTCCGGGCTGTTCAAACCGGGCATGACGACTGAGCAAGTGGCGGCCAATGCCAAGGCCTACGTGGCGGCCTGGAAAGCCCTTCGCTAAGACTTTTCGGCGCTGCGTGCGCTGCATCTAACAAGAGAGACAAACAGATGAAAATCACCAAACTCACCACCTTTATCGTCCCGCCGCGCTGGTGCTTCCTGAAAGTCGAAACCGACGAGGGCGTGACCGGTTGGGGCGAGCCCGTGGTCGAGGGCCGGGCCCACACGGTTGCTGCAGCGGTCGAGGAATTGTCCGACTACCTGATCGGCAAAGACCCACGCAACATTGAAGACATCTGGACCGTGCTGTATCGCGGCGGCTTCTACCGGGGCGGCGCAATTCACATGAGCGCACTGGCCGGCATCGATCAGGCGCTGTGGGACATCAAGGGCAAGGCGCTGGGCGTATCGGTCAGCGACCTGCTCGGCGGTCAGGTGCGGGACAAGATCCGCGTGTATTCGTGGATCGGCGGCGACCGTCCGGCGGACACCGCGCGGGCCGCTAAAGAGGCGGTGGGTCGTGGTTTCACTGCGGTGAAAATGAACGGCACCGAAGAGCTGCAATTCCTCGATACCTTCGAAAAAGTCGATCTGGCACTGGCCAACGTTGCCGCCGTGCGTGATGCGGTGGGGCCGAATGTCGGTATCGGTGTCGACTTCCATGGCCGGGTGCACAAACCCATGGCCAAGGTGCTGATGAAGGAACTTGACCCGTACAAACTGATGTTCATCGAAGAGCCGGTGCTCAGCGAAAACTACGAAGCGCTGAAAGAATTGGCACCGCTGACCAGCACCCCGATTGCGCTCGGTGAGCGGCTGTTTTCGCGGTGGGACTTTAAACGGGTGTTGAGCGAAGGTTACGTCGACATCATCCAGCCGGATGCCTCCCACGCCGGCGGCATCACCGAGACCCGCAAGATCGCCAACATGGCTGAAGCCTACGACGTGGCGCTGGCGCTGCATTGCCCGCTGGGGCCGATCGCGCTGGCGGCGTGTCTGCAACTGGACGCCGCTTGTTACAACGCGTTTATCCAGGAGCAGAGCCTGGGCATCCATTACAACGAGAGCAATGACCTGCTCGATTATGTGAAGGATCCGCGGGTGTTCGACTACGACAAGGGCTTCGTGAAAATCCCCAACGGCCCGGGCCTGGGGATCGAGATCAACGAGGAATACGTGATCGAACGCGCGGCGGTCGGCCATCGCTGGCGCAACCCGATCTGGCGGCATGCCGATGGCAGTTTTGCCGAGTGGTGAGTCGCTGATTCTCTGCCGTGAGCTCGACGAGAACTACGAGAACTACGAGATCGTTCCCACGCAGAGCGTGGGAACGATCTCGCCTGCTAAATCCGACCTCAATAAACATAAGAAGAGGCGCTCCCCATGCAACCGCAAACCCTCACCGGGCAAGCGACGTTAGTCACGCCCAGCCGCAAGCGATTTTTCATCATGGTGTTGCTGTTCATCACCGTGGTCATCAACTACCTCGACCGCAGCAACCTGTCGATTGCCGCCCCGGCGCTGACGACGGATCTGGGCATCGACCCGGTGCACGTCGGGCTGATCTTCTCGGCGTTCGGCTGGACCTACGCCGCCATGCAGATCCCCGGCGGCTGGCTGGTGGATCGGGTGCCGCCGCGCATCCTTTATAGCGTCGCACTGTTGCTGTGGTCGCTGGCCACGGTGATGCTCGGTTTCGCGGCCAGTTTCATCGCACTGTTCGTGCTGCGCATGGCGGTCGGTGCGCTGGAAGCACCGGCGTATCCGATCAACAGCCGTGTGGTGACGACCTGGTTCCCCGAGCGTGAACGGGCCACGGCCATCGGCTTCTATACCTCCGGGCAGTTTGTCGGGCTGGCGTTTCTGACCCCGGTGCTGGCGTGGCTGCAACATGAATTTGGCTGGCATATGGTGTTTGTCGTGACCGGCGCGGTGGGCATCGTGTGGGCGGCGATCTGGTACGCGGTGTATCGCGAACCGCGTGATTTCAAAGGCGCCAACGAAGCGGAAATCGACCTGATCCGCGAGGGCGGCGGGCTGGTGGATATCGCCGCCGAAACCGCCAAGGTGAAGGCGAAATTCAGCTGGACCGATCTCGGCATCGTCCTGAGCAAACGCAAGTTGTGGGGCATTTACCTCGGCCAGTTCTGCCTGAACTCGACGCTGTGGTTTTTCCTGACGTGGTTCCCGACCTATCTGGTGAAATATCGCGGTATGGACTTCATCAAGTCCGGCCTGCTGGCGTCGCTGCCGTTTCTCGCCGCGTTCATCGGCGTGCTGTGCTCCGGGTTCTTTTCTGACTTCCTGATTCGCCGTGGTTGCACCGTCGGGTTTGCGCGCAAGCTGCCGATCATTGGCGGGCTGCTGATTTCCACCTCGATCATCGGCGCCAACTTCGTCGAATCGACGCCGTTGGTGATTGCCTTCCTGGCCCTGGCGTTTTTCGGTAACGGCTTGGCATCGATCACCTGGTCGCTGGTCTCGACACTGGCGCCGGCGCGGTTGCTGGGCTTGACCGGCGGGGTGTTCAACTTCATCGGCAACCTGTCGGCGATTGCCACGCCGATTGTCATCGGCTTCCTGGCCAGTGGCGATTCGTTCGCGCCGGCGATCACCTACATCGCGGTTCTGGCATTGATCGGTGCTTTGTCCTACGTGCTGCTGGTGGGCAAGGTCGAGCGCATCGAGTTGTAGTCGGCTATGTCGGGCGACCATAATGCCGCCCGTTCCCTCGCTCAACGCTAAAGGCTGGATATGCAGGAAGACGCCCCAAAAACCGCCAAGGACGCCGCGCCAACCGGCACCCAGACCCTGCTTCGCGGGTTGGGTGTGGTGCAGGCCGTCGCCAGTGGCGCCCGCGATCTCAAAGAGATTGCCCGCCTGATCGGCACCACGCGCAGCACCACCCATCGTCTGGCCAGTTGTCTGGTGGACGAGCGCTACCTGCGGGTCGTGCCGCAAGTCGGTTATCTGCTGGGGCCGAAGCTGATCGAACTGGGTTTCCAGGCGCGCGAAGAATTGCCGCTGGTGACCCTGGCCGGGCCTTATCTGGACGAGTTGTCGGCGCTGACCGGCGACACCGTTCACCTGGGCATTCGTGAAGGCGACGAGGTGCTTTATTTGCTGAAGAATCCGGGGCGCAACGGCCCGGAAATGCGCTCGCGGGTCGGCCATCGCATGCCGCTGGCGCGGACCGGGATCGGCAAGGCGCTGATGCTGGATGACGCACCGCAGGACTGGCAGCGACTGTACGACATCAGTCTGCCGGCGGGTGGGAAAAGTCAGTTCTGGCCGCAGCATCCCCAGCAGTCGTGGGAGCAGCTGGAGCAACGGATGACCGAGTACGTGGCCGGTGGCTATGCGTTCGATCTGGAAGACAACGAGCCGTCGATCCGCTGCGTGGCGGCGCCGATCCGCGACGCGAGCAAGCGCATCGTCGCGGCCATCAGCATCGCCAGCACCGTGCCGTACATGCCGCTGGAAAAAATGGCCGAGCTGATTCCCCTGATCAAAGGGGTCACGGCCCGGCTCTCGGCGGAGCTTGGCTTGAAGGTCTGAGGAATCAGAGCTTCAGAGTCGCCATGTCGATGACGAAGCGATACTTCACGTCGCCGGCGATCATGCGGGCGTAGGCTTCGTTGATCTGGCGGATGTCGAGCATTTCGATGTCGCAGCTGATGTTGTGCTCGGCGCAGAAATCCAGCACTTCCTGGGTTTCGGCGACGCCACCGATCAACGAACCGGCCAATACACGACGACCCAACACCAGTTTCGCAGCGTGGACCGGCGGATCGATCGGTTCGATCAGGCCCACCAGAATGTGCACGCCGTCGAAGCGCAGGGTGTCGAGGTACGGGTTCAGATCGTGCTGCACCGGAATGGTGTCGAGCAGGAAGTCGAAACGACCGGCCGCGGCTTTCATCTGCTCTTCGTCGGTGGAGACGATCACATGATCTGCGCCCTGACGACGACCTTCCTCGGCCTTGCTTGCCGAACGGGTGAACAGCGTCACTTCAGCGCCCATGGCCTTGGCGAACTTGATGCCCATGTGGCCGAGGCCGCCCATGCCGAGAATCCCGACCTTGTCGCCGGCCTTTACACCGTAGTGTTTGAGCGGCGAGTAGGTGGTGATGCCGGCGCAGAGAATCGGTGCGGCAGCCGCCAGATCCAGCTTCTCGGGAATGCGCACCACGAAGTGTTCGCTGACCACAATGCTGTCCGAATAACCGCCCATGGTGTTGCTGCCATCGACCCGGTCCGGGGTGGCATAGGTCATGGTCGGGCCTTCGAGGCAGTATTGCTCGAGGTTCGACTGGCAGGCTTCGCAGGTGCGGCAGGAGTCGACCATGCAGCCGACACCGACCAGGTCGCCGACCTTGTGTTTGGTGACGTTCGCACCGACGGCGGTGACTTTTCCGACGATCTCGTGGCCGGGCATCAACGGGTAAACGGCGATGCCCCATTCGTTGCGCGCCTGGTGGATGTCGGAGTGGCAGACGCCGCAGTACAGGATCTCGATGGCGACGTCGTCGACCCGTGGGCTGCGGCGTTCGAATTTCATCGGGGCGAGGGGGGTGGTGGCCGTTTGAGCGGCATAGCCGATGGCGGTGTACATGTGAAACCTCGCAAAAGCAGTGACAGGTGAGGCGGCGCATTCTGGGCGCCGTCCAGTCGTCCGGCCATGGCGATTCCTCCGGGTGTCATGCCTAATCCTCCGGCATGCGGGGTTGATCGGTCGCATTGGCAAAAGGATCTGCGATGATGCTTTTATCCCTTTTTCCGTGATTTTTTCTAAAGAGCCACCCGATGCAATTGACCCGTCACCTTGATGCCAACGCCACCCTGGTTTCGCTGATCGAACCGCTGGCGCTGCGCGATGGTTACAGCCAGACCGGGCTGCCGGGCGTGCAGGTGTTGCGCGCCAGTTGCGACGTCGCCCGTGGCCCGCACATTTATGAACCAAGCCTGATGATCATCGCCCAGGGCAGCAAACTGGCGTATCTGGGGCCGCGCACCATGGAGTACGGCGCCGGGCATTACCTGATCCAGGCGTTGCCGGTGCCGTTCGAGTGCGAGACCTACGCGTTGCCGGACGCGCCGTTGCTGGGTGTGTCGGTGGCGATCGACCGGGTGCTGCTCGGTGAACTGGTGCTGGCCATGGGGCTGGCGCCGGGACGGAATATTCCGGCGCAGACACCGGAGTCGATGACGTCGGTGGTGCTCGACGATGACATGCGCGGTTGCGTCGAGCGCTTGTTGCGCTGTCTGCATGATCCGCTGGAATGCCAGATTCTCGGGCCGGCGCGGGTGCGGGAGTTGTTGTTCGTGGCGTTGCGCGGACCTCAGGCTGATGTGCTGCGGGCGCTGGTGGAGCAGCAGGGGCAGTTCGCCCGGGTGGCGGCTTCTATCAGCCATTTGCATTCGCACTACACCGAACCGTTGAATGTCGAGACGTTGGCCAGTTGCGCGAACATGAGCGTGTCGACCTTTCATGAGCATTTCAAACGCAGCACGTTGCTGTCGCCGGTGCAGTATCTGAAGCGTTTACGTTTGTTGAAGGCGCAGACGTTGCTGATCGCCGAGGGACTGGGAGTGGCGCAGGTGGCGCATCGGGTGGGGTATCAGAGCACGTCGCAGTTCAGTCGCGAGTACAAACGCTATTTCGAGCGCAGTCCGGGGGATGAGCGCGCTGCCTGAACTGCCACAAGTATTGATGTGATGCACTGAATCGCGGGCAACAAAAAGGCCCCCGTTTCGGGAGCCTTGATGTTCAGCAATTCGACTTACATGTTCGGGTAGGTCGGGCCGCCGGCGCCTTCCGGCGTCACCCAGGTGATGTTCTGCGAAGGATCCTTGATGTCACAGGTCTTGCAGTGCACGCAGTTCTGGGCGTTGATCTGGAAGCGCTTCTCGCCGTCTTCCTTGGTGATCACTTCATACACGCCGGCCGGGCAATAGCGCTGTGCCGGCTCGTCATACAGCGGCAGGTTCTTGCTCAGCGGGATGGTCGGGTCGGTCAGTTTCAGGTGGCACGGCTGTTCTTCTTCATGGTTGGTACCGGAGATGAACACGGAGCTCAGCTTGTCGAAGCTGATCTTGCCGTCGGGTTTCGGGTAGTCGATCTTCTTGCAGTCGGCCGCGAGCTTGAGGCAGGCGTAGTCCGGCTTGGTGTCGTGCAGGGTGAACGGCAGTTTGCCGCCGAAGATGTTCTGATCCAGCCAGTTGAAACCGCCGCCGACGATAGCGCCGAACTTGTGGATCGCCGGGCCGAAGTTGCGGCTGGCGAACAGTTCTTCGTAGAGCCAGCTCTTCTTGAACGCGTCGACGTAGGTGGTCAGCTCTTCGGTGCCGTCCTTTTCAGCGAACAGCGCGTCGGCCACGGACTCGGCGGCGAGCATGCCGGACTTCATCGCGGTGTGGCTGCCCTTGATCTTGGCGAAGTTCAGGGTGCCGAGATCGCAACCGATCAGCGCGCCGCCCTTGAAGACCATTTTCGGCAGCGAGTTCAGGCCACCCTTGCAGATTGCGCGAGCGCCGTAGCTGATGCGCTTGCCGCCTTCCAGATATTGCTTGAGCACCGGGTGATGCTTGAGGCGCTGGAATTCGTCGAACGGCGACAGGTAGGTGTTGCTGTAGGAAAGATCGACGATCAGACCGACCACCACCTGGTTGTTTTCCAGGTGATAGAGGAAGGAGCCGCCGGTGTTCTCGGTGCCCATGATGTCCATCGGCCAACCGGCGGTGTGCACCACCAGGCCTGGCTGGTGTTTGGCCGGGTCGATTTCCCAGATTTCCTTCAGGCCGATGCCGTAGTGCTGGGCGTCGGCATCGCTGTCGAGGTTGTAACGCTTGATCAGTTGCTTGCCGATGTGGCCACGGCAGCCTTCGGCGAACAGCGTGTACTTGCCACGCAGTTCCATGCCCGGGGTGTACAGGCCTTCTTTCGGATGGCCTTCGCGGTCGACGCCGAGGTCGCCGGTGATGATCCCGCGTACCACGCCGTTTTCATCGATCAGCGCTTCCTGAGCGGCGAAGCCCGGGTAGATTTCCACGCCCAGGTTTTCGGCCTGCTGAGCGAGCCAGCGGCACAGGTTGCCGAGGGAGATAATGTAGTTGCCTTCGTTGTGCATGGTCTTGGGCACAAAGAAGTCAGGAATTTTTTGCGCGCTTTCGGCGTTTTTCAGCACGAAGATGTCATCGCGGGTGACGGGCGTGTTCAGCGGGGCGCCGAGTTCTTTCCAGTCCGGGAACAGTTCGTTCAGAGCGCGCGGTTCGAACACGGCACCGGACAGGATGTGTGCGCCGACTTCGGAGCCTTTTTCGACCACGCAGACGCTGATTTCCTTACCGGCTTCGGCGGCCTTCTGCTTCAGACGGCAGGCGGCGGACAGGCCAGCGGGGCCGGCACCGACGATGACCACGTCGAATTCCATGTATTCGCGTTCCACAGGCTATCTCCTACTCAAGGCTCAACAGTTTTTTTTCTAATTTGGAGGTTCGGTGTCGTATCCGTTATTGCCTTTACGTTAACGTCAAGGCTAATAATGGGCAAACCACCTTTCTCTCTAGGCGGCGCATTATATCTACACCACTCTTAGCGTCCAATACAAACGTTTGTTTGAATCGGCTCCAGCCCAGAGAAATCAAAGAAGCGCGGCTTATGACAGGGCATTTTGGCGTATTGACCAGAATGGGCGTTCCGGTCAAGATACGGGCGGTTTTGCGCTCGCCGTAGGCTGAATGGTGGTTTCAAGAGCACCTCTAAAGACAGGGCGTAGGCGGTAACCGGTGATGCGCAGCGCAGGTTCGGCGCGCAGTTTACACACCGCGAAGCGGCATGACTCGTCGGTCACGACTGACGAACGGTCATCCCGCTCAGCCGGCGTTTTTAGAGGTGCCCTTGTGCCCGATGAGCATCAACCGCCAGGTTCGCCTAGGCGACTTTCTTTTCACCGGAGAGTAACGAGGAATCCATGAAGGTTCTTGTAGCTGTCAAACGCGTTGTGGATTACAACGTCAAGGTTCGCGTCAAGGCGGACAATTCCGGCGTAGACCTCGCCAACGTCAAGATGTCGATGAACCCGTTCTGCGAAATCGCAGTGGAAGAAGCCGTACGCCTGAAAGAAAAAGGCGTTGCGACTGAAATCGTCGTCGTCTCCATCGGCCCGTCCACCGCTCAGGAACAGCTGCGTACCGCACTGGCTCTGGGTGCCGACCGCGCCATCCTCGTCGAATCCGCTGAAGACCTGACTTCCCTGGCCGTGGCCAAGCTGCTCAAGGCCGTGGTCGACAAGGAACAGCCTCAGCTGGTGATCCTGGGCAAACAGGCCATCGACAGCGACAACAACCAGACCGGCCAGATGCTCGCTGCACTGAGCGGCTACGGTCAGGGCACTTTTGCCTCGAAAGTCGAAGTTTCCGGCGACAGCGTTGCCGTGACCCGCGAAATCGACGGCGGCGCGCAGACCGTTTCCCTGAAACTGCCAGCGATCGTCACCACCGACCTGCGTTTGAACGAGCCGCGCTACGCGTCCCTTCCAAACATCATGAAAGCCAAGAAGAAGCCTCTCGAAGTGCTGACTCCGGACGCTTTGGGCGTTTCCACCGCCTCCACCAACAAGACCCTGAAAGTCGAAGCGCCGGCTGCACGCAGCGCGGGCATCAAGGTCAAGTCGGTGGCTGAACTGGTCGAGAAACTGAAAAACGAAGCGAAGGTAATCTGATCATGACTATCTTGGTAATCGCCGAACACGACAACAAGGTGCTGGCTCCGGCCACCCTGAACACCGTGGCTGCCGCTGCCAAAATCGGCGGCGACATTCACGTTCTGGTTGCAGGCCAGGGCGCTGGCGCCGTGGCTGAAGCCGCCGCGAAAATCGCGGGTGTGAGCAAAGTCCTGAACGCTGACAATGCTGCCTACGCGCATCAGCTGCCGGAAAACGTTGCTCCGCTGGTAGCCGAACTGGGCGCTGGCTACAGCCACATCCTGGCTGCCGCTACTTCCAACGGCAAAAACATCCTGCCGCGCGTTGCCGCCCAGCTGGACGTTGACCAGATCTCCGAGATCATCTCGGTAGAAAGCGCTGACACCTTCAAGCGTCCGATCTACGCCGGTAACGCCATCGCTACCGTGCAATCGACCGCAGCGATCAAAGTGATCACCGTGCGTGCCACCGGTTTCGATCCGGTTGCCGCTGAAGGCGGTTCCGCTTCGGTTGAATCCGTTGCTGCTGCTCACAACGCCGGCACTTCCAGCTTCGTCAGCGAAGAGCTGGCCAAGTCCGATCGTCCTGAACTGACCGCTGCCAAGATCGTCGTTTCCGGCGGGCGCGGCATGCAGAACGGCGACAACTTCAAACACCTGTACGCTCTGGCCGACAAGCTGGGCGCTGCCGTTGGTGCTTCCCGCGCCGCGGTCGACGCAGGTTTCGTACCGAACGACATGCAGGTCGGTCAGACCGGCAAGATCGTTGCGCCACAGCTGTACATCGCCGTCGGTATCTCTGGCGCGATCCAACACCTGGCCGGTATGAAAGACTCCAAAGTGATCGTTGCGATCAACAAGGACGAAGAAGCGCCGATCTTCCAGGTGGCCGATTACGGCCTGGTGGCGGATCTGTTCGAAGCCGTACCTGAGTTGGAGAAGCTGGTCTAATCCGGCCGCTTCACTTATAAAGAGCCCGACCTTTTGGTCGGGCTTTTTTTTGTCTCGGATTTGAGTGGGAGCGTTTCGCCATGGATCTGCATCGTCGGTTGGACTGCTCGTGGTTACTGGGGCTGGCATTGTTGCCGGGCCTGTCGTTGGCGGCGGGCAAGTGCGAGCGGCTGGTCGTCACCGGCAGCCCGGATGCACCGCCGTATCTCTGGCAGGATCCGCAGAACCCCAAACAACTGATCGGTGCCAGTGCTGACCTGTTGCAACAGGTGGCGAAAGAGCTGGGGATCAAAGTCGATCTGCTGTACGCCGGCAAGCGTTCCCAGGCCCTCGACGAGGTGCGCAGCGGGCGCATGGACATGCTGGCTGACGCGTCGCTGACCTTCAACGAGCTGGAAAACCTCGACTACATTCACCCGCCGTTGCTGGAAAACGACTATCTAGTTTGGACCCGCAAGGGGTCGACTCTGGTCTACAGCGAAGCGAAGGATCTCCAGGACCATCAAGGAGGCTTGTCGGAAAAGTCTCGAATGACCCCGGCATTCGGCACTTTCGCCGAGCAGCAATTGACCCTGACCCGTACGGCAAACCTGACCCAGGCGTTTCAGAAACTTCTGCTGGGCGAGGTGGAATATGTACTCGCCGGTCGCTACTCGGGCATGGCAGCCGCGCAGGCACTGGGCATGGCCAATGATCTGCTGGCTTTTGAACAACCCATCGACCGCCCCGGTCTGTTCCTCGCGGTTTCGCACAACTCGGCCTGCAACGATCCGTGGTTGCGCGGACAGCTGGCCAAAAAGATGACAGAATTGCCCGCGTCCGGCCTGACGGAAGCCGCGCTGCAACGCAACATCGAGCGCTGGAAGGCGCAGCAGCAACAGCCGCCGCAACCACCTGTCAGCGCCCCAAAACAGTAGGGATTCTTAGTGAGTAATCGACTTCTTTTCGCGGCCATGGCCGTTCTGGCCCTGGCCGGTTGCGCCAGCGATCCGGCACCCAACGAACAAATGCGCCTGACCGAGCAGGCCCTTGAGCAAGCCAAAGCCGTGGGCGCCACCGCTGAAGACGTGCCGGAAATGAAACTGGCAGAAGACAAGTTCAACCGGGCCAAGGGCAGCATGGCCGGCGAATCGTACAAGAATGCGCGGATGCGCCTCGAACAGGCCGAACTCGACGCCCGTCTGGCGGAAGCCAAAGTGTTGACCCAGAAGAGCGAAGAGCAAGTGAATGTGCTCAACACCCGCATCGTCCGACTGCGCAAGCAACTGGGGGATGCCCAATGAGCCTGAAGTCCAAAACCCTCGGCGCTCTGATCCTCACCGGTTGCGCCAGCCTGTACGGCTGCGCCGGTCAGCACAGTGAATCCGCATTGCAGCAGGCCAGCACCGACTTCCAGAAGGTCAAGGAAGATTCCAACGTGCTGCGTATCGCGCCGAAAGACGTGATTCGCGCCGGTGAGTCCCTGGCCCGTGCCGATCGTCTGTCGACGTACTGGGGCAGCGGCTCGGACGTGGTGCATTACGCCTACCTGAGTCAGCGCTACAGCGAAATCGCCCGTGAGCACACCAATCAGGTGCTCAACGAAGAACGCGCAGCGAAACTGGAACTTGAACGCCAGCGCCTGCAACTGGCCCTGCGCGAGTCGAAACTGCTGAGCGTGCAACAGCAGGGCAAATGGCTGGAAGAGCAGATCGTTGCGCTGGCCACCACCCAGACCGACCGTGGCCTGGTGATGACCCTGGGTGACGTGCTGTTCGATACCGGCGAAGCCGAACTGAAAAATTCGGCCAACCGCGTGGTGCTGAAGATCGTGCAATTTCTGCAACTCAACCCGAAACGCGTCGTGCGCATCGAGGGCTACACCGATAGCACCGGCGGCAAGCAGGAAAATCTCAAGCTGTCCCGCGATCGCGCGCAGTCGGTAGCGGACGTGCTGACGGATCTGGGCATCGACGAAAAACGCATTCAGGTCGAAGGCTACGGCGACGAATACCCGGTGGACGCAAACGCTTCCGAGCGTGGGCGTGCGCAGAACCGTCGGGTGGAAATCGTGTTCTCCGACGAAAAAGGCCAGCTCGGCGCCACCCGCTGAGGGTGGCGTTACTGGAAAGCCCGGGCTGTCAGGCAGCGCCGGGCTTTTTTACGTCTGTCGATTACCTCACAAAGCAGTACAGATTTAACCGACACAGCACTGTATGGTTGACTAATATGGCAACTGTCCCAGTACACTTCCAAACTGTTCCGGTATTGTTTCACACAAGAATAAAACGCCCGTGAAATCGAGTGCTGCGTCATGACCAATCTCTTGCTCTACCAACGTATTGCTCAACAGCTGGCCGAAGATATCCGCCGTGGCGTCTATCAACCTGGCGAGCGCGTGCCTTCGGTGCGCAAGATGAGTTCGCAGCTCAACGTCAGCCATGCCACCGTATTGCAGGCTTACGCCAACCTCGAGGATCAGGGCCTGATCCGCGCGCGGCCGCAGTCCGGTTACTACGTGCACCAGACTCCCGCACTGACGGCGCCCACGCCGGACATCGCCCGGGTCGAACGGCCAGGCCTGGTCACCCGCAGCAGCATCATTCAGCAAGTGCTGGTCGAATCCCGTCGTGAAGGCGTGTTCCCGCTGGGTGCGGCGGTGCCGAGTGTCGATTACCTGCCGGTGCGCGCCCTGCATCAGCAACTGGCCAAAGTCACCCGGTTTCACAGCCCTCGGGCGTTCAGCTACATGTTCAGCCCGGGTTTCGAGCCGCTGCGCCGACAGGTGGCGATCCGCATGCGTGATGCAGGCGTTGTCGTCGACCCTTCGGAAGTGGTGATCACCCACGGTTGCGTCGACGCCTTGCAGATGTCGTTGCGGGTGCTGACTCGCCCCGGTGACCTGATCGCCGCCGAATCACCGACGTATTACGGGTTGCTGCAACTGGCTGACCTGCTGGGCCTGAAAGTCATCGAGATTCCCAGCGATCCTGCCACCGGCATGAGCCTCGAAGCCCTGCAACTGGCGGCCAACCAATGGTCGATCAAGGCGCTGGTGCTGACCACGCGTCTGAGCAATCCACTCGGCGGCACCATGCCGGAAGAACGGCAGAAGCAATTGCTGAGACTGGCCTCGGACTTCGATATCCAGATCGTCGAAGACGACATCTATGGCGAGTTGATGTTCGAACAGGGTCGCACAAAATCACTCAAAGCCTACGACCGGCTCGATCGGGTGATCTACTGCTCGAGTTTTTCCAAGACATTATCGCCCGGTGTGCGCATCGGCTGGATGATCGCCGGCAAGTACCAGCAGGAAATCCAGCGCTTGCAGACTTTCAGCACCCATTCGGCGTGCAGCGTCACGCAAATGGCCATCGCGGCGTACCTGGAAAACGGCGGCTATGACCGGCATTTAAGGTACATCCGCCAGGAATACCGAAAAAATCTCAGCGCATTCCAGCTGGCGGTTCAGCAGTATTTTCCGGAAGGCACTCAGATGACCCGGCCGACCGGTGGATTCATTCTATGGGTCAGTCTGCCAGGGCGGGTCAACACCCAGGAATTGCACGTGCGAGCGCTGCAACAGGGCATCAGCATTGCGCCAGGCCTGATCTTCAGCAACACCGAACAGTTCAACCACTGCATCCGGTTGAACTGCGGCATCCCGTGGAATCGCGAGGCGGAACGGGCGCTGATGACCCTCGGGATGCTGGCGACCCAGCTCTGCCAGGAGATGGCCGGCGGGTTTTGAAACATTGAGGGCGCTTGTCATGTGACGTCCAACAGGCGAGCATATGGCTATCTGCCGTTAGCTTCGTTGGGTTCATGAAAGCGAAATTTTCTGCCGCCTGGGTCGTGTTCTGCTTGCTGTTGATGGGTCATGTGCCCGGCGCTTTGGCGGCTGCGGCGCAGGAAAAGACGCCGGCCACCGCTACCGCGAAAAAACCGGTCACGGCCAAGAAAACCGTTCCAGCGAAAAAAACACCGCAGAAAAAGGCTGCTCCAGCCAAGAAGCGCGCACCGGTCGCTTCCAAGTCGAAGTCGGCAAAAGAAGTGGCCAAGACGCCGTTGCCGTCCGCGAAACTCGATTTGAGCCTGCCCAAAGATATGGTTCAGGAATTGAAACCACCTGGCTCCGTGACGCTGCCCAAACGCGAACCGATTCTGCCGCAAATGTTCGGTGACAAGAACAACGGGTTTCAGCTCAACGGCCGTCTGCTCAGCAACGAAATGCAGCTGCAACTGCGCAATGAGGAGCGTCGGGAAGTCGAAGGCGCGGCGCTGGATTTCGAGTTCAAGCAATAAATCGTCCCCATTGGTGACCCGCAGACCAGACGCTTTGTCGGAGACTGGTCAGTCACTTTCGTTTCTGCGTAAAAACGCCGGTTCAGGCAATTTAAAACAGCCGTTTAAGCGGTTACCCTGTTCCGCGTCCCTTTAACACATTGCCCGCTGCGAGGAATGCGTCGTCATGAAATGCCGTGAAGGCTGTGGCGCCTGCTGCATTGCCCCTTCCATCAGTTCGCCGATTCCAGGCATGCCCGATGGCAAACCTGCCGGTGAACGCTGCGTTCAGTTGTCGGTCGATAACCTGTGCAACATTTTCGGCCGACCGGAACGTCCAGCGGTCTGTTCAGGATTCAAGGCCGATCCCGAAGTCTGCGGCAGCAGCCAGGACGACGCGATCAGACTGCTCGGCTGGTGGGAGCAGATGACGGCGGCGTGATGTGTCAAACGAACGGAACTTCAACAATAAGGAATAAGACTATGGGTTCGCTGCATCGTATCGCTGTGTTGTGTGGTTTGACGGCCGTGCTGGCCACCTCGGCCGCCCAGGCTGAAGACTGGAAAGTCGCCAAGAACGAGGACGGCATCAAGGTCTCCCTGAGCGAAGTGCCGGGTTCGGACTACAAGTCTTATCAGGGCGTGACCGTGATGAAGACCACCATCGCCAAACTGCGCGCCTTGCAGGAAGACGTTTCCGGTGCCTGCGCCTGGATTCACGAATGCAAGACCCAGAAACTGCTCAAGCACGAAGGCGACCAGAGCTGGACCTACACTCAGTTCAACACGCCATGGCCGGTGACTCCGCGCGATTCGATTCTGCATGTCACCACTGTTGAAGGCGCCGATGGCAGCCTGACCCGTAATCTGGAAGGCGTGCCGAAGTACCTGCCTGAAGAAAAGGGCTTTGTGCGGGTTGCTCAAGTCAAAGGCTTCTGGAAGTTCGTACCAAAAGGCGACCAGGTTGAAGTGACCTATCAGGTTCACACCGAGCCGGGCGGCAGCGTGCCGTCGATGATCGCCAACAAGTTTGTGGTCGATGCACCGTTCAACACCCTCAAAGCCTTGAAAGAACGCGCCGAGAAGTAACTGTCGCGTTCATCTGTAAACGCCCCGAAGAACTCGGGGCGTTTTGTTTTCCGGGTTTATTGTGTTTCCAGATATGCGTTGGACGAAATTTTCACAAAGTCTCCAAGACAATTCGCCCGCGCTGTCTGCACCTGTCCCGGTGCGCCGTGCCTTGAATGAAAGCGTCCGGCAACGGGCACTAATCAATGGCAATGCCGCCGGTGATCGTGCAACATTTGCGCTCCGCGCAAGCCCCGGGGCCTGGAATGGCCAACAGAGGGCAGGGCGCAGCTGAATTTTTGCAACTTCAACTTCCAATGGGTCCTAAAACGACATGGCAAACCCGGACGCCCTGAGTCAGCAGCGATCTTCCAGTCGCCTGCTGCAACCGACCGTCAAATCGCATCTGGCCTACACGCTCCTGTGCGCGCTGGTCATGATGGTGATGTTTTCCGTGCTGCGCCTCGCGCTGCTGGTCTACAACCGCGAGATGATCCTCGACACCCCGGCCTCGACCTTCCTCGAAGCCTTCGCCAACGGCCTGCGCTTCGATGTGCGTCTGGTGGTGTACCTGTGCATTCCGCTGGTGCTGGCGCTGTTCAGTGCCCGGGCCATGGCGGCGCGCGGGTTCTTCCGTCTGTGGCTGACCGTTGCTTCGAGCATTGCACTGTTCCTCGGTCTGATGGAGATGGACTTCTATCGCGAGTTCCACCAGCGCCTCAACGGCCTGGTGTTCCAGTACGTGAAGGAAGACCCGAAAACCGTGATGAGCATGCTCTGGTACGGTTTCCCGGTGGTGCGTTATCTGCTGGCCTGGGCCGTGGGCACGCTGATCCTGACCCTGGCGTTCAAGGGCGCCGACCGTCTGACCCGTCCGCGTGGTCCGTTCAGCGGTGGCAACGTCGGCACCCGTCAAGTGGCGCCATGGTATGCGCGTCTGGTTGTCTTCGTAGTATGTCTGCTGGTCTGTGTGGTGGCCGCTCGTGGCACCCTGCGTCAAGGCCCGCCGCTGCGTTGGGGGGACGTGTATACCACCGAATCGAACTTCGCCAATCAGCTCGGCCTCAACGGCACGCTGTCGCTGATCGCGGCGGCCAAGGACCGGATGGGCGAGGATCGCGACAACATCTGGAAAGCCACGCTGCCGCAGGATCAGGCGCAGAAAGTGGTACGCGAGATGCTGGTGATGCCGGACGACAAACTGGTGGATGCCGATATCGCCGCCGTGCGTCGTGAGTACACGCCGCCTGCCGACAAGACCCTGCCGATCAAGAACGTCGTCGTGATCCTCATGGAAAGCATGGCCGGTCACTCGGTCGGTGCTCTGGGCGCGCCGGGCAACATCACGCCGTACCTCGACAAGCTGTCGAAGGAAGGCCTGCTGTTCGACCGCTTCTTCTCCAACGGCACCCATACCCACCAGGGCATGTTCGCCACCATGGCGTGCTTCCCGAACCTGCCGGGTTTCGAATACCTGATGCAGACCCCGGAAGGCAGCCACAAGCTGTCCGGCCTGCCGCAGTTGCTCAGCGCTCGTGACTATGACGATGTCTACGTCTACAACGGTGATTTTGCCTGGGATAACCAGTCCGGTTTCTTCAGCAACCAGGGCATGACCAACTTCGTCGGCCGCAACGACTTCGTGAACCCGGTGTTCTCCGATCCGACTTGGGGCGTGTCTGACCAGGACATGTTCGACCGCGGTCTGGTGGAGCTCAAGGCCCGGGAGAACGGCAAGCCGTTCTACGCGCTGCTGCAGACCCTGTCCAACCACACGCCGTACGCCTTGCCGACGCCGTTGCCGGTCGAGCGCGTGACGGATCGTGGCACGCTCAACGAGCACTTGACCGCCATGCGTTACGCGGACTGGGCGCTGGGCCAGTTCTTCGAGAAAGCCCGCAAGGAGCCGTACTTCAAGGAAACCCTGTTCGTCATCGTCGGCGACCACGGTTTCGGCAATGAGCGTCAGATCACCGAAATGGACCTGGGCCGCTTCAACGTGCCGATGCTGATGATCGCACCGGGCATCCAGGAAAAATTCGGTACCCGTGACCACACCGTGGGCACCCAGATCGACATCGTGCCGACCATCATGGGTCGCCTCGGTGGCGAAGTGCGCCATCAGTGCTGGGGCCGCGATCTGCTGAACCTGCCGCAGGGTGACACCGGTTTCGGTGTGATCAAGCCGTCGGGCAGCGAGCAGACCACCGCCATCGTCACCGCCGACCAGATCCTGGTGCTGCCGAAAGAGAAGGAAATGGCACCGAAGATCTATCAGTACGAGCTGGGTGCCAACCCGCACGCTGAAGTGGTACCGGATGCTCCGCGCACAGCCGAGCTGAAACTCAAGCTCGAAGCGTTCCTGCAAACGGCGACCAAGAGCCTGATGGACAACACCGCCGGTGTGATTAACGGCAAGCCGGACTGATCAGTCGGCACCATAAAAAAGAGGCCCTTGAAGGGCCTCTTTTTTTGTCGGTCAAACAGTCATATCCGACCGAGTAACAACAGCACCAACAGGACTACCAGCACTACGCCGATAATGCCCGATGGGCCATAACCCCAACTTCTGGAGTGCGGGAAGACCGGCAGACCACCGATCAGCAACAGGATCAGGATAATGATTAAAATTGTGCCCATGTCTATTTCCTTGTTGATAGTGTCTGTTAAGTCTTGGTGTTCAAGGGCGGCTGGAAGTTGAATTAAATCCAGCCGGCTTGTTAATTCCGACTGGTGCACATGAAAGAAAATTCAATGTTTTTTTAAGGTATTTGGCTCGCCTGCTTATTTCGTTTGTTGTTGCGGTTTGCCCTCGCCATTCAGCAATCTGATGGAGCGTGGGTCGCTGCGGATCCTTCGCTACACTCCGCGCATCTTCCCCGGAACAACAAGGCTGTCTGCTATGCAAAATCGCATGATGATCACTGGCGCGGGCTCAGGCCTGGGTCGCGAAATCGCGCTGCGCTGGGCGCGTGAAGGCTGGCAACTGGCCTTGTCCGACGTCAGCGAACCCGGTTTGCAAGAGACCCTGAAACTGGTTCGCGAGGCTGGCGGCGACGGCTTCATCCAGCGCTGCGACGTGCGCGATTACAGCCAGCTAACGGCGTTCGCCCAGGCCTGCGAAGTGAAACTTGGCGGCATCGACATCATCGTCAACAACGCCGGTGTGGCCTCGGGCGGTTTCTTCAGCGAACTGTCGCTGGAGGACTGGGACTGGCAGATCGCGATCAACCTGATGGGCGTGGTCAAGGGCTGCAAGGCGTTCCTGCCGCTGCTGGAACTGAGCAAGGGCAAGATCATCAACATCGCCTCGATGGCCGCGCTGATGCAGGGGCCGGCGATGAGCAACTACAACGTGGCGAAGGCCGGGGTAGTGGCGCTGTCGGAAAGTCTGTTGATCGAACTGGCCCAACAGGAAGTCGGGGTTCATGTGGTCTGCCCGTCATTCTTCCAGACCAATCTGCTGGATTCCTTCCGTGGCCCGACGCCGGCGATGAAAGCCCAGGTCGGCAAGTTGCTGGAAAGTTCGCCCATCACCGCCAGCGATATTGCCGACTACATCTACCAGCAAGTCGCGGCCGGCGAGTTCATGATCCTGCCTCACGAACAAGGGCGTATGGCCTGGGCGCTCAAACAGAAGAATCCGCAGCTGCTGTACAACGAAATGACCGCGATGGCCGAAAAGATGCGCGCCAAGGCCAAACAGAACAACGGCTGAACTTGCCCGGGGTTCGCCGCATCGTTAGGGTGGCCGCAACAGTCACCCTGACGAGATGTCTTGCATGCTCAACTACCTGTGGTTCTTCCTCGCCGCGCTGTTCGAAATCGCCGGCTGTTTCGCGTTCTGGATGTGGCTGCGCCAGGGCAAGAGCGCCTTGTGGGTGATCCCGGCGCTGATCAGCCTGACCCTGTTCGCGCTGCTGTTGACGCGCGTCGAAGCGACTTACGCCGGTCGCGCCTACGCCGCTTATGGCGGCATCTACATCATTGCTTCGATTGGCTGGCTGGCGGTGGTCGAGCGCATCCGCCCGTTGGGGTCTGACTGGATCGGTGTGGCTTTGTGTGTGATCGGGGCCAGTGTGATCCTGTTCGGACCACGGTTTTCCGCGAGCTGAATCTTGCAGCCTTGAAGGAAACGTCTGAAGGCTTGCGCGACCTGATGCGTAGGGAATGACTGAATTGCCCGGCGTGCATTGTAGGGCGGTCGAAACCCGCGCATCTTCGAGGCTCGCAAACCTTGAAGGACAACCCCCATGCTTGTACTCAGCCGTGTTGTCGGTGAACTGATTTCCATCGGCGACAACATCACTCTGCGCGTTCTGGCGGTCAACGGCTCCAGCGTGCGGTTCGGCGTCGAAGCGCCGGAGCAGATCGGCGTGCATCGCGCCGAGGTCTACGAACGGATCCAGCGCAAACAGGCCAGCGGCAAGGGCCGCTGACCGTTTTCAGTCGAACAGGTGCTTGGGCACGTCGTGCTTGAGCATCAACTGGCATTGCTCGCTTTCCGGATCGAAAACAATCAACGCCTGGCCTTTGGTCAGCGCCTGGCGAACCCGCAATACGCGGGTTTCCAGCGGCGTGTCGTCACCGTTGTCGGTACCGTCGCGGGTGACGAAATCCTCGATCAGGCGGGTGAGGGTGTCGACTTCGAGCGCGTCGTGGGGAATCAGCATGGGCACCTCGGCTAAATCAATGTCGGGATGCTACGGCGAATGATCGCCGAGGGCCAGACTCAACCGTCCGAGCGTTGCCCCACCAGGCTGTCCACCGACGGCACACGGGTGTCGCTCTCCATCTGCGTTTCGTGCTCGATTTGGTGACTGAAGCGATCCAGTGACCCGGTGGCCGGTTGCGCATCGCTGGCGAACACCGGTGGACTCAAAATGTACGCCCCCAGCAGGCGACTGAGCGCCGCCAGGCTGTCGATGTGTGTGCGTTCGTAGCCGTGGGTTGCGTCGCAGCCGAAGGCGAGCAGGGCGGTGCGGATGTCGTGACCGGCAGTGACCGCCGAATGGGCGTCGCTGAAGTAATAGCGGAACAGGTCGCGGCGCACCGGCAGTTCGTGCTCGCCGGCCAGACGCAACAGGTGCCGCGACAGGTGATAGTCGTACGGCCCGCCGGAATCCTGCATCGCCACGCTCACCGCGTGTTCGCTGGAGTGTTGGCCCGGCGCGACCGGGGCGATGTCGATGCCGACGAATTCGCTGACGTCCCACGGCAACGCTGCTGCTGCGCCGCTGCCGGTTTCCTCGGTGATGGTGAACAGCGGATGACAGTCGATCATCAGTTCCTGACCGCTGTCGACGATGGCTTTCAGTGCTGCCAGCAGCGCGGCGACACCGGCTTTGTCGTCCAGATGTCGGGCGCTGATGTGACCGCTTTCGGTGAACTCCGGCAGTGGGTCAAAGGCCACCACATCGCCGACGCTGATGCCCAGCGAATCGCAATCGGCGCGGGTCGCGCAGTAGGCGTCCAGACGCAGCTCGACGTGATCCCAGCTGATCGGCATCTCATCCACGGCCGTATTGAAGGCATGCCCGGACGCCATCAACGGCAACACGCTGCCGCGAATCACGCCGTTGTCGGTGAACAGGCTGACGCGACTGCCCTCGGCGAACCGGCTCGACCAGCAACCCACCGGCGCCAGGGTCAGACGCCCGTTGTCCTTCACCGCGCGCACGGCGGCGCCGATGGTGTCCAGGTGCGCCGAGACCGCACGGTCGGGGCTGTTTTTCTTGCCTTTAAGGGTGGCGCGGATCGTGCCGCGACGGGTCATCTCGAAGGGAATGCCGAGTTCTTCCAGACGCTCGGCGACGTAGCGCACGATGGTGTCGGTGAACCCGGTCGGGCTCGGGATGGCGAGCATTTCCAGCAGGACTTTCTGCAGGTAGTTCAGATCCGGTTCGGGAATTTGGGTGGTCATGGAGACTCCTGTTGCGGGGCGTCATTCGCGCGTTGAACGCGGGAATGACGCTGAAGAGAGATCAAACGGCCGGCTGACTGTGCGGAAACAGCAGATCGACAAACCGCTCCGCCGTCGGCTGCGGCTCATGGTTGGCGAGCCCTGCCCGTTCGTTGGCTTCGATGAACACGTACGTCGGTTGATCCGCCGCCGGCACCATCAGGTCGAGGCCGACCATCGGGATCTCCAGCGCCCGAGCCGCGCGCACGGCAGCCTCGGCCAGGGTCGGGTGCAGAATCGCCGTGACGTCTTCCAGCGTGCCGCCGGTATGCAGGTTCGCCGTGCGCCGCACGAACAGATGCTCACCGGCCGGCAGGATGCTGCTGTAGTCGTAACCGGCCGCATGCAGGGTTCGCTGGGTTTCGTGGTCCAGCGGGATTTTGCTTTCGCCGCTGGTGGCTGCTTGTCTGCGTCGGCTCTGCGCTTCAATCAACGCGCCGATGGAATGATGACCGTCGCCGACCACTTCCGCCGGCCTGCGGATCGCCGCTGCAACCACCTCGAAACCGATCACCAGAATCCGCAGGTCGAAGCCTTCGTGAAAGCTTTCCAGCAGCACGCAAGTGTCGAACTGCCTGGCCGCTTCGATGGCCTTCTGCACGTCCTCGATGGTCTGCAGATCCACCGCCACGCCTCGGCCCTGTTCGCCATCCAGCGGTTTGACCACCACTCGCTGGTGCTCATCGAGAAACGCCAGATTGTCGTCCGCATTCCCCGCCAACTGCTGCGACGGCACATTCAGTCCGGCGGCTTTCAATACTTTGTGGGTCAGGCTTTTGTCCTGGCACAGGTTCATGCTGATGGCGCTGGTCAGGTCGCTCAGGGATTCGCGGCAACGCACCCGGCGCCCACCATGACTGAGGGTGAACAGTCCGGCGTCGGCGTCATCCACCTGCACATCGATGCCGCGTCGATGGGCTTCCTCGACGATGATTCGCGCGTAAGGGTTGAACTGCGCCTCCGGCCCCGGACCGAGGAACAGCGGCTGGTTGATGCCGTTCTTGCGCTTGATGGCGAACGTCGGCAGGTTGCGAAAACCGAGTTTGGCGTAGAGATTTTTCGCCTGCCGGTTGTCATGCAGCACCGACAGATCGAGGTAGCTCAGACCGCGACTCATGAAATGCTCGATCAGATGGCGCACCAATACTTCACCGACACCGGGACGCGAGCACTGCGGGTCGACCGCCAGGCACCACAGGCTGCTGCCGTTTTCCGGGTCGTTGTAGGCCTTCTGGTGATTGAGGCCCATGACGCTGCCGATCACCGCGCCGCTGTCGTCGTCTTCCGCCAGCCAGTACACCGGGCCGCCCTGATGGTGCGGGGTGAGCAGGGTGGCATCGATCGGCAACATGCCCCGCGCCTGATACAGCTGATTGATCGCCTGCCAGTCCGCGTCACTTTGCGCACGGCGGATGCGGAAGCCGCGAAATACGCGGGTCGCCTGACGGTAATCGCTGAACCACAAGCGCAGGGTGTCGGACGGGTCGAGAAACAGTTGGGTCGGCTCGAGGCCGAGAATCTGCTGCGGTGCAGCAACGTACAACGCAATATCGCGCTCGCCCGGCTGTTCGTTGAGCAGTTCCCGGGCAAGGCTCGCCGGATCGGGAAAAGTGTGGCCGATCAGCAACCGGCCCCAGCCGCAATGCACCGCAATCGGCTCGGCGGCCGGCTCGCTGCCGTCCTCGGCCAGACGCGCCTGCAAGCGTTCGTAGGACGGTGTCTGACCGCGTAGTAGCCGTTGGCTGTAAGCCGTGGCGTGAGGTTTCATCGATCAGATTCCTTGTTCGCTGAGCCACAGGTTCAAAGCCGCCAGTTGCCACAGCTTGGAGCCGCGCAACGGGGTCAGCTGGCCTTGTGGATCGGTCAGCAGTTTGTCGAGCATGGCGGGGTTGAACAGGCCGCGATCCTGACTCGGATCGAGCAGCAGTTCGCGCACCCAGTTGAGGGTATCGCCCTGCAAGTGTTTGAGGCCGGGCACCGGGAAGTAACCTTTCTTGCGGTCGATCACTTCGCTCGGGATGACCAGTCGCGCGGCTTCTTTCAACACTTGCTTGCCGCCGTCCGGCAGTTTGAATTTGCCGGGAACACGGGCCGACAATTCCACCAGTCGATAGTCGAGAAACGGCGTACGCGCTTCCAGGCCCCAGGCCATGGTCATGTTGTCGACGCGTTTGACCGGGTCGTCCACCAGCATCACCGTGCTGTCCAGGCGCAGGGCCTTGTCGACCGCCGCATCGGCGCCCGGCTGTGCGAAATGTTCCTTCACGAAGTCACCGGCAGCGTCATTGGCGGTCAGCCATTTCGGCTGCACCGTGGCGGCGTAATCGTCGTAGCTGCGGTCGAAAAACGCCTCGCGATAGGCCGCATACGGATCGGCCGCGCCGTCGACTTGCGGGTACCAGTGATAACCGGCGAACAACTCGTCGGCGCCCTGGCCGCTCTGTACAACCTTGCAGTGCTTGGCCACTTCGCGGGACAGCAGATAGAAGGCGATGCAGTCGTGGCTCACCATCGGCTCGCTCATGGCGCGGAACGCGGCGGGCAGTTGTTCGATAATTTCCCTTTCGTCGATGCGCAATTGATGGTGCTGAGTGCCGTAGTGCTTGGCGATCAGATCGGAATACTGAAACTCGTCACCGCGTTCGCCACCGGCATCCTGGAAACCGATGGAAAAGGTCGAAAGGTTCTCTACGCCGACTTCGCGCAGCAGGCCGACGAGCATGCTCGAATCGACGCCGCCGGAAAGCAGTACGCCGACATCCACTGCCGCCCGTTGGCGGATTGCCACGGCTTCGCGGGTGCTGTCGAGCACGCGGTCGCGCCAGTCTTCCAGGGTCAGGTTTTTCTCGTCGTCGTGTGGGCCGTAGGGCAGGGTCCACCAGGTTTTCTGCTCGGTGCTGCCGTCCGCTTCAATGCGCATCCAGCTCGCTGGCGGCAGCTTTTCGATGCCGGCCAGCAAGGTGCGCGGCGCAGGCACCACGGCGTGGAAATTCAGGTAATGGTTGAGCGCCACCGGGTCGAGGATCGGGTTGATGTCACCGCCCTTGAGCAGCGCCGGCAGAGCCGAGGCAAAACGCAGGCGCTGGCCGGTGCGCGACAGGTACAGCGGCTTCACACCGAGACGGTCGCGGGCGATGAACAGGCGCTGGGCATCGCGCTCCCAGATGGCGAAGGCGAACATGCCGTTGAGTTTCGGCAGCAGCGCTTCGCCCCAGGCGTGGTAACCCTTGAGCAGCACTTCGGTGTCGCCACCGGAATAGAACGCGTAACCGAGCGCTTCGAGTTCGGCACGCAGTTCCGGGAAGTTGTAGATCGCGCCATTGAAGGCCAGGGACAGGCCCAGTTGGCTGTCGATCATCGGCTGCGCCGAGCCGTCCGACAGGTCCATGATTTTCAGGCGTCGATGGCCCAGGGCAATCGGCCCCTGGGCATGGAAGCCCCACGCGTCGGGGCCGCGAGGGGCCAAGTGATGGGTGATTCGCTCAATGGCTGCAAGGTCTGCAGGTTGTTGATCAAAACGTAACTCGCCAGCTAATCCGCACATAAAGTCCTTACCGGTTTTTCCGTTGGGGAGGGGCAATCGGGACCCGCCAAAAAGGGTGGGTACTCAGAGACTGACCCCGGCGCGGACGTCGGAGTTTTAGAACAATGAGTTATAAGGCGCGATGTGCCGACCGATGGCAGGCAAGGGAGCGAGGCGCAGAAGGGAGGAGTTGGAGGGTGTTGTGCTGCTTGGGTATGGCTGCTCGAACAGCGGTCAGTCATCACGGGATTTGCCGAACCTGCAGAGTGCAGGCCGGCCTCCCTCAGGCCTTCCCGCGAATCAGTTCACGCAAGGCAAAACGGTTGGGATGACACGCCTCGGCCACCGCTCTTGGCAGCGGCAGCGGTTCATTGTCCAGCCACGCGGCCAGCAACTCGCCAGACAGTGGTGCAGTGATCAACCCGCGTGAGCCGTGGCCACTGTTGACGTACAGACCGTCCAGCCACGGGCACGGAGTGTCCGGCACTTGCCGGGCATCCTTGCTCAAGGCGCGATAGGCCGCGGTGAAGGCCTCGCGATCGGCGAGCGGGCCGACAATCGGCAGGTAGTCGGGGCTGGTGCAGCGGAAGGCGGCGCGGCCCTCAAGGCTGTCCGCGTCGAGTTCGCTGATGTGCAGGCGTGCGACCAGATCGGTGGAGATATCTTCGAGCATCGCCAGATTGCCCAGGTGTTCGGCGGTGGTCGGGGTCAGGTCGTCGTTATTGAAATCGAAGCTGGCGCCGAGGGTGTGTTCGCCAAAGCGTGCCGGTGCTACGTAACCTTCGGCGCAGACCACCGTGCTCAGCGCCTGACTTTGTGTGGTCTGCGCCAAGCAAGTGATCTGCCCGCGAATGCGCTTGAGGGGCAGGTCGGCGCTCTGGGCAAAACGCTTGATTTCGGCAGCACCCGCCAGCACCACGACGGGGGCTGTTGCGATCAATCGTTCACCGTCGAAGGCCTGCCACTGACCGTCAAGCTTGCGCAGCTCAATGGCTTCCTGATGGGTGAGCAGCGTGACGCCCGGTTGTGCGGCTTGCGCCTGACACAATGCGGGCGGATGCACCCAGCCGCCTTCGGGATAATACAAACCGCCATGGGCCAGACCGATCCCGGCGCGGGCCTGAGCGTCGGGTTGATCGAGCCATTGCAGAAGGTCTTCGGGAAACGCCGCCGCCAGTTGCGCCTGACGCTCGCGTTCCTTTTCATTGAACGCCAGTTGCAGCACGCCGCAGTCATCCCAGTCGGTACCGCGTTGCAGGGTTTCCAGCAGGCGACGGGTGTAGCCGAAACCGCTGACAATCAACTGCGACAGTGCGGTGCCGTGGGCGGACAGTTTCAGATACAGAACGCCTTGCGGGTTACCCGAAGCTTCCTGGGCCACCGCGTCATGCCGTTCCAGCAGACTGACCTGCCAGCCCCGTGCTGCAAGGCTGGCTGCCGTGGCACAACCGGCCAGACCGGCGCCGATCACCAGGGCTCGACGGTCACCTGTCAACGCTGTTGGGCGGGCGAACCACGGTTTTGCCGCCGCAGGTGGCGCAACACCCTCGGGCCAGCCGAGAAATTCGCCGCGCAGGATTTCCCATTTGTGGCCGATGCCCGGCGTGCGTTTCATCTTGAAGCCGGCGGCGTTGAGCAAGCGCCGCACCCAACCGGTGCTGGTAAACGTGCTGATGGTCGAGCCCGGCGCCGCCAATCGCGCTAGTTCGGCGAACAGTTCGGCGGTCCACATTTCCGGGTTTTTCGCCGGGGCGAAACCGTCGAGAAACCAGGCGTCGATCTGGCCATCCAGTTGCGGCAACTGCTCCAGTGCATCGCCAATCAACAGCGTCAGGGTCACACGACCGTTATCCAGAACAATGCGCTGGAAACCTTGATGAATTGCCACGTAATGCTTGAGCAACTGATCGGAGAATGGCTTCAGGTCAGGCCACAACGCCAGCGCCCGTTGCAGGTCGGCAGGGCTCAACGGAAACTTTTCGACGCTGACAAAATGCAGCCGCGCACCGGCCACCGCATGCTGTTCGAACAACTGCCAGGCGCAGAGAAAATTCAGCCCGGTACCGAAGCCGGTTTCACCGATCACCAGTCGCCCACCCGCCGACAGCGCGGCAAAACGCTCGGCCAGACGGTTCTGTTCAAGGAACACGTAGCGGGTTTCATCGAGCCCCGACTGGTCGGAAAAATACACATCGTCGAACACTCGCGAACGCGGGCGTCCCTGGTCATCCCAGTCGAGTTGGGCGTGGGGCATTACAGGTTTCATGGCAGGCTCGGCAACGACAAGGCGGCCATTCTAGCCGATCACGCAGGCGGCGCTTGATCCATGGCAAGCCTTGCTGACGATCCCTCAAGGACAATCCGCCGCCGGCGGGAATTTCTGTGCCGCGCCAGAGCCCAATCCGCTAGTCTTGCTGAATCCTGGAAGGAGCCGTCCCTATGTTCGAATCCGCTGAAATCGGTCACGCCATCGACAAAGACACCTACGAAGCCGCCGTGCCCGCCCTGCGTGAAGCCTTGCTCGAAGCCCAGTTCGAGTTGCAGCAGCAGAAGCGTTTCCCGGTGATCATTTTGATCAACGGCATCGAAGGCGCCGGCAAGGGCGAGACGGTGAAGCTGCTCAACGAATGGATGGATCCGCGCCTGATCGAAGTGCGCACCTTCGACCAGCAGACCGACGAAGAGCTGGCGCGGCCACCGGCCTGGCGTTACTGGCGGATGCTGCCGGCCAAGGGGCGGATGGGGATTTTCTTCGGCAACTGGTACAGCCAGATGTTGCAGGGCCGGGTCCACGGCTTGTTCAAGGATCCGCGACTCGATCAGGCGATTGCCGGCGCCGAGCGCATGGAAAAGATGTTCTGCGATGAAGGCGCGCTGATCTTCAAGTTCTGGTTCCACCTGTCCAAGAAACAGATGAAGGCGCGGCTCAAGGCCCTGGCCGATGACCCGCTGCACAGTTGGCGCATCAGCCCGCTGGACTGGCAGCAATCGCAGACCTACGACAAGTTCGTCAAATACGGCGAGCGCGTGTTGCGCCGTACCAGTCGCGATTACGCGCCGTGGCATGTCATCGAGGGTGTCGACCCGTACTACCGCAGCCTGACGGTCGGCAAGATTCTGCTCGAAGGGCTGCAAAACGCCTTGAAGCGTCCCGATGTGCATCCCCATGAGGTCAACGCTGCCCCGCTGGGGACTTCCGTCGATCAGTTGAACCTGCTCGACAGCCTCGACCTGACCCAGCGTCTGGACAAAAAAGATTACGAAGAACAACTGATCACCGAGCAGGCGCGGCTGTCCGGCCTGATGCGTGACAAACGCATGCGTCGTCACGCGCTGGTGGCGGTGTTCGAAGGCAACGATGCGGCGGGCAAGGGCGGTTCGATTCGTCGTGTGGCGGCGGCGCTCGATCCGCGCCAATACAGCATCGTGCCGATTGCCGCGCCGACCGAAGAGGAGCGGGCGCAGCCGTATCTGTGGCGGTTCTGGCGGCACATCCCGGCGCGGGGCAAATTCACCGTGTTCGACCGCTCGTGGTACGGCCGGGTGCTGGTGGAGCGGGTCGAGGGCTTCTGCAGCACCGCCGACTGGATGCGCGCTTATGGCGAGATCAATGACTTCGAGGAGCAACTGGCCGACGCCGGGGTGATCGTGGTCAAGTTCTGGCTGGCCATCGACAAGGATACGCAGATGGAGCGCTTCCAGGAGCGTGAAGAAATCCCCTTCAAGCGTTTCAAGATCACCGAAGACGACTGGCGCAACCGCGACAAGTGGGACGCCTATCGCGCCGCCGTCGGCGACATGGTCGACCGCACCAGCACCGAAATCGCGCCGTGGACCCTGGTCGAGGCCAACGACAAGCGCTGGGCCCGGGTCAAGGTGCTTCGCACGATCAACCGGGCACTGGAAGAGGCTTTCGAGAAGTCCGACAAGCGAGCCAAAAAGCACAAAGACTGAACCGATGGGCCCGCATACGCGAGGTGAATGATTGTCGCCGTCGGCGATTGGGTGGACTTATGCTCGGTCCACTCTCAACCGACTGCAACAATGAGGTATGCCATGCGTGAAGTGGTGATCGTCGACAGCGTACGGACCGGCCTGGCCAAGTCCTTTCGCGGCAAGTTCAACCAGACCCGTCCCGATGACATGGCGGCCCATTGCGTCAATGCGTTGCTTTCGCGCAACGACATCGACCCGGCCAGCGTCGAGGACTGCATCGTCGGCGCCGGCTCCAACGAAGGCGCCCAGGGCTACAACATCGGCCGCAACGTGGCGGTGCTCTCGCAATTGGGCACCGGCACCGCGGGCATGACCCTCAACCGTTTTTGTTCCTCAGGCTTGCAGGCGATTGCGATTGCCGCCAACCAGATCGCGTCGGGTTGCAGCGACATCATCGTCGCCGGCGGCGTCGAGTCGATCAGCCTGACGCTGAAAAGTGTCAACACCGATCACCTGATCAACCCGCTGCTCAAGCAACAGACGCCGGGCATCTACTACACCATGGGCCAGACCGCCGAAGTGGTGGCGCGCCGTTATGGCGTCAGTCGCGAGGCGCAGGATCGCTACTCGCTGCAAAGTCAGATCCGTACCGCCCAGGCGCAGGCTGCCGGCCTGTTCAACGATGAAATCGTGCCGATGGCGGTGAAGTACCGTGTTGAAGACAAGAACAGTGGGGAGGTGCAGATCCTCGACGGCCTCGTCGATCGCGACGACTGCAATCGCCCGGACACCACCTATGAAAGCCTCGCCGGGTTGAAACCGGTGTTCGCCGAGGACGGTTCGGTGACTGCCGGCAACTCGTCGCAGTTGTCCGACGGCGCCTCGATGACGCTGGTGATGAGCCTGGAAAAGGCCCTGCAACTGGGGCTCAAGCCTAAGGCGTTTTTCCGTGGGTTCACCGTGGCCGGTTGCGAGCCGGATGAAATGGGCATCGGCCCGGTGTTCTCGGTGCCGAAGCTGCTCAAGGCCAAAGGCTTGCAGGTGGCGGATATCGATCTGTGGGAATTGAACGAAGCGTTCGCCTCGCAGTGCCTGTACGCCCGTGACAGGCTGGAAATCGACAACGAGAAGTACAACGTCAACGGCGGCTCGATTTCCATCGGCCACCCGTTCGGCATGACCGGATCACGGCAGGTCGGGCATCTGGTGCGCGAGTTGCAGCGGCGCAATCTGCGTTACGGGATCGTGACCATGTGCGTGGGCGGCGGGATGGGCGCGACCGGGTTGTTTGAGGCCGTACGCTAGTTCGACCTGCCAGAATCCATCAACTGCATCCGCGCGATGTACGCGCGGATTTCCTGCTCGGCTTTCTCGTGGCTGTCGAACGGCCCTTCGAGGGTGTTTTCCCGGGTGCTGAAATACAGTTCGCCGTTGACCCGGCACACGCGGTCGCTGCGAAAGTGCGTGGCGGGGGCGGTGTCCTGGGCGCGCATGCCTAACATGACGGGGTCTCCTTGGTGAGTGATGTCCCGGGCTGGATCCAAGAAGCTTATGCCTGAACCACTTACCTTGCCCGGCCGGCCGATCAACGGCCCATCGTCAATTTTCTGCTGCGACCTGCACAGTTTCATTTGCGGCTGGAGCGCAACTGTCCCTGTGTCGGGCAGGGGCTGTGCGCCTAGAATGAGCGCTCCTGTCTCTGGCGCTTGGGGTTCTCATGCACGTTTCATCGGGTCGTTGGGTGTACGGCATGTTCCTGGCGTTGTTGACGGCGTTTCTGTGGGGAATCCTGCCGATCAAGCTCAAGCAGGTGCTGGTGGTGATGGACCCGGTCACGGTGACCTGGTTTCGCCTGCTGGTGTCCGGCGGCTGTCTGTTCCTTTATCTGGCGGCGACCAAAAGGTTGCCGAGTCGCAAAGTGCTCGGGCCGAAGGGCGGCTGGCTGGTGCTGATGGCGGTGCTCGGGCTGGTGGGCAACTACGTGCTGTACCTGATGGGCCTGAACCTGCTCAGCCCCGGCACTGCGCAACTGGTGGTGCAGATGGGGCCGATCATGCTGCTGATCGCCAGTCTGTTTGTGTTCAAGGAGCGCTTCAGTATTGGTCAGGGCATTGGTCTGGCAGTGCTGCTGATCGGTTTTGCATTGTTCTTCAATCAACGTCTGGCTGAATTGCTCACGTCTTTATCCGACTACACCGCTGGCGTGTTGCTGGTGCTGCTGGCGTCGACGGTCTGGACCTTTTACGCACTGGGTCAGAAGCAATTGCTGACGGTGTGGAATTCGCTGCAGGTGATGATGGTGATCTACCTGTTCTGCGCCCTGTTGCTGACGCCTTGGGTGCATCCGCTCGAAGCACTGTCGCTGAACCCGTTGCAGGGCTGGCTGTTGCTGGCGTGCTGCATGAACACCCTGATCGCCTACGGCGCGTTTGCCGAGGCGCTGGCGCATTGGGAAGCCTCACGGGTCAGTGCGACGCTGGCGATCACGCCGTTGGTGACGTTCGGTGCAGTGGCCGTGGCGGCCGGGGTGTGGCCTGAATATGTGCACGCCGAACAAATCAATCTGCTGGGGTATGGCGGGGCGGTGCTGGTGGTGCTGGGTTCGGCGCTGGTGGCGCTCGGGCCTTCGCTGATTGCCGGGCTCAAGGCCCGGCGGGCGAAACTGTTGGTCGGATGACCTTCCCGTGCCGGGCACGGGAAGGATCGGGATGACTCAGCCCTTGGCCCCGGCCTCGATCATGTTCTCCGGCCGCACCCAGGCATCGAACTCTTCATCGGTCAGATAACCCAGCTCCAGCGCCGCTTCACGCAGAGTCTTGCCTTCGCTGTAGGCCTTCTTGGCGATTTCCGCCGACTTGTCGTAGCCGATGTGCGGGTTCAGCGCCGTTACCAGCATCAGGCCGCGTTCCAGATGTTTCGCCATGACTTCGGCGTCCGGCTCAAGCCCGGCGATGCAATGCTGCTGGAAATTGCTGCAGCCATCGGCCAGCAGGCGGATCGATTGCAGCAGGTTATGGATGATCACCGGTTTGAACACGTTCAGTTGCAGGTGACCCTGACTGGCGGCGATGCTGATCGCCACATCGTTGCCCAGCACCTGACAGGCGAGCATCGACAACGCCTCGCACTGGGTCGGGTTGACCTTGCCGGGCATAATCGAACTGCCCGGTTCGTTGGCCGGCAGGCGCACTTCGGCAAAACCGGCACGCGGACCGGAACCCAGCAGACGCAGGTCGTTGGCGATTTTCATCAGCGCCACGGCGAGGGTTTTCAGGGCACCGGACAGCGTAGTCAGTGGCTCATGGCCGGCGAGGGCGGCGAACTTGTTCGGTGCGGTGACGAACGGCAGGCCGGACAACGCCGCCAGTTCAGCGGCAATCGCTTCGCCGAAACCGTGCGGCGAGTTGAGCCCGGTGCCGACCGCGGTGCCGCCCTGCGCCAGTTCGCAGACTGCCGGCAGCGCCGCGCGAATTGCCCGTTCGGCGTAATCCAGCTGCGCTATGAAACCGGAAATCTCCTGGCCGAAGGTGATCGGCGTGGCGTCCATCATGTGGGTGCGACCGGTTTTCACCAGTTTCATGTGTCGCGCCGACAGTTCGGCCAGGCCGCCCGACAGCTCGGCGATCGCCGGCAACAGTTGGGTCTGCACCGCTTGCGCAGTGGCGATGCTCATGGCGGTGGGGAAGCAGTCGTTGGAGCTCTGCGAGCGGTTGACGTGATCGTTGGGGTGCACCGGCGTCTTGCCGCCGCGCGGGTTACCGGCCAGTTCGTTGGCGCGGCCGGCAATCACTTCGTTGGCGTTCATGTTGCTTTGGGTGCCGCTGCCGGTCTGCCAGACCACCAGCGGGAACTGGTCGTCATGCTGGCCGTCGAGCACTTCGTCAGCGGCCTGTTCGATCAGGCGGGCGATGTCGGCAGGCAGATCGCCGTTGCGGTCGTTGACCCGGGCCGCGGCTTTCTTGATCAGGGCCAGGGCGTGCAGTACCGGCAAAGGCATGCGTTCCTGGCCGATGGCGAAGTTGATCAGCGAGCGTTGCGTCTGAGCGCCCCAGTAAGCGTCGTCCGGGACCTCGATCTGGCCCAGGCTGTCGGTTTCGATACGGCTCATCGTGCACACTCCTGTTGGTCTGTTTGCGCAGTTTAGGCCCGTGCCGGCCCGGGTGGTTCCCTGCGGCCGATTGTTGACCGGCAAATCCCCGCCAATCAAGCGCGGCAAGGCCCGGGGGTTGAGCCGCAGCGTTATTCAGGCGCAGAATGGTCGCCCTTGGGGTTTTACCTCGCCTAGCTGAAAAGGAAACTCGATGACTCGTCTTCGTGCCATCTGCACCGCGGTTGCCCTGGTTTGCGCCAGCGGCCAGGTGCTTGCCGATACCGCCAGCCACAACGCCAGTGCCGAAGCTTTCCTGACCCTGGCGCACGCTGACAAGCTGGGCACTCCTGTGTACATGCAGGTTCAGCAAATGTTCGCCCAGCGTTTTGAACAGACCAAGGCGCCGGAATCCAAGAAAGCCGTTCTGGATACCTACCAGGCCAAGGCCAACGCCGCTCTGGATCAGGCCATTGGCTGGAACAATCTGAAACCGGACATGGTCAAGCTCTACACCAGCAACTTCAGCGAATCCGAGCTCAAAGACCTGGTCGCGTTCTACCAGTCGCCACTGGGCAAGAAAGTCCTGGAAAAAATGCCGCAGCTGACCCAGCAATCGGCCCAGATGACCCAGGCCAAACTGGAAAGTGCCGTACCGGTGGTCAACAAGTTGCTGGACGACATGACCAACGAGCTGGCACCGAAAGGCGCAGCGCCGGCCAAGAAGAAGTAAGCGGAGTTCGTGATGACCATGCAACAACGCATCGAATCGACGCTGGCGCTGCTTCAGCCTGAGCATCTGCAGGTGCTGGACGAAAGCCACATGCACAGTCGCGGGTTGCAGACCCACTTCAAGGCAGTGGTGGTCAGTGCGCAGTTCGAAGGCCTGAACCGGGTCAAGCGCCACCAGAAAGTCTACGGCACGCTCGGCGAGCTGATGGGCGAGTTCCATGCGTTGGCGCTGCACACCTACACCCCGCAGGAATGGGCAGAGACAGGCGTCGCTCCGGCGTCGCCGACCTGTGCCGGCGGCAGCAAGCATTGAGCCTTGCAGCAATGAACTGAGGTTTTTTGCTAGAATCCGCAACGCGCCGCTCACCCGGCGCGTTTTTTTTCGCATCCGGTTCACCCTTTACGAGGGTAGCCACCTGGAGAAATACCCATGACACAACCGATTGTCGTGGCGGCACTGTACAAGTTCGTCACCCTCGAAGATTACGTCAACCTGCGCGAGCCTCTGCTGCAAGCGATGGTCGACAACGGCATCAAAGGCACCCTGCTGATCGCCGAAGAAGGCATCAACGGCACGGTTTCCGGCAGCCGCGAAGGCATCGACGGCCTGCTGGCCTGGCTGCGCAACGATCCGCGCATGGTCGATATCGATCACAAGGAATCGTACTGCGACGAGCAGCCGTTCTATCGCACCAAGGTCAAGCTCAAGAAAGAGATCGTGACCCTGGGCGTCGAAGGCGTCGACCCGAACAAGAAGGTCGGCACCTACGTCGAACCGCGGGACTGGAACGCGCTGATCAGCGACCCGGAAGTGCTGCTGATCGACACCCGCAACGATTACGAAGTCTCGATCGGCACTTTCGAAGGCGCCATCGATCCGAAAACCACCAGTTTTCGCGAATTCCCCGACTACATCAAAGAACACTTCGACCCGGCCGTGCACAAGAAGGTCGCGATGTTCTGCACCGGCGGCATTCGCTGCGAAAAAGCTTCGAGCTACATGCTTGGCGAAGGCTTCGAAGAGGTTTACCACCTCAAGGGCGGTATCCTGAAGTACCTCGAAGAGGTGCCGCAGGAAGAAACCAAATGGCAGGGCGACTGCTTCGTCTTCGACAACCGCGTGACCGTGCGCCATGACCTGAGCGAAGGCGACTACGATCAGTGCCATGCCTGCCGCACCCCGGTCAGCGTTGAAGATCGCGCCTCCGAGCATTACGTGGCCGGCATCAGCTGCCCGCACTGCTGGGACACCCTGAGCGAGAAGACTCGCCGCAGTGCGATCGACCGCCAGAAACAGATCGAACTGGCAAAAGCGCGCAACATGCCGCACCCGATCGGCTACAACTATAAGCAAGCATCCACCGAGGCTTAATCATGTCTGCACGCCTGCTCTATGTGATGGATCCGATGTGTTCGTGGTGCTGGGGATTTGCCCCGGTCGCCAAGGCATTGGTGGAGCAGGCGCAGGCAGCCGGGGTGGAACTGCACCTGGTGGTCGGCGGGTTGCGCACCGGCAGTGGTGCGGCGCTGGAGCCGACCACCCGGCGCTACATTCTCGAACACTGGCAGGCGGTCACCGAGGCCACCGGCCAGCCGTTCAAGCTGGAAGGCGCGTTGCCGGACGGCTTTGTCTACGACACCGAACCTGCCTGCCGGGCCATCGTCACCGCGCGCAGCCTGGCGCCGGATTGCGCGTGGAAACTGGTCGGGCTGATCCAGCACGCGTTTTACGCTGAAGGTCGCGATGTCACCCAGGCCAGCGTTCTGGTGGAGCTGGCGGAGCAGGCCGGCGTCCCGCGCATCGAATTTGCTGCGCTGTTCGATCATGCCGATCAGCACAAGGCAACCCAGGCCGATTTCAGTTGGGTGCAGGATCTGGGCATCGCCGGATTCCCGACCCTGCTCGCCGAACGCAACGGCCAACTGGCGTTGCTGACCAACGGCTACCAGCCGCTCAGTGAACTGTCGCCGTTGCTCGGTCGATGGCTGGAGCGCGCGGCCTGTGTCTGACCCGGCCGATGACACGCCAGCCGTCAAGCGTGTCGACCGGCTGAGCTGGGCTGAAGTCCGGCGACTGGCACTTCATCACAAAAAATCCCTGTGGGTCGCCAACGGCGTGGCCGTACTGGCGACGCTGTGCAGCGTGCCGATTCCTCTGCTGTTGCCGTTGCTGGTGGACGAAGTCCTGCTCGGCCACGGCGATGCCGCGCTGAAAGTCATGAACCACGTGCTGCCCTCAATGTGGCAGCAAGCGGCGGGCTACATCGGCCTGATGCTGGTGGTGACGCTGACCCTGCGCTGCAGCGCCCTGTGTTTTGGCGTGTTGCAGGCGCGGTTGTTTGCGCGACTGGCCAAGGACATCGTTTATCGCATTCGCGTGCGTTTGATTGAACGACTCAAACGGATCTCCCTCGGCGAATACGAAAGCCTCGGTAGCGGCA
The DNA here is from genome assembly GCF_022496685.1 of Pseudomonas sp. B707. Lineage (NCBI taxonomy): Bacteria > Pseudomonadati > Pseudomonadota > Gammaproteobacteria > Pseudomonadales > Pseudomonadaceae > Pseudomonas > Pseudomonas sp. B707. Next base: position 191,633 of record NZ_WTVE01000019.1, on the reverse strand, counting down.
CGGTCACCACGCACTTGGTCACCGATCTCGATACCCTCGACAAGTTTGTCGGCGAAACCCTCAGCCGTTTCCTGGTGGCGATGCTGACGCTGGTCGGTACCGCCAGCATCCTGATGTGGATGCACTGGAAGCTGGCGCTGCTGATCCTGCTGTTCAACCCGCTGGTGATCTACGCCACCGTGCAGTTGGGCAAACGGGTCAAGCACCTGAAGAAACTGGAGAACGACAGCACCTCGCGCTTCACCCAGGCGCTGAGCGAAACCCTCGATGCGATCCAGGAAGTGCGCGCCGGCAACCGGCAGGGCTTCTTCCTCGGACGGTTGGGTCTGCGTGCGCAGGAAGTGCGCAACTACGCGGTTAACTCGCAGTGGAAGACCGATGCGTCGAACCGCGCCAGTGGTCTGCTGTTCCAGTTCGGCATCGACATCTTCCGCGCGGCGGCCATGTTGACGGTGTTGTTCTCCGACCTGTCGATCGGCCAGATGCTCGCGGTGTTCAGCTACCTGTGGTTCATGATCGGCCCGGTCGAACAGCTGCTGAACCTGCAGTACGCCTATTACGCGGCGGGCGGTGCGCTGTCGCGGATCAACGAACTGCTGGCCCGCGCCGACGAGCCGCAATACCCCGGCGGCGTCGACCCGTTCAAGGGCCGCGATACCGTCGGGATTCAGGTGCAGGGTCTGAGCTTCGGTTACGGCGACGAACTGGTGCTGGATCAGTTGAACCTGTCCATCGCGCCGGGCGAGAAAGTGGCGATTGTCGGCGCCAGTGGCGGCGGCAAAAGTACCTTGGTGCAATTGCTGCTGGGCCTTTACACGCCACTGGCCGGGACGATCCGTTTCGGCGGATCGACCCAGCAGGAAATCGGCCTGGAAACGGTTCGGGAAAACGTGGCTGTGGTGTTGCAACATCCGGCGCTGTTCAACGACACCGTACGCGCCAACCTGACCATGGGCCGCACCCGCAGCGATGAAGCCTGCTGGCAGGCGCTGGAAATCGCCCAGCTCGAACCCACCATCCGCGCCTTGCCGGACGGGCTGGACAGCATCGTCGGCCGCGCCGGCGTGCGTCTGTCCGGCGGTCAGCGCCAGCGTCTGGCCATCGCGCGGATGATCCTCGCCGAACCCAAAGTGGTGATCCTCGACGAAGCGACGTCAGCCCTCGACGCCGCCACCGAATACAACCTGCACCAGGCCATGGCGCGCTTTCTCCATGGCCGCACCACGCTGATCATCGCCCACCGCCTGTCAGCGGTGAAGCAGGCGGATCGGGTGCTGGTGTTCGACGGCGGGCAAGTGGCCGAAGACGGCGACCACCAGCAACTGATTGCCGATGGCGGGTTGTACGCCAAGCTTTATGGGCATTTGCAGAGGTTGTAGATCATTTCCATAGCACCTCCAGTGCGTTGGCCGTGCCGTCGTAGCCAAACTCTTTGACGATCACTGAACAACTGGTGCATGGAGGCATGGTTGTAGCCACGTCGACCGAAGCGATCATGTGGTTTTCGGGGTATTTCTTGCGAAGCACACTGATCAGTTTGGCCTCGCTGTCCAGAGAGGTCGGCCGACGGGTCAGCGCAGGCGTGTAGGTGTCGATGTCCTTTATCGTATGGGGAATCGCCACTAATTGCCCTTTGCTCGAGACTTCCAGTGAGGTTCTGTTGAAGGTCTGGTCGAAGTCGATATTGAAGTAGGTGGTGTCGCCGATGATCACTTTGTCCGGCGCGAATGGAGGCTTGAACAAAGGCAGTTCCCCGGTCAGTCCTTGCGCTCCGGAAACGCTGACATACACCTCGCGCTTGCCGGTTGAAGTCAGGATGTCGGCGTAGGCGATGTTTCTCGGATTCTGTCCCTGTAAACGAGACGGGAGCAGCGCCTGCAACTTGTCCATTGTCCGATTGATTTTCAGGTCGGCGCTTTGTTGGATATTGATGGTTTTCTCGCAAAACAGCGTATCGAAGATATCGGCGGTTCGTTGGCGAAAGCTGTCTGAAGCATCCCTGCTACGTGACCAGGATGCTGCACCGTCCGGCAGCCGGTTGACGATCATGCGTGTGGAATGATCGAACAACACCGCTTCACCGGGGCTGGTATCGACTTTAAGCAGTTTGAGCGTGTCGGGCGGGTTCGCATGACCACCAATGCGAATGGCAATTTTCTCCATGGTTTCGAGGGCGCGTTCTACGGCTGGAATACCGTAGATTCTCGCCATGTTGTTGGCATTGAGAGACCCGGTGTACACCGTCATCAGCTCACCCTTCAGATTGGCAGGCAGGGTATTGGCCTTGCGCAGCGTCAACGGAGTGGTGAGGCTCTGACCTTTGGGCAGTTCGGCGATGTAGAAGGATCCGGCGTCCAGTCGGGTGAACACATAGTGCCTTGAGTCGTCGATAGCGGGGACGATGATGGCGCCGGCCTCGAAGGTGTCGAACTGATTCCGGGTGCCGAAGGGGATATCCACTTTGATCCTCCCGTAAATCCCTTTTTGAAACGCTATCACCGCCGGGTGTCTGCTTTTCTTTTTCAGGAACTCGAGCAGCATCGCTCGACCCGCTGTGGCCGGGGTGTAAATGCTGTCCCCGAACCAGGGTGCCCAGCCTTTATCCGTGTCGTAAGTGCCGTTGGCTGGCGTGGGGGCCGGATTGCGGGTGACATAGCTCGTTTTACAGGCGTCCGACCCCGGCATGCGCCGCACTCTGCAGGGCAGGGCTTTGAGTAGCGACTGATCATCGATCAGGTCGGCGCGGCGCAGTTGGTTGCCGTCCGGTCGATAAGGGATGTCATCAATCAGCAGCGTGGTTCGACCATCGACCTCAAGCACTTCACGAACATGGGCGTGTTCTGGAACTTGCGCAACGACGTGGGTTTCGCTCGGGGGCAATGTCTTGAAGCCGGATCGACCTTGCGTGAGATTTTTGCCGTTGTTGCGCAGGCGCGGGCCGTAGGGCAGGGAGGTCATCGGGTCGACCAGATGAAAGCGTTCCAGTCCCGAAGAATCTGTATGGCGCAGGAGTACATCATCAATACCGTTGACCGTCGCGAGCTGATCACCGTTCGTCAGCGGCTTCCAGTCCCCGGGATCGATGGCTTGTGGCAGATTCTGGACCAAGCGGAAGCCATCGGCCTTTCCCGTCAGTTTTCTGATGCCGACAACGCTCACTCCGCCGATGAAGAGCAGCCCTTTTCCGGCACCGCTTCCCAGACCCTTGAGCAGCGAGGGAATACCGTCCAGTGGGTTGAGGTTTGCCAGTGAGCGGGTGAGGAGTTGGCGGGCCAATGTCGAAAACGGCGGCAGCGTTGCATTGACGACCATGCGAGTGGTGCCGGCAGCGGCGCGGAGCAGGCGCACCGAACCCGAGATGAATTTGCCGATCGGGCAAAGGAACGAAGCCAGGTCGAACAGGAGTCCGATCCCGCCCAGGGCTTTGCTTTTGACATCGTCGGAGAGCAGGTCCTCGATGCTGCCCCAGAAAGGAACGAACCCTTTGACGATCGTCACGAATACCTCCAGCCGTTTCTCGATCTTCGCCCTGTGGCTGTCGAAGATTGTCATGCCTCGGGCTTGCTGGCGCAGGTGTTCTTCATCGACGTAGAGGTAGTTTGTCGCGATGTAGTTGGCCAGTGCGTCCAGTCGTGATGTCAGCGTCGCAGCATCGGTCCCGGTACCCATGGAGGCTGCGGCTATAGTGCCCACGGTGTCGAGGTAGCCGATGTAGGCCCCCCTGGCGGCAGGTGTCCTGCCGTGGAGATGGGCCGACCAGTCGAGCAGCAACGAAGTACTGATGTCACGCTCGGGTGAATAGGTTTGCCCGGGGATGGTGGCGTGCAAGGCAAACTCGGTCCGAACGCCATTGACGGTTGAAAACCTCAAGGTGGGTCGAAGGCGAATGACACCGGCACTCGGGATCAGCTCGTAGTAGGCAATATTTCCCTGGTGGGTCACTTTTATAACGAAGCCCTTCCTGGCCCGGGTCAGATCCGGCGGTTCGTTGGGTACTGATTTTCGACGCATCCCCAACAACTCGATTTCACCCATTGCCAATGCCTGGCGTTCGCTCGCTGGCAGTGAAGTCAGCAAGCTGGTGATCAAGGTCTGATAGGGCGGCCTGATCGTCGCCAGATATTGGTTGAAGGCGCTTTCAAACTGCGCATTGATATCCGGCAAGGATTTGCCGGCCCAGCTGTAGTCATCTGCATTTACCCGTTCATAACCACCCCGCGAGTTTTCACGCTCGGCGTAGAGGACGCGCTGCTCATCCAGCCGGAGTGCTGTGGTGGATCGCGTTGTGCCGTCGGGCATGGAGACAATCCATCGCTTTTCGCCATCGAGTTGGCCGTCTGCATAGATATCCAGAAAGTCGTGGCCCTGCTGATTCTTCTGGTCCAGTGGTGCTCTTGAATGACTATGGCTCGGATCGGCAGACATCAACTTGCGTCCGTCCTTGTTGAATGTAAAACCACTGAACCGGTCAGCCAGCACCTCCCTGGCCATCTGTATCCGGTCAGGCGGGGTTGAATCCAGCGTCATCACGGCCTTGTTCAGGTTTTCGCTTTGTTCTTCCAGCGCAGTCAGCGCTCGCTTGATGTCTTCCTGATCGTGACCGGATGCCGCTCGCGCCGGGATGACGCCAGTGCACACCGCCCATTCAAGGGCGGGGCCTATTCGCAGTCGTGCAATTGTTTCCAGCTCTGCGGGGGAGGCGCCAGTACTGCGTTCCAGAGGCAAACTGACCAGTTGCTGGAAAGACAAGGGTTGCGACTGATCCAGGCCAAGCACCTCGGCCAGCAGCACGCCGTGCATGAAGTTCACCCACACGATCGACGTCTTGTAACGAAGCTCGGGCGGGATATCGCGCACGGCAAAGTCTTTCGACAGGCGATGTTGAAACATCTGGGCCAGCAGGATCGCCTCTTTGGTAGTGGCAACTCGTCGGGTACGCAGCAAATGCTGTTCGAAATCGCGGCGCAGGGTCTGGTAGCTTTTGCCCCAGTGAGCAGGGTCTTGCCAGTGGAATCCGGCGAGCTCCTGCGACTCGTCGGGAGACGGCGCATGCAAATGCAGGCAGATGGCTTTGCATGACAACTGATAGCGCACGGACGGCGGCGTCTGTTCGCCGGGGGATGCACCGAACCATTTGAGCCTTTTCAGCAGCCTTTCTGTCAGGTCCAGTGATTCGGGGGAATTCAGTACTCGCTGGAGGAAAACCGAAGGGGTCGCGCGCAGTTCGTCCGTGTCGGCGAGCCGCAGGATATCGCCACTCAAATGACGGATCAGCGAAGGTTTGCCGATCAAAAAGGTTTTGACCGTGTCGAGCATTCGTTCATTGATGCGTTGTGCCATGTACTGTTCGAGGGTCATGGCGGGTGCAATAGCCGGTGTTGCGACTCGGGCTGCCTTGAACCTTTTGCGGTCCCGGCTGGTCGGTTGGGGAATCAGGGATTCGATATCCGGGCCGGTAGCCAGTCCAAGCGCCTCGATGGCGCTGGTTTCTGCGGTTGTCGATAAGTCGGTTGAAGCTGAAAACGTCGAGGGCATATCACACTCCTTGTGAAGGCATTCCCGTTACAGAGGGTTGGATGCCTGAAGTCCCCAGTAGATCGATGCCGCCAGCGACCGTGGCTGTACATATGTCTATCCGGCGTTTGTCCTGAACTGAGGCGGATCCGCCGCTTGCCGGAACCCCGAACGCCTCCTAGTCTTTGGGGGTTGGTCTGATAGAGACGGACAATCAGGCAGTGACCACGCAAGGAACTCCATGAAGCAAAAGCGGACTCTCGGAACGCCTCGGTTGCTGGGCATCGTCTGGCCATTTATCGCCGTCGTGTTGTTTCAAGCCTTGTTGGGGGGCGTGAGTCTTTACGTCCTGTCGGCCGTTCGCGGCTATGTCGCTGGTGAAAGCCTTTGGTCCAAGGGCCAGAAAGACGCGATCTATTACCTCAATCTCTACGCGGACAGTCGCGACGAGGCGATTTACCTTAAATACCAGAACGCCATTGCCGTGCCTCAGGGCGGCCATCAATTGCGCCTGGCGCTGGACAAGCAACCGCCCGACCTGCAAGCGGCGCGTGAGGGCATTCTCAAGGGCGGCAACCACCCGGACGACGTTTCCAGTCTGATCTGGCTGTACCTGAACTTTCGTCACTTCAGTTATCTGGAAACCGCCATCGACCGCTGGACGCTGGGCGACGCCTATCTGGTGGAACTCGACGGCGTGGCGCAGGAGATGCATCAGCGCATCACCGCCAATGCCGCCACCGAAGCCGATATCCGCCGCTGGAAAGACCGGATCTTTGCGATCAATGACGGCGTGACCCCGGCCGCCAAGGCGTTCAGCGATGCCTTGGGTGAAGGTTCGCGGATGATCCTGCGCCTGCTGCTGTTCACCAACCTCGCCACTGCGCTGGGCCTGATCGTGCTGGCGCTGCTGCGCACCCGCAAACTGCTCAAGCAGCGACATGCCTTCGCCGAAGCGCTGCAACTGGAAAAGGACCGGGCCCATGTGACCCTGCACTCGATCGGCGACGGGGTGATCACCACCGACGTCAGCGGGGCGATCGATTACATGAACCCGGCCGCCGAGGCGTTGACTCACTGGAAGGCCGAGCAGGCTGCCGGTCTGCCCTTGGCGGCGCTGTTCAACCTGCTGGATGACAATGCCCAGAGCGAGGGCTTGACCCTGATCGAGCACATTCTCAGTGGCCAGCTCACCGGCGGCAGCGAGCATTCGAAGCTGATCCAGCGGCTGGACGGCAGCACCGTGTCGGTGACGCTGGTCGGTGCGCCGATCCGCAATGCCGGCAAGGTCAGCGGTACGGTGCTGGTGCTGCATGACATGACTCAGGAGCGGCAATACATCGCCAATCTGTCGTGGCAGGCCACCCACGATGCGCTGACCGGCCTGGCCAACCGTCGCGAGTTCGAATACCGGCTCGAACAGGCCCTGCACAACCTGACGCGGCAGGCCGGGCGACATGCGCTGATGTTCCTCGATCTCGATCAGTTCAAGCTGGTCAACGACACCTGCGGGCACGCGGCAGGCGATGAGTTGCTGCGCCATATCTGTGCGTTGCTGCAATCGGGTCTTCGCGAGGGCGACACCCTGGCGCGGCTGGGCGGCGATGAGTTCGGCATCCTGCTGGAGAACTGCGCACCGGAGGCGGCCGAGAAGATCGCCGAGAGCCTGCGTCAGACCGTGCAAAACCTGCATTTCGTCTGGAAGGGGCGGCCGTTCCTGACCACCGTCAGCATTGGTCTGGTGCACGTCGCACAGAACCCGACCACCCTCGAGGCCTCGTTGCGGGCCGCCGACATGGCTTGCTACATGGCCAAGGAAAAGGGCCGCAACCGGGTGCAGGTCTACCACGCCGACGACTCGGAACTGTCCCTGCGTTTTGGCGAGATGGCTTGGGTGCAACGCCTGCATATGGCTTTGGAGGAAAACCGCTTCTGTCTCTACGCCCAGGAAATCGCACCACTGGGTTCGGTTGCCGGTGGCACCCGCGGGCACATCGAAATCCTGTTGCGTCTGCACGATGAGGCAGGCCGGATGATCCTGCCGGACAGTTTCATACCCGCGGCGGAACGTTACGGTTTGATGACGTCGCTGGATCGCTGGGTTGTGCAGAATGTATTTAAGGTTATTGCTCAATGTATTAACGAAGAGTGCGAAGGCCCTCTGGCAATGTGTGCGATTAATCTTTCAGGCATTACTATCGGAGATGACGCGTTCTTGCACTTTCTACGCGAGCAGTTTGATAACTACGGCGTACCGCCTGAAATGATTTGTTTTGAAATTACAGAAACCAGTGCCATTGCAAATCTCGGGAGTGCAATCAGATTTATTAATGAACTCAAAGGCTTGGGTTGTTATTTCTCACTCGATGACTTTTGTGCCGGAATGTCTTCATTCGCTTATCTGAAACATTTGCCTGTAGACTTCCTGAAGATCGACGGGAGTTTCGTAAAGGATATGCTGGACGACCCGATTAACCGTGCAATGGTCGAAGTGATCAATCACATCGGGCATGTCATGGGTAAGCAGACAATTGCCGAGTTTGTCGAAACAGCGCAGATCGAGCAGGCATTGCTTGAAATCGGCGTGGATTACGCTCAGGGTTATGTCATCGAACGCCCGCAGTTGTTTACCTGTGACAGTTTGCAAAGTCGGCCCGCCAGACCGCAGCCGTTGTTATTCAAGGCGCCTGGCACGTTCCGTTGAAGTCTCTTGCCGATCCGTACAATCACAAATCAAAAGGAGCCGAACAGTGATCGACACATTCAACCGAACCGGACCACTCATGGAAGCTGCAAGTTATCCCGCCTGGGCGCAACAGTTGATCCAGGATTGCAGCGAGAGCAAACGCCGGGTTGTCGAACATGAACTTTATCTGCGCATGCGTGATAACAAGCTCAGCGCCAAAACCATGCGCCAGTACCTGATCGGGGGCTGGCCCGTCGTTGAGCAATTCGCGTTGTACATGGCGCAGAACCTCACCAAGACCAAATTCGCCCGTCATCCGGGTGAAGACATGGCGCGGCGCTGGTTGATGCGCAACATTCGCGTCGAACTCAACCACGCCGATTACTGGCTGCACTGGAGCCGGGCTCATGGGGTGAGCCTGGAAGACCTGCAGGCGCAGCAAGTGCCACCGGAATTGCATGCCCTGAGCCACTGGTGCTGGCACACCAGTTCGGCGGATTCACTGATCGTGGCCATCGCGGCCACCAACTACGCCATCGAAGGCGCGACCGGGGAGTGGTCGGCGCTGGTGTGTTCGACGGGTGTCTACGCCGCGGCCTTCCCTGAAGAGGATCGCAAGCGGGCCATGAAGTGGCTGAAGATGCACGCCCAGTACGATGATGCCCATCCGTGGGAGGCACTGGAGATCATCTGCACCCTGGCCGGGATGAACCCGAGCAAAGCCTTGCAGGCGGAGCTGCGACAGGCCATCTGCAAGAGCTACGACTACATGTACCTGTTCCTCGAGCGCTGCATGCAGCTCGAACTGTCGGAGCGGGTGTTAGTCGGGCGTGAGCGTCGGGCACTGGTCGAGAGCTGATTTCGGCAACATCCATAAAAAAACGGGAGCCTTGGCTCCCGTTTTTTGTTGGCGGCGAATAATCAGCCCGCCATGGTCAGGCGATTTCGCCCTTCACGCTTGGCGACATACAGCGCGCTGTCGGCGCGGCGCAGCAGGCTGTCGGCGGATTCGCCCGGCAACAGAGTCGAGCAGCCGAGGCTCACGGTCAGTTCGATCAATTGGTTATTTGCGTAGTAATCCTGGGACTGCGCTGCCTGGCGCAGGCGCTCGCCGACCATGGCGGCCGCATCGCGACCGGTGTTGGACAGCAGGATCAGAAACTCTTCCCCGCCATAACGGAACACCATGTCGACGTTGCGCAACTGACCCTTGATCGATGCCGCCACGGCTTTGAGCACGTCGTCGCCGGCGCTGTGACCATGGAGGTCGTTGACCTGCTTGAAGTGGTCGATGTCCAGCATCAGCAACGACAGCGGTTGCAGGTGCCGGCGGGACATCTCGATTTCGCGGTGCAGTGTCTGTTCCATGGCAATGCGGTTGCCGGCACCGGTCAGTGGATCCCGCAGGGCGCTATGCGTAGCGGCGCGGTACAGCAGGGCATTGCGCATCGGATACAGCAGCGCAGACAGCAACGATTCGAGATTGCCCAGCTCCTGTTCGCTGAAGCGCTGGTTGCGGCGGAATATAAGCTCACCCATGTGCTCGCCTTCGTGGCTGAGGCTGTAGCTGGCCGAGTGGTGGCCGCGGGCACCGAACTCCATGCGCAGATCGCTGCCGTTGTTTACGTAGGTCAAGGCGTCCAGCGGCACAAGACGCTGAACTTCGCGAAAAAACAGACCGAGGATGCGTTGAGGCTCAAGGCTGGTTTGCAGTTGCAGGCACATTTGCTGGCGCAATTGCGCCAGGCTGACAGGTCGCGCCAGGAGGGGCGGCTGCTGACCAAAGCCCAGGCGTTGCAATTTGGCACTGTCGAAGTCAATTGCAGTGGTCTGGGAGGGTGATTTCATATGGCGTGAGCCCCTAAGCAGTAAGTCTGTCTTACAGGCTGGGTGAGAGCGGCTATGGGCTGCGCGTCATACTGATCCATCAGTCCCGTAGGACATTTGGCGTAAGTTTAGTCTGCCCGATGACGATTAGTCAGCTATCGAATCAGGCCTTGCCCGACTGCCTTCACTCGGCGTGCTTTGAGGAAATGTAGAGCGAAAGTCGTGCCATACGGTTCATATTTTATTAAAACCGTTTTGAATCAATGGCTTGAGATTTTTACGGAAGGAAGGGCGGTGGTTATTTGACTGAATTTGCCGTGCTCAAAACGGCAATTGCATGCCGCGACGGTATTCCGCCACGGCAACAAATGCGACGTATGGCATTACTGGGCGTTGAAGGCCTGGCCATTGATGCCGGTGCTGTCCGGGCCCATCAGGTACAGATAGACCGGCATGATTTCTTCTGGTGTCGGATTGTTCAGCGGGTTTTCACCCGGGTAAGCCTGAGCGCGCATGCTGGTGCGAGTGGCGCCCGGATTGACGCTGTTGGAGCGTACCGGGGCGACGTTTTCGACTTCGTCGGCCAGGGTTTGCATCAGGCCTTCGGTGGCGAACTTCGACACGCCATAGGCGCCCCAGTAAGCACGGCCCTTGCGCCCGACGCTGCTGGAGGTGAAGACCACCGAGGCGTCCTGCGAAAGTTTGAGCAGTGGCAGCAGCGTGCTGGTCAGCATGAACATCGCGTTGACGTTGACCTGCATGACGCGCATGAAGTTTTCACCGGACAACTGCTCGATCGGCGTGCGCGGGCCGATGATCGAGGCGTTGTGCAGCAGGCCATCGAGGTGGCCGAACTCGGTCTCGATCATCGCCGCCAGCTCATCGTATTGATGGGGCAGGGCGGTTTCGAGGTTGAACGGGATCACGGCCGGCTGCGGATGCCCGGCCGCTTCGATCTCGTCGTAGATCTGGGTCAGATTGGCTTCGGTCTTGCCCAGCAGCAGCACGGTCGCGCCGTGGGCGGCGTAGGTCCTGGCGGCAGCCGCGCCGATGCCACGACCGGCACCGGTGACCAGAATGACCCGATCCTTGAGCAATTCGGGGCGAGCGGAGTAATCAAACATAAGAAACCTCTAATCCATTAACTTCTGATCGTTCCCGCGTCATGCGCGGGAATTCAGCGATGGTCGCTTTGCCGCACCACTCAGCAACTGCACAGCGCGTTGTCGAGCACCTTGCGCAACTCCAGCGGATGATCCACCACCACGTCCGCGCCCCAGTGCCGAGGGTTGTCGTCGGGGTGGATGTAGCCATAGGTCACGGCAGCGGTTTTGGTGCCGGCGTCACGGCCGGATTCGATATCGCGCAGATCATCGCCGATAAACAGAACGGTCGACGGATCCAGATCAAGCATCTTGCAGGCCAGGGTCAGCATCTCGGGATCCGGCTTGCTGTTCTTCACGTGATCCGGGCAGATCAGCAGGGCCGAGCGCTCGGCCAGCCCCAGTTGCTGCATGATCGGCTCGGCGAAGCGCAGCGGCTTGTTGGTGACCACGCCCCAGACCAGATGGGCTTTCTCGATGTCGGCCAGCAATTCGCCCATGCCGTCGAACAGCTTGCTGTGCACGGCACAACCGACGAGGTAGCGCTCAAGGAACTCCAGACGCAATTCCTCGAAGCCCGGCGACTCCGGATCCATCGAGAACGTCACCGCGACCATGGCCTTGGCGCCGCCGGAGATTTCATCGCGGATGTGTTTGTCGTTCATTGGCGGCAAGCCGCGATCCGCGCGCATCGCCTGGCAAATGGCGATGAAGTCCGGCGCGGTGTCGAGCAGAGTGCCGTCCATGTCGAAAAGGACTGCTCTGATGGCCATCGGCTTACTCCTCGCGCAGGGTCTGGATCATGTAGTTGACGTCAACGTCCGCCGCCAGCTTGTAGTGCTTGGTCAGCGGGTTGTAGGTCAGACCGATGATGTCCTTGACGGTCAGGCCGGCCATGCGGCTCCAGGCGCCCAGCTCGGACGGGCGGATGAATTTCTTGAAGTCGTGAGTGCCGCGCGGCAGCAGCTTCATGATGTATTCGGCGCCGACGATGGCGAACAGGTACGCCTTCGGGTTGCGGTTGATGGTGGAGAAGAACACCTGGCCGCCGGGCTTGACCATGCGGAAGCAGGCGCGGATCACCGAGGAAGGGTCCGGTACGTGCTCGAGCATTTCCAGGCAGGTGACGACGTCGAACTGCTCGGGCATTTCTTCGGCCAGGGCTTCGGCGGTGATCTGCCGGTATTCGACGTTCACGCCGGATTCCAGCTGATGCAGTTGCGCGACCGCCAGTGGCGCTTCGCCCATGTCGATGCCGGTCACGGTCGCGCCGCGCTGAGCCATGGCTTCACTGAGGATGCCGCCGCCGCAACCGACGTCGAGGACCTTCTTGCCGGCCAGATTGACGCGTTTGTCAATCCAGTTGACCCGCAGCGGGTTGATGTCGTGCAGCGGTTTGAACTCGCTCTCGCGGTCCCACCAACGATGGGCCAGGGCTTCGAATTTGGCGATTTCGGCGTGGTCGACGTTGCTCATGATTTCAATCCTCTAAAACTTGAAAAGGGCTGTAGCCCCGGAGTTTGCCCCGGGGTGTTTACGATTCGGTGTGGCCGCTGATGCGTCGGCCCCAGGCCCGGGCGGTTTCGCCGAGCTGTTGTTCGTCCAGTCGGGTCAGGCGCCGGTCGTCGAGCAACTGCTTGCCGGCAACCCACAGGTGTTTCACGCAGTCGCGACCGGTGGCGTATATAAGCTGCGAGACCGGGTCATAGACCGGTTGTTGCGCCAGGCCGGACAGGTCGAAGGCGACGATGTCGGCCGCCTTGCCGAGCTCCAGCGAGCCGGTCTCGGCTTCGATCCCCAAGGCTCGCGCGCCGTTCAGCGTGGCCATGCGCAGCGCCCGGTGGGCGTCCAGCGCGGTGGCCGAGCCGGCGACGGCTTTGGCCAACAGAGCGGCAGTGCGGGTTTCACCCAGCAGGTCCAGGTCATTGTTGCTCGCGGCGCCATCGGTGCCGACCGCCACGTTGACTCCGGCCTGCCACAGGCGCTCCACCGGGCAGAAGCCGCTGGCCAGTTTCAGGTTCGACTCCGGGCAGTGGATCACGCTGGTGTTGCTTTCTACCAGCAACGCCAGGTCGTCATCGCTGATCTGGGTCATGTGCACGGCCTGGAAGCGCGGGCCGAGCAAGCCCAGTCGGCCAAGGCGGGCCAGCGGGCGTTCGCCGCGCTGTTCGACCGCTTGCTGCACTTCGAACGCGGTTTCGTGGACGTGCATGTGTATCGAGGCGTCCAGCTCTTCGGCGATCACGCGGATTTTTTCCAGGTTCTCGTCGCCCACGGTGTAGGGTGCATGAGGGCCGAAGGTGATCTTGATGCGCTCGTGATGCTTCAGGTCGCCGAACAGTTCGACGCCCTGACGAATGGCTTCATCGGCGCTGGCGGCACCCGGAATCGGGAAGTCGAGGATCGGAATCGCGATCTGCGCGCGGATTCCGCTGTTGTGCACGCGCTCGCTGGCAACCTTCGGGAAGAAGTACATGTCCGAGAAACAGGTGATGCCACCTTTTATCTGCTCGGCGATGGCCAGGTCGGTGCCGTCACGCACAAAATCTTCATCGACCCATTTGCCTTCGGCCGGCCAGATGTGGTTTTCCAGCCAGGTCATCAGCGGCAGATCGTCGGCCAGCCCACGGAACAGCGTCATCGCGGCGTGGCCGTGGGCGTTGATCAGGCCGGGGCTGAGCAAAACGTCCGGCAGTTCGCGGACTTCGGCGGCGTTACACTTCAGCGCTTCGGCACGCGGGCCGATAAACACGATGCGACCGTCGCGGATGCCCAGGCCATGCTCCTTGAGCACAACGCCTGCAGGTTCGACGGGTACCAGCCAGGTCGGCAGCAATAATAAGTCGAGCGCAATGGCAGGTTTCGGCATCGAGGGTCGGTTCCAGTGCTTTTGTAAAGGATGGCGAAGTATACCCGAGCGTCTTCGCGGGGGGATCGCTATAATCGGCGGCTTTTGTTCATGAGTGCGGGGTGAGGGATGCGCGATCGACTGTTGGCTGCGGAGAAAGTAAAGGCCATCGATTGGCGTGATGGCGCGCTCCACCTGCTGGATCAGCGCGTTTTGCCGTTCGAGGAAAACTGGATCGCCTACACCAGCGCCGCCGGCGTGGCCGAGGCAATTCGTTCGATGGTGGTGCGCGGTGCGCCGGCCATCGGCATCAGTGCCGCGTACGGCATCGTGTTGGCGGCCCGTGCCCGGATTGCCGAAGGTGGCGACTGGTATGCGTCGCTGGAAGAGGATTTCATGTTGCTGGCCGATTCCCGTCCGACAGCGGTCAACCTGTTCTGGGCGTTGAACCGCATGCACGACCGGCTGGACCGCTTGAAGGAAAACGCCGATCCGCTGGCGGCGCTGGAAGCCGAAGCCATTGCGATTCATGAAAGCGATCGTGAAGCCAACCTGACCATGGCCCAGCTCGGCGTCGACCTGATCCGCAAGCATCAGGGCAATGCTCAGGCAATTCTCACTCACTGCAACACCGGCGCCCTGGCCACCGGCGGTTTCGGGACGGCGCTCGGGGTGATTCGCGCGGCGTTCATCGAGGGCATGGTCGAGCGCGTCTACGCCGACGAAACCCGGCCGTGGCTTCAAGGCTCGCGTCTGACCGCGTGGGAGCTGGCCAACGAAGGCATTCCGGTGACCCTGAACGCTGACTCTGCCGCCGCGCATATCATGAAAACCAAAGGCGTGACCTGGGTGATCGTCGGCGCCGACCGGATCACCGCCAACGGCGATGTGGCGAACAAGATCGGCACCTATCAACTGGCGGTCAACGCCATGCACCACGGCGTGCGTTTCATGGTGGTGGCGCCGAGTTCGACCATCGACATGAATCTGGCCAGCGGTGACGACATCCCGATCGAGGAGCGCGACGGCGCCGAGTTGCTGGAGGTTGGCGGCAAACGTGTCGGGGCTGACGTCGAAGCGTTCAACCCGGTGTTTGACGTGACCCCGGCGGATCTGATCGATGCGATCGTCACCGAAAAAGGCATCGTCGAGCGCCCGGACACCGCGAAAATGGCGCAGTTGATGTGCCGCAAGCGCCTGCATTGATTGGCTTGATGTCCGCGTTGTCCTCTTCGCAGCAGGCTCGCTCCCACAGGTTTTGTGATCGCCACAGAACCTTGCGGGAGCGAGCCTGCTCGCGATGGGGCCTTGAAAGTCAATAAACATCCGCAATTTCGCCCCGAAATTTGCATTCAGGGAAGCTCTGAGCTTCTCTCGTCCCCGTTAAGCCTGTCATCGGTCATCTAACTATGCTCCATGCGCATCTGGGGGATAGGTGCGTGGCGGCTCTTGTGATAACATCCGGCGTTTTCCGAGGCAGTCCCACGGGGTTGTCTTCACTGCGCAAATCCAGGGTCAACTTGTCGATTTGTCGTAAGTCGGCGCATGGCACTCGGCCTGCATCGACGAGCTTCGTGCGTCCCCTATGGATATGGCGAAGTTTCACCAGAAAAAGGAATCAGGCTTCTCATGGGCGAACTGGCCAAAGAAATCCTCCCGGTCAATATCGAAGACGAGCTGAAACAGTCCTATCTCGACTACGCGATGAGCGTGATCGTCGGCCGTGCACTGCCGGATGCGCGCGATGGCTTGAAGCCCGTGCACCGTCGCGTGCTGTTCGCGATGAGCGAGCTGGGCAACGACTTCAACAAGCCGTACAAGAAATCTGCCCGTGTCGTCGGTGACGTGATCGGTAAGTATCACCCGCACGGTGATACCGCGGTGTACGACACCATCGTCCGCATGGCGCAGCCTTTCTCCCTGCGTTACCTGCTGGTCGACGGCCAGGGCAACTTCGGTTCGGTGGACGGCGACAACGCCGCGGCCATGCGATACACCGAAGTGCGCATGACCAAGCTGGCGCACGAGCTGCTGGCCGACCTGCACAAGGAAACCGTGGACTGGGTGCCGAACTACGACGGCACCGAGCTGATCCCGGCGGTCATGCCGACCCGCGTTCCGAACCTGCTGGTCAACGGTTCCAGCGGTATCGCCGTGGGCATGGCGACCAATATTCCGCCGCACAACCTCGGTGAAGTCATCGACGGTTGCCTGGCCCTCATCGACAACCCCGAGCTGACCGTCGATGAGCTGATGCAATACATTCCCGGTCCGGACTTCCCGACTGCCGCGATCATCAACGGTCGCGCCGGCATCATCGAAGCCTACCGCACCGGCCGTGGCCGCATTTACATGCGCGCCCGTTCGATCATCGAAGACATCGACAAGGTCGGTGGCCGTCAGCAGATCGTCATCACCGAACTCCCTTACCAGCTGAACAAGGCACGCCTGATCGAGAAGATCGCCGAGCTGGTAAAAGAGAAGAAACTCGAAGGCATCACCGAACTGCGCGACGAGTCCGACAAGGACGGTATGCGCGTCGTGATCGAACTGCGTCGCGGCGAAGTGCCTGAGGTGATCCTCAACAACCTCTACGCCCAGACCCAGCTGCAATCGGTATTCGGCATCAACATCGTTGCGCTGATCGACGGCCGTCCGCGGATCCTGAACCTCAAGGACCTGCTGGAAGCCTTCGTCCGTCACCGTCGCGAAGTGGTTACCCGCCGTACCGTGTTCGAACTGCGCAAGGCGCGCGAGCGCGGTCACATCCTCGAAGGTCAGGCCGTTGCCCTGTCGAACATCGACCCGGTGATCGCCCTGATCAAGGCTTCGCCGACGCCGTCGGAAGCCAAGGAAGCGCTGGTCAGCACGCCGTGGGAATCCTCGGCTGTGGTGGCGATGGTGGAACGTGCCGGTGCCGATTCGTGCCGTCCGGAAAACCTCGATCCGCAATACGGGCTGCGCGACGGCAAGTACTTCCTGTCGCCAGAACAGGCGCAAGCCATTCTGGAGCTGCGTCTGCACCGTCTGACCGGTCTGGAGCACGAAAAGCTGCTGGCCGAGTATCAAGAGATCCTCAACCAGATCGGCGAGCTGATCCGCATCCTCAACAGCGCCGTGCGCCTGATGGAAGTGATCCGCGAAGAGCTGGAAGTGATCCGTGCCGAATACGGCGACGTGCGCCGCACCGAAATCCTCGATGCCCGTCTCGACCTGACCCTGGGCGACATGATCCCGGAAGAGGAGCGCGTCGTGACCATCTCCCACGGTGGCTATGCCAAGACCCAGCCGCTGGCTGCGTACCAGGCCCAGCGTCGTGGCGGTAAAGGCAAATCGGCTACCGGCGTGAAGGATGAGGACTACATCGCTCACCTGCTGGTCGCCAACAGCCACACCACGCTGCTGCTGTTCTCCAGCAAGGGCAAGGTGTACTGGCTGAAAACCTACGAAATCCCTGAAGCGTCCCGCGCCGCCCGTGGTCGTCCGCTGGTCAACCTGCTGCCGCTGGATGATGGTGAGTACATCACCACCATGCTGCCGGTCGAGGAATACACCGAAGGTCACTACATCTTCATGGCCACCGCCAACGGCACCGTGAAGAAGACCCCGCTGGAATCCTTCAGCCGTCAGCGCAGCGTCGGTCTGATCGCGCTGGAACTGGACGAGGGTGACGTGCTGATCTCCGCGGCCATCACCGATGGCGAGCGTGAAGTAATGCTGTTCTCCGACGGCGGCAAGGTCACCCGCTTCAAGGAATCCGACGTGCGTGCCATGGGCCGTACCGCCCGCGGTGTGCGCGGCATGCGTCTGCCGGAAGGGCAGAAGCTGATTTCGATGCTGATCCCGGAAGAAGGCAGCCAGATCCTCACCGCTTCCGAGCGTGGCTACGGCAAACGCACCGCGATCACCGAGTTCCCTGAGTACAAACGTGGCGGCCAGGGCGTGATCGCCATGGTCAGCAACGAGCGTAACGGCCGTCTGGTCGGTGCGGTTCAGGTGCTCGATGGCGAGGAGATCATGCTGATTTCCGACCAGGGCACGCTGGTGCGTACCCGTGTCGACGAAGTTTCCAGCCTGGGTCGTAACACCCAGGGCGTGACCCTGATCAAGCTGGCCAAGGATGAGACCCTGGTCGGTCTGGAGCGGGTCCAGGAGCCGTCGGAAGTCGAGGGTGAAGAGCTTGAAGGTGAAGAAGGTGTCGAACTGGGAGAGGGCGTGATCGGCGCCGAACCGGACGATGCGGTCGACAACCTGCAGGCGGACGCCGCAGACGAAGAAGAGTCGCAAGACTAACCAAATCGTAGCAGGGCAGAGTGTTTGCTCTGTCCGCTACCGTGATTGCATAGCGAGAGTGGATGTGAGCAAACGAGCCTATAACTTCTGCGCAGGTCCCGCTGCGCTGCCTGAAGCTGTCCTGTTGCGTGCGCAGTCCGAGATGCTCGACTGGCACGGCAAGGGTCTGTCGGTCATGGAAATGAGCCATCGCAGCGATGACTACGTGGCCATCGCCGAGAAGGCCGAACAAGACCTGCGCGACCTGCTGTCCATCCCCTCCAATTACAAAGTGCTGTTCCTGCAGGGCGGTGCGAGCCAACAGTTCGCCGAGATTCCGCTGAACCTGCTGCCCGAGAACGGTACTGCCGACTATGTCGAAACCGGCATCTGGTCGAAGAAAGCCATCGAGGAAGGGCGTCGCTTCGGCAACATCAACGTTGCTGCCAGCGCCAAGCCTTATGACTACCTGGCCATCCCCGGCCAGAACGAATGGAACCTGACCCCGGGTGCGGCCTATCTGCACTATGCGTCCAACGAAACCATCGGCGGCCTGCAGTTCGACTGGGTTCCCGAGGCTGGTGACGTTCCGCTGGTGGTCGACATGTCCTCCGATATCCTCTCGCGTCCGATCGATGTGTCGCAGTACGGCCTGATCTACGCCGGCGCGCAGAAGAACATCGGCCCGAGCGGTCTGGTGGTAGTGATCGTCCGTGAAGACCTGCTGGGTCGCGCCCGCAGTTCGTGCCCGACCATGCTCGACTACAAGATCTCCGCCGATAACGGCTCGATGTACAACACCCCTGCCACCTATTCCTGGTACCTCTCGGGCCTGGTGTTCGAGTGGCTGAAGGAGCAGGGCGGTGTCGCTGCAATGGAGCAGCGCAACAAGGCGAAGAAAGATCGCCTGTACGGCTTCATCGACAACAGCGACTTCTATACCAACCCGATCAGCGTCAACGCCCGCTCGTGGATGAACGTGCCGTTCCGTCTGGCTGACGAGCGCCTGGACAAGGCGTTCCTGGCTGGCGCCGACGCCCGTGGTCTGCTCAACCTCAAGGGCCATCGCTCGGTTGGCGGCATGCGTGCCTCGATCTACAACGCCCTGGGTCTGGACGCCGTCGAAGCGCTGGTTGGCTACATGGCTGAATTCGAGAAGGAGCATTCCTGATGTCCGAGCAGGAGCTCAAGGCGCTGCGCGTTCGCATCGATAACCTGGACGAGAAGATCCTCCAGCTGATCAGCGATCGCGCGCGCTGCGCCGAAGAAGTTGCCCGGGTCAAGATGGCCAGTCTGGCCGAAGGCGAGCAGCCGGTGTTCTACCGTCCCGAGCGTGAGGCGCAGGTCCTCAAGCGTGTGATGGAACGCAACAAGGGGCCGCTGGGCAACGAAGAGATGGCGCGCTTGTTCCGCGAAATCATGTCTTCGTGCCTGGCTCTCGAGAACCCGCTGAAAGTGGCTTATCTCGGTCCGGAAGGCACCTTCACCCAAGCGGCGGCCATGAAGCACTTCGGTCACGCGGTGATCAGCAAGCCGATGGCGGCGATCGACGAAGTGTTCCGTGAAGTGGCAGCCGGTGCGGTGAATTTCGGCGTGGTGCCGGTGGAGAACTCCACCGAAGGCGCGGTCAACCATACCCTCGACAGCTTCCTCGAACACGACATGGTCATCTGTGGCGAAGTCGAGTTGCGCATTCACCACCACCTGTTGGTCGGTGAAAACACCAAGACCGACAGCATCAGCCGCATTTATTCCCACGCTCAGTCGCTGGCCCAGTGCCGCAAGTGGCTGGACGCCCATTATCCGAATGTCGAGCGCGTGGCGGTTTCCAGCAACGCCGAGGCGGCCAAGCGGGTCAAGGGCGAGTGGAACTCGGCGGCGATCGCCGGTGACATGGCGGCCGGGCTGTATGGCCTGACCCGTCTGGCCGAGAAGATCGAGGATCGCCCGGACAACTCCACGCGCTTCCTGATGATCGGTAACCAGGAAGTGCCGCCGACCGGCGACGACAAGACGTCGATCATCGTATCCATGAGCAACAAGCCCGGCGCGCTCCATGAGCTGCTGGTGCCGTTCCATGACAACGGGATCGACCTGACCCGGATCGAAACCCGTCCGTCGCGCAGCGGCAAATGGACCTACGTGTTCTTCATCGACTTCGTTGGTCATCACCGTGATCCGCTGATCAAAGGTGTACTGGAAAAGATCAGTCAGGAAGCAGTAGCACTCAAGGTGCTGGGTTCCTACCCGAAAGCAGTTCTTTAAGGGGTGGTAGCAATGAGTGGCAACTTCCTCGCTCTGGCACAGCCGGGCGTGCAACAACTTTCGCCCTACGTACCGGGCAAGCCCGTGGACGAACTGGCGCGCGAGCTGGATCTGGATCCGGCAAGCATCGTCAAACTGGCGAGCAACGAAAACCCGTTGGGCGCCAGCCCGAAAGCGCTGGACGCGATCCGCGAAGCGCTGGACGAGCTGACTCGTTATCCGGACGGCAACGGTTTTGCCCTGAAATCCCTGCTGGCCGAGCAGTGCCGTGTCGAGCTGAACCAGGTGACCCTGGGCAACGGCTCCAACGACATTCTTGAACTGGTGGCGCGCGCCTATCTGGCGCCGGGCCTGAATGCCGTGTTCAGCGAGCACGCGTTCGCGGTCTACCCGATCGCGACCCAGGCGGTCGGCGCTCAGGCCAAGGTCGTTCCGGCCAAGGACTGGGGTCATGACCTGCCAGCGATGCTGGCGGCCATCGACGCCAGCACCCGCGTCGTGTTCATCGCCAACCCGAACAACCCGACCGGCACCTGGTTCGGCGCCGAAGCGCTGGACGAGTTCCTGCAGGACGTGCCGGAACATGTGCTGGTGGTGCTGGACGAGGCCTACATCGAATACGCCGAAGGCAGCGATCTGCCGGATGGTCTGGATTTCCTCGCGGCTTATCCGAACCTGCTGGTCTCGCGCACGTTCTCCAAGGCCTACGGTCTGGCGGCGCTGCGCGTTGGTTACGGCTTGTCCACCCCGGTGGTGGCGGACGTGCTGAACCGTGTACGCCAGCCGTTCAACGTCAACAGCCTGGCTTTGGCCGCGGCGTGTGCGGCGCTGAAGGACGAGGAGTATCTGGCGCAGAGCCGTCAGCTCAATGAATCCGGCATGCAACAGCTGGAAGCGGGTTTCCGCGAGCTGGGCCTGAGCTGGATTCCTTCCAGGGGCAACTTTATCTGCGTCGACCTCGGTCAGGTGGCGGCTCCGGTGTTCCAGGGCCTGCTGCGCGAAGGCGTGATCGTGCGTGCGGTGGCCAACTACGGCATGCCGAACCATCTGCGGGTGACCATCGGTCTGCCGGCGGAAAACAGCCGCTTCCTCGAAGCGCTGCGCAAGGTTCTGGCTCGTGGTTGATGTCACTGCGCTGCAATCTGCTGCACCTATGATCGGGCGTCTGGTGGTGGTCGGTCTGGGGTTGATCGGTGGTTCGTTTGCCAAAGGTTTGCGTGAAAGCGGCGTGTGCCGCGAAGTGGTCGGGGTCGATCTCGATCCGCAATCGCGCAAGCTGGCGGTCGAGTTGGGCGTGGTGGATCGCTGCGAAGATGATCTGGCAGCGGCTTGCCAGGGCGCGGACGTGATCCAGTTGGCGGTACCGATCCTGGCCATGGAAAAAGTGCTGGCCCGTCTGGCCAGTATGGATCTGGGGCAGGCGATCCTGACGGATGTCGGCAGCGCCAAGGGCAATGTGGTGCGCGCGGCGACCGAAGCGTTCGGCGGCATGCCGGCGCGTTTCGTGCCGGGCCATCCGATTGCCGGTTCCGAGCAGAGCGGGGTGGAAGCCTCCAACTCGGAACTGTTCCGCCGTCATAAAGTGATTCTGACCCCGCTGGAGCAGACCGATCCGGCTGCCCTGGCGGTGGTTGATCGCTTGTGGCGCGAGCTGGGTGCCGACGTTGAGCACATGCAGGTCGAGCGTCACGATGAAGTGCTGGCTGCGACCAGTCATCTGCCGCACCTGCTGGCCTTCGGTCTGGTCGATTCGCTGGCCAAACGCAATGAAAACCTTGAGATCTTCCGTTACGCTGCGGGCGGTTTCCGTGATTTCACAAGAATCGCCGGAAGCGACCCGGTCATGTGGCATGACATCTTTCTCGCCAATCGCGAGGCTGTCCTGCGCACACTCGATACATTTCGCAGCGACCTCGACGCCTTGCGCGACGCGGTCGATGCAGGGGATGGGCACCAATTGTTGGGCGTCTTCACGCGCGCCCGGGTTGCCCGCGAGCATTTCAGTAAAATCCTGGCCCGCAGGGCCTATGTGGACGCTATGAATTCCAACGATCTGATTTTCCTGGCTCAACCTGGTGGCCGCCTGTCCGGTCGGATTCGCGTACCGGGTGACAAATCGATTTCCCACCGTTCGATCATGCTCGGTTCCCTGGCTGAAGGCGTCACCGAAGTCGAAGGCTTCCTCGAGGGCGAAGACGCCTTGGCGACCTTGCAGGCGTTCCGCGACATGGGCGTGGTCATCGAAGGCCCGCATCACGGCCGCGTGACCATCCACGGTGTCGGCCTGCATGGCCTGAAGCCTGCGCCGGGCCCGATCTATCTGGGCAACTCCGGCACTTCGATGCGCCTGCTGTCCGGCCTGCTGGCCGCGCAGGACTTCGACAGCACTCTGACCGGTGATGCTTCGCTGTCCAAGCGTCCGATGAATCGCGTCGCCAACCCGCTCCGGGAAATGGGTGCCGTGATCGAAACCGCTGCCGAGGGTCGTCCACCGATGACCATTCGTGGCGGTCACAAGCTCAAAGGCCTGACCTACACCATGCCGATGGCCAGTGCTCAGGTTAAGTCCTGCCTGCTGCTGGCGGGTCTGTACGCCGAAGGCAAGACTACCGTTACCGAGCCAGCTCCGACCCGTGACCACACCGAGCGCATGCTGCGCGGCTTCGGCTATCCGGTGAGCGTCAACGGTGCCACGGCATCGGTTGAGTCCGGCGGCAAGCTGACCGCGACCCACATTGAAGTGCCGGGCGATATCTCGTCGTCGGCATTCTTCCTGGTGGCGGCGTCGATTGCTGAAGGCTCGGAACTGGTACTCGAGCACGTCGGCATCAACCCGACCCGTACCGGTGTGATCGACATCCTGCGCCTGATGGGCGCCGACATCACTCTGGAAAACCAGCGTGAAGTGGGTGGCGAGCCGGTTGCCGACCTGCGCGTGCGAGCGGCTAAACTCAAGGGTATCGAGATTCCGGAAGCGCTGGTTCCACTGGCGATCGACGAATTCCCGGTGCTGTTCGTGGCCGCGGCCTGTGCCGAAGGGCGTACCGTGCTGACCGGCGCCGAAGAGCTGCGGGTCAAGGAGTCGGACCGTATCCAGGTCATGGCGGACGGTCTGCTGGCGCTGGGCGTCAAGTGCGAACCGACCCCGGACGGCATCATCATCGACGGCGGCCAGATCGGCGGCGGCGAAGTGCATGGTCATGGCGATCACCGTATCGCGATGGCTTTCAGCGTGGCCTCGCTGCGCGCCACGGCACCGATCCGCATCCATGACTGCGCCAACGTCGCGACATCGTTCCCGAACTTCCTGGCGCTGTGCGCACAGGTCGGCATTCGTGTGGCGCAAGAGGCTCAGTCGTGAACAATATTGCTCCGGTCATCACCATCGATGGGCCAAGCGGCTCGGGCAAAGGCACCGTAGCCGGGATTCTGGCCAAGCGTCTGGGCTGGAATCTGCTGGATTCCGGTGCGCTGTATCGCCTGCTGGCGTTTGCTGCGCACAACCATGGTGTTGACCTGACCAATGAAGAGCTGCTGAAGAAACTGGCCGCTCATCTGGATGTGCAGTTCATCGCGGCGACCGACGGTCAACTGCAACGCATCATTCTGGAAGGTGACGAAGTCAGCGATGTCATCCGCACTGAAAGCGTCGGTTCCGGCGCTTCTCAGGTGGCTGCATTGCCGGCCGTGCGCGAGGCGCTGCTGCAGCGCCAGCGTGCTTTCCAGGAATCGCCGGGCCTGGTGGCCGATGGTCGCGACATGGGCACGGTGGTATTTCCGAATGCGCCCCTGAAGATTTTCCTGACCGCCAGTGCCGAGGAGCGGGCGCGCCGTCGATATTTGCAGTTGAAGGGCAAAGTCGAGGGTGTTAGTCTGTCGAGTCTGCTAGATGAGATCCGTGCGCGCGACGAGCGTGATACCCAGCGAGCGGTGGCCCCGCTAAAGCCGGCGGCCGACGCCATACAGCTGGATTCCACGGAGTTGTCCATCGATCAGGTGCTGGAACGCATCATGAGCGAGATCGCCATTCGCGATATCGCCGGGTGACCAGGAAGGCCGCAGGGGACCAGTCATAGTCCTGCGGTGGCTTCCTTTAAATGAAACTGACCCGCATCGTCTGGGATGTGGAGACGGGCGTATTTTTCGCCCTAATCAACAGGAATTAAAATGAGCGAAAGCTTTGCGGAACTCTTTGAAGAAAGCCTAAAGACCCTGAACCTTCAGGCAGGCTCCATCATCACCGGTGTTATCGTTGATATCGATTACCAAGCTCGCTGGGTAACCGTTCACGCTGGCCTGAAGTCCGAAGCACTGATCCCTCTGGAGCAGTTCTACAACGACGCTGGCGAACTGAACATCAACGTCGGTGACGAAGTTCACGTTGCTCTGGACTCGGTTGAAGACGGTTTCGGCGAAACCAAGCTGTCCCGTGAAAAAGCCAAGCGCGCTGAATGCTGGATCGTTCTGGAAGCAGCCTTCGCAGCCGAGGAAGTGGTCAAGGGCGTTATCAACGGTAAGGTTAAAGGCGGCTTCACTGTCGACGTTAACGGCATCCGTGCGTTCCTGCCAGGTTCCCTGGTTGACGTCCGTCCAGTGCGCGACACCACGCACCTGGAAGGCAAAGAGCTGGAATTCAAGGTCATCAAGCTGGACCAGAAGCGCAACAACGTTGTCGTTTCCCGTCGCAGCGTCCTGGAAGCCGAGAACTCCGCCGAGCGTGAAGCTCTGCTGGAATCCCTGCAGGAAGGCCAGCAAGTCAAAGGTATCGTCAAAAACCTCACCGATTACGGCGCATTCGTCGATCTGGGTGGCGTGGACGGCCTGCTGCACATCACCGACATGGCCTGGAAGCGCATCAAGCATCCTTCCGAGATCGTCAACGTTGGTGACGAAATCGATGTCAAGGTTCTGAAATACGATCGCGAACGCAACCGTGTTTCCTTGGGCCTGAAACAACTGGGCGAAGATCCATGGGTTGCTATCAAAGCCCGTTACCCAGAAGGCACTCGTGTTACCGCTCGTGTGACCAACCTGACCGACTACGGCTGCTTCGCTGAGCTGGAAGAAGGCGTTGAAGGTCTGGTACACGTTTCGGAAATGGACTGGACCAACAAGAACATCCACCCTTCGAAAGTCGTACAAGTCGGCGACGAAGTGGAAGTCATGGTTCTGGACATCGACGAAGAGCGTCGTCGTATCTCCCTGGGCATCAAGCAGTGCAAGTCGAACCCATGGGAAGACTTCTCTGGCCAGTTCAACAAGGGCGACAAGATCTCCGGCACCATCAAGTCGATCACCGATTTCGGTATCTTCATTGGTCTGGACGGCGGCATCGACGGTCTGGTTCACCTGTCCGACATCTCCTGGAACGAAGTGGGCGAAGAAGCCGTACGTCGTTTCAAGAAGGGCGACGAGCTGGACACCGTTATCCTGTCGGTTGACCCGGAGCGTGAGCGTATCTCCCTGGGTATCAAGCAACTGGAAAGCGATCCGTTCTCCGAGTACGTCTCGGTTAACGACAAAGGCGCAATCGTTACTGGCACCGTGAAAGAAGTTGACGCCAAAGGCGCCATCATCGTTCTGGCCGACGATATCGAAGCGACTCTGAAAGCCTCCGAAATCAGCCGTGACCGCGTTGAAGACGCGCGCAACGTTCTGAAAGAAGGCCAGCAAGTAGAAGCCAAGATCATCAGCGTTGATCGTAAGAGCCGCGTAATCCAGCTGTCGATCAAATCGAAAGACGATGCTGAAGAGAAAGAAGCCATCCAGAGCCTGAAAACCGCTCCGGAAGGTGAAGCAGCTGACACCACCATGGCGGCACTGCTGCGTCAAGCAATGGCCAAACAGAACTGAGTTCTGTCTGATCATTAAAAAGGGCGACTTCGGTCGCCCTTTTTTGTGCCTGCGATTTGGTAAGCCTCGCTCTCTGGTTATACGGGTGAAACCATTTCCTTTGCCGGGCGGTCTGTTTCTTTAATCGGATCAATCGTCTATTCGCGTCTAGGCTTAGTCTGAAGATCGCAGTAGTCGGGCAGGCGCCTGGCATAAGGATGTGAATGAACAAGTTTATAGTTTTGTTGGGTATGTTGGTGTTGGCAGGCTGTACGACTAGCGCCAAGACTCATGCGGTGCGCGGAGTCAGCGGTATCGAGGTTGACTGCTCCGGCTTGGGTTCGGGCTGGGAGAGGTGTCAGAAGCGCGCAGCCAAGGAATGCAAGGGGGCGGGTTACAAGGTGATCACGCGATCTGATGATGCGCGGGATGAGGATGAGTTTCCCTTTGGTTTCAATCCTGCCGGCTATGTCACTCGAACCATGCTGGTGATTTGTCGGTGAGTGAGCGTTGGCGTGCATGCGATCCGATGCCCTGAAAATGGGCGTTTCGGCGAGCGGAAAGATATGTCAAGCCCTGGGCTGTTCAAAATCTTCCGGGCGTGCTAAAACCTTTCAAGCGCTGATCTAGCTGCTTGAAAAAGAAGGGAAAAATATGACGAAGTCGGAGTTGATCGAACGAATTGTCACCCATCAGGGGCTGCTCTCATCCAAGGATGTTGAGCTGGCCATCAAGACCATGCTTGAGCAAATGTCCCAGTGTCTGGCCACGGGGGATCGTATCGAGATTCGTGGTTTTGGCAGCTTTTCATTGCACTATCGTGCGCCGCGTGTCGGCCGCAACCCGAAGACAGGGCAGTCTGTCAGTCTTGACGGAAAGTTCGTTCCCCATTTCAAGCCAGGCAAAGAGCTTCGGGATCGAGTGAATGAGGAAGAGGATGAATAGTAGATATGACCAGGGAAGCAGTTTATGACTAATCTCAAACGAATCCTCTTGGGAGGATTTCTACTGCTGCTGGTTCTGGTAATCCTGGCATTTGTACTTGAAAATCAGCAAACAGTATCCCTGCTGTTTCTCGGTTGGGAAGCACCTCATTTACCCGCTTCTGTCGTAATGTTGGCGGCACTCTTGGTCGGTATGATCATCGGCCCTCTGTTACGTCTGTTATTGGGTCGTGCTCTACGCGCTCGGCGCAAACCTTCGATTTAGATTTTTTAAGTTTCCTGAGCAGAATAAAGAGGGGAAGCCATGGCTTCCCCTCAATTGTTTCTGCAACAAAATACTAAATCACCTCTGGCTTATTCCTTGCCTCCAGCATTGAACTTCACTGCCAGCGCTGCTAATGGCACATAAGCAATCAGAACCCCCAGCAGACCGTCCAGGTAACCGTTAGCCACCAATAGCGCAATCGGCAACAGCCAGCAAAGATTGATCGCGGCAACGCCCAGCGTGACGGGCAGGTGCTTTTTGTATTTTCGAGAAGCGAATTGATAAGCATGGCTACGGTGAGCTTCGTAGACTTTTTCTCCCCGTAGCAGCCGGCGGAACAAAGTCCAGGTTGCATCGACGATAAACACGCCCAGCAGAATCAGCCAGCTCCACAGCAATTGTGGTGCGGCCCAGGCAGCCTGCAGGGAGAGGACGCCCAGAGTGATCCCGAGGAAGCCGCTACCAGCATCCCCCATGAAGATGCGAGCTGTCGGGAAGTTCCAATACAAAAAACCGGACACTGCGAAGGCAAGCAGAAGCGGGAGGAGGGCCAATACACCATTGCCCGTCAGCCAATAAAGCAACGTTGCACCCAGGCAAACAAAAATCGCCTCGACGCTGGCAATGCCATCGATACCATCCATGAAGTTATACAGGTTCAGCAGCCAGACCAGATAAAACGCGGCCAATACATTGCCAACCCAACCCAGGTCAAATACGAATCCGAAGACCGTCAGGGGTGGTAAGCCGCCTATCCAGTAAAGTGCCCAAATGGCTGCAATGAAATGACCCAGCAAGCGCCAGCGGGCGACGATATGGCCGTGATCATCCAGAAAGCCCAGTACTGCGATGCCGACACCTGCCCCCATCAATGCCCACATCGTCGGCAAGGTGATGGCACCCATGCTTGTCGCCAATATCAGTGCGACCAGAAAGCTCACAACGATCGCAACGCCGCCACCTCTTGGGGTGGGGACGGCGTGGGAGCTTCGGGCATTGGGCACGTCTATAAGGCTTTTAGCCAGCGCATATTGCCGTAGGGCTCCGGTCAGAAACAGTGCAACGACGGCGCAAGCCGGTAATAACCACCACATATTCATTTGATTCGCAGGTCCAGAAAGTGTTTAGCCGTTTTACGCAGCGCCTCATCGACAGAGACGGGCGGGGTCCAGTTCAAAAGGGTACGTGTTTTTTCAATATCTACCTGAAGTGAACCGCACAGTCGTTGGGCCAGGGCTTGCTTGCCCAGCATCGATGCCCCGGTTTCAAGTACCCAGCCGGGGATTGGCAGCATTCGGACAGGTTTGCCCAACGCAGCGCCCATGCGCCGAAGAAGCATGGTAGTCGATAGGTCTTCGCCATCGCTGACCATGAAAGTCTGGTTCGCAGCAGCAGGATGGACTACGCAAGTCGCAATCAGGTCAGTGAGATTGTCCAGTGCGACGAGGCTGCGGCGGTTGTGAAGTGCGCCGAATGGCAGCGGCACGCCTTTGTGGAGCCAGCGCATCATGCTGAGAAAGTTGGCCTGTACGCCTGGCCCATAAACCAGTACGGGACGGATGATGACTACTTCCATCCCGGTTTCTGTGGAAAGCGCACGTAGTCCCTGTTCGGCCTCAAGTTTTGAAATCCCATAGGGATCAAGAGGCACAGGTTGGCTTTCAGCGCTGTAAGGGTTGCCTGGGGTTGTGCTCTCGCCGTTGACTTTCACTGAGCTGATGAAGATGAATCTTCGGATGCCTGCTTCAGCCGATTGCCGGGCGAGATTCAACGTGCCCTCGACATTGGTCTTGCGGTATTCGGCAAGAGGGTCGGATGACTCGTCGCTCATGACATGCACGCGGGCAGCCGAATGGATGACGACATCATGTCCGCTCAGCACCGACATCCAGTTCTGCTCGCTGGACAGATCGCTGATCAGCGCCTGAGTTGCACGGGAGTCGAGCTCATTCGAGTTTTTGCGAACGGCAGCGGTAACCTCATGACCCTGCTCCAGCAGCAGAGGTGTCAGGCCGCGTCCCACAAAGCCCGTTGCGCCTGTAAGTAGAATTCGCATGATCAGGAAACTTCCGATGTGGAGATTACATCTACAGCCATGTCGCGCATGATATTCGCTCTGGAGAACCGATCGATAAAGGCCGCGCGTGGGGTCGTGGAGATCGTCAGTCTTTCGAAGGATTCGACCGCCGCATCGACATCACAAGGTGCAAATACCGATGCATTTTCGATGTGCTCGGTCACAAACTCTGCCGCGTAGCCTGCAATGCCCGCCCAGATCGGTTTTCCCAGGGCAGCATATTCGAACAGCTTGGACGGCAATACTTTACGAAATGCATCGTAGTCATTCAGGTGCAGAAACAATATGTCCGCTGATTGGTAGACGCCGATCAGTTCGTCGCGTTTGACCGGGCTCAGCAGGTCGACATTGTTGCACTTGGACGCATTGATGGCGTCTTTCAATGCAGCCAGTCGGCCGCCATCACCGATTACCTTGAATCGCACCTTTCCTTCAAGGCGTTTTGCCAGTTGAGGGATGATGTTGTGAAGGCCCTGACCTTCCCCGAAGTTTCCTGCGTACACCACATCCAGAATGCGGTCCTGGTTGTCTTCGGTGTTCACAATCGGCAGGTTGAGGAATTCGTCATCGATACCGTTGGTAAACAGCGAATACTTCTGGTCCGGGTATCTGGATTTGAAGTAAGGAAGAAAGCCTGCTGAGACCAGGTTGACTTTGCGCGCCGACTTTATCGTGAAGCGTTCGAGCAACGAGAGGATCGGTTTGATGAACCGCACCATCTTCCCGGATAGAACGTCCTTGATGGTGTCCACGAAAATGTCACGGATGTCGAGGTACAGTGGTGTTTTCTTGCTGCGGGCAATGACGGCTCCAAGTGTTGCGGTCATCAGGCGTGAAGACGTTGCATAAACAAGGTCGTAGTGCTTGCCGCGAGCGAAGTTGCGCACATGTCTGGCGTAGACCAGAAACGCTTTTGCCTGATCGACCATCCCGCTTTTGTGAGCGGGCAGGGCGATACGGCGTATGGTCAGGCGCGGATGTTCTTCAAGCTCGGGCGCTTCGCTGCTGAATGAGCTGTAGCGATTGGGCAGTGTCGTGATCAGTTCGATATGGGCATCAGCCGGCAATTTATCCAGCAATGCCTTTACCAGTGC
Organism: Pseudomonas sp. B707; assembly: GCF_022496685.1. Classification (NCBI taxonomy): domain Bacteria; kingdom Pseudomonadati; phylum Pseudomonadota; class Gammaproteobacteria; order Pseudomonadales; family Pseudomonadaceae; genus Pseudomonas; species Pseudomonas sp. B707. The sequence goes on along the minus strand of NZ_WTVE01000019.1, from coordinate 160,906 downwards.
CGTGGTGCGGAATGAGCCGGCGGACAGATCCGGCTGATAATAAAAACTCAGGACTAAAAGTTTCAAATAAGCCTCACCACGTTACGCGGGTAATAAGTGTGTCTGACGATAGTTCGACAACGATGCATTGGTTCGCCACGGACTTGCCGAACTCCGGGTGCCAGGTTGTGTTCGCAATGCTGATGCATGCCGCGCCCGAGATGGAGACAGAGACTGTCTCTCCAGAAGCCAGGGTGATTGTCAGGCCGTTGTCATTCTGAGTCACTGACGCCTCGGGGTGCAGGTGGAATCTTGCGATCGACTTGTCAAAGGCGCCCGTTACCGAATCGTTGATCTGTAGCGTGTTCCTGGTGGCGTTCCACTCCCGCGTGTGAAGGTTCTTGCCCTTCAGGCGCTGGTAGCCGTCATGTGAGCAAACGATGCGAACGGATTCACCGGTGCTCTCGAAGGTGCTCAGGCTGACGCGGGCGCGGCGGGCGACCCTGAAGCCGGCCCAGACCTCCGAGGAGTTTTCGCCATCGATCTCTACGGTGTTATGAGCGGCGGTACTGCGTTGACGATGACGCTCGCTGTCCTCGCCGTATTGCGATGTGCCGGAGTTAACGAATACTCGCTGCCCGAATACGCTCAACTCGAAGCTCAACGTATCTGCGTGAGTATGGCCGGGCTGATAAACGGGAGCGACTTGTGCAAAGTTCAAGAGTGCTTTGCTGCCCTCACCGAACGCTATGTGCGCAAACCCGCTTTCGGCATGGCAAATGGCACCGATCGAAGAAGTGTCCGCTGCGTCTGCCGGTGGCTGGCAACCCAGCAAGGCGGCATAACCTTCGATGTCGCGCAGGGCAGGAGCAATGCCGAAGGCGCAATCATTGAAGAAGGGGATTTCGCCATCAGGATGCTGCATGCTGCGCAGCCAGATGATTCCTTGCTCGATCACTCGGCGCCACTCGGGTGCACGGCTTTTCAGTGCGTCGATATTGGCATTGAGTGCCAGATTGAGCAGGTCGCACATGTCCCAAAGCAACGAGGCGTGGTACATGGGCGACAGTTCGAAATGCGCCCCATCTGTCAGGAATTGCTCCTTCACCTCTCTGTCCAGAATCTTCAGTCCGGTTTTCAGCCAGTTCTCGGCCTCCCCGGTCTGCAGAAAGCTGCCCGCGAAAACCAGCGCCTTGCCATTCACGAACAAGTGATTTGCGAGGATGTGATATTCAATCCGTTGTGACAGTGCGTGTGTCTGCACTGCCAGGCTTTCCAGCCAGCGCTGATCCAGATGCGGCTGCATTTGCAACCACTTGACCAGGTTAACGATCCTGAGGGACAGCGTATAAGGTTCCCAGCCACAGCCGGCGAACGGCGGGTTGGCCGTGATCCAGCTGTTGACCAGATCCGTTTCCGACAGGGATGAATCATGTTCCTGGCGGGCGGTCAGGTGATCCAGATAATGCAGATTGTATTGCCAGATCTTTGGCAGCGACTCGTTGTGCCATTCGATGGCCGCCTTGCTGCCCATGAAGTCGAACTGCCCGTCTTCGGTTATGCGCGATGAATTCCAGCGAGGTGGATTGGCCAGATCAAAGGACGGGTTCTTGCTCGCCGGTATTGCGGCATACGGTTTGATCTTGGCAAAACGATAGTAGATTCGATAGAGAATCTGCTCCGGTCGCAGCACTTTGGCAGTGTGGTAGAGCTTTGTGAGCCGGGCTATCCGTGCGTTGCGCATATGAGTCACTGATTCAAATGGTTGATTCGTTGTAATGTATTTTCGAGCTACTCAAGCGAAGTTGAATTTGAGCCAGCGTTCAAAATACAGAAGTTGCCAGAGTTTGTAGGTGTTATTGGCGGCACCGGAAAAGTGACTCTTTATCAGCCGCTCAACTTCCTCGCGATTGAGGAATTGATAGATTCGCTGGAATTCAGATGCCAGGCGTTCCGCACCCAGGCGCAGAATGATCCCGTCCAGAGGAGGGTTGAACCCGGTTTTCGGACGGTTGACCAGCGTGGAGGGGAGCAGGCTTTTCAAGAGCGTCTTGAGCGGTGCTTTAGGCGCGCCGTCTTTCAACAGATCGGCACTGGAGGTTGCGAACCCGTTGGCAACGACGCGCTCATCCAGCAACGGCACTCTGAGTTCGATGCTTGCCAGCATGCTTGCCTTGTCGGAAACGCCCAGGTTGTGACTCAGGAACCCGGTCATGTCGAAATGCTGTGCGCATTTCACTTTATCGTCCACATCGCCTTTGTACTGGCTCAGCACATTGTCCAGGCGCTGTTTGTACGTGTTTTCCAGTGTCGAGTAGTTGGAGAAGAAATTGCTGAGTTCCTGTTTTGAGAAATAGCCGAGCATCCGCGAATACGCCAGCGGCCAATAACTTTCCTGGGCGTACGAGACGAGTCGCTCGAACTTCTTGTCGAGTTTTTTCGGGAAAAGATTGAGCTTCAGCAACGACTTGAGCAGCGGGTAGACAGCGCGGATCAGATTGTGGTGCTTGAGGACCTTGTATCGGGGGTATCCGGCAAACGCTTCGTCGCCACCCATTCCGCTGAGCATTACGGTATATCCGCTCTTCCTGGCCTCGTCGGACAGTCGATAGGTGGCCCAGAACGTATAATCCGACACTAGCTCTTCAGTATTTTTGGCGACGAAGTCGATGGATTCAAACGGATTGTCGTTCGCGTCGAGAATTTCGGTAACTTTAAGTTCTTTGCCCAAGTGCTTGGCGATGTCGGCAGAAAACTTCATGTCCACCGCGGAGTCTTCGGTTTCTTCGTATTTCGCGAAAAACAGGTCCGCAGCTCCTGTGTAGTTCGCAAGAATGCTGGAGTCGGCGCCGCCGCTGAAGAACACCCCTACCGGAACATCAGCTTCCAATTGACGGGTGACCGCAGACTCGATGGTGTCGGCAATGGACCGTTGAGTATTGAAGTTGATGATGTCCTGGTAGCGTACGATTGTACGGGCGCCGGTGGTCAGGTCAAATTCGATATAGGTTCCCGGCTGTACTTTCTTGATTGCCTTGTAACCGGTGTTGGGCTCGTAGATGAACCCATTGTTGAAGAACTCGAACACGTCATCGTTATCGATTTCAGCAACAACCTCTGGATAGCTTTTCAGACCGCGTATTTCCGAGCAGGCATAAAAACCATTGGCGCTTGAATAGTAATAAACCGGCTTGATGCCCACGACATCTCTGACCAGAAAGAACTTCCTGGCATTCTCGTCAAGAATGACCAGCGAAAACATTCCTTGCAGTTGCTTGAATGCCTGTTCCTTGTATTCGACATACAGCTTCAGGATGACTTCGGTATCGGACGTGCCGTTGAAGGTATAACCCTTCTTGACGAGGTCGTCCCTCAACTCGTGATGGTTGAAGACTTCGCCGTTGAAAATGATGCTGATGCCATTCCCAGCATGCATGGGCTGGCTGCCGGCGGCTGTCAGATCCAGAATGCTCAGTCGGTTGTGACCGAGTCCTACCTGGAAGTCCGCAACGGTAGTGAAGTATGTTCCAGAGGCATCCGGTCCACGATGTTTTGTGACGGCAAGACTCGCTTCCAACTGGAGGTTGGTGTCGGACGCGGACTGCTTAACACAAAAGAAACTTAAACCGCACATTATGCCTTGAGCTCCATATTTTCTTGATTGGCGGTGTTTTGCACAGGCGACGACGGTGAGGGTGAAGCCTCGCCTGTATCAACACTCTTCCTGTCATTTTGAACTTTCGGCGCTCGCGAGAGCGCTTGGGTGAGAATCAGGCCCCAGGCTGTAGCGAGCAGCAAGTTGAAGGTGATCAGGCGGAAAACGGCGAAAAACAAACCGTAGATGGCCATGGTCAATACCACGGATCGCAGTATCGTCCAGTGGGCTGGCTCGACTCTGAGCGAGGTCACTCGAAGGACAATCGGGCCCAGCAGGACCAGCGCATAAGTAATGATTCCCAGCAGGCCACCGACCATCAAGGTATAGAGCGGCCAGTTGTGAATATAAGCGACCCATTGGGTAAACGATTCCCCGCTGGATGTTTCCCAGCGCATTTCGTGTTTGATGCCCAGTCCGTTACCCGCTACCGGGTGCGACTTAAACATGTCCCATGCAATGCCATACTCTACAACGCGCGAAGAGACGTTGAAGTCGGCATTTTCCTTTGTTGGAGCGATGGGTTGCAACATGCCATCGTCGCCGGCTTTTGATTCTTCACTTGGCTTCCAGTTAACGATTGTCTCTATGCCAGACTCGATCAGCAGGCTCATCCTGCCGAGCCATATCTGCTGCATGCCTGTAGCGAAAATGAACAGCAGCGCGCAGATGCCCAGAGCGGTGGCGCTCACCATCAATTTTTTTCGCAGTTGGGCGTGAAACACAAAAACGAAGGCGGAAAACAGCATCATCACCAGCAGTGCGCTCAACAGCATGCTGCGGGTGAAAGTGATCAGTACGGCGGTCATGCAAAGCAGAGACATCAAGGCACCGACAGCGGTGATCTGCTTTTGCCGCGACAGGATGCAAGTGACAAATCCGGCCGCCATTCCCACGGGCAGCAGACTGTCGGTCGCTTGCGCCAGAACCATGGTTATACGGTCGCGCATGGGGCCGATAGCATTGGCATTGTGCAAGGCGGCTTCTTTTGTAAGCTTGATGGCCTGAGCGTCTGCAGGGTCGATCCAGTAGGGTCTCCAGATGCCTTGGTAGAAGTAGTAAAAAACGATATATCCGGCGGTCAGAAAGACCAGCGTCGCTACTGAGCCGCCTACCCAGCGAATACGCGTTTGATCCTGACTGACCAATATGCAGACAGGGATCAATGCGTAGATGAACAGGAAGGGAATGACGCCCCTCACCCAGTCGGTGAGGGGAACGTGATTGTGCATGGCAACTGCCAGGTTGGTGCCCAATATAAGGAGACCGACCAGCAGGGGAGCTGCGAATACCTTCAGTGCATCTTTTAACGTGTACGTGCGCAGGAGCTGCAGCAGGCTGCCTGCAAAAACGGTGGCCAGCAATGCTGCAAATGATAGCTCCTGCAGGCCCAGTGAGGGTGGCGCCGGACGCATGGCAAATGCCATTGGAAAGAGCGCCAGCAAACCGTGCCAAGGCGATTTCAGTGCCATGAGAATAAGGAGAAGAACGCCGGCGGTACCGATGTAGAACGCAGCGCCAGGATCTTGTGAAAGAAGAATGGCAGTGCCCGCGCCGGCAGCAATCGCGCAACTGTTTTTATTAAAATATGATTCTTTCATCATTATTCTCCGGCCATCTTCCGCGGACGAATTGCTTTGAAATCAGCAGATGTCTGGCCAACAATTCGAGCGGGAATTCCAACAACCACGGAGTTGTCTGGTACGTCCTTCAGTACGACGGCGGACGCGCCAATCTGGCAGTTGTTCCCGATCTTGATGTCGCCGATTATTCTTGCGCCTGCACTGATATAGCAGTTGTCGCCAATCACGGGGCACTTGTTTATTTCGCTGGATGCAAAGCCTTCCGCCGCACCGATCGTGATGCCCTGGCCCAGCACGCAGCCGCTACCGATCCTGGCGTTTGCGTGAAGCACAACGCCGATGGCGCCATAAGCGAAGATCGAGCCTTTGCCAATGCTTGCCGAAACGGGGACATACGAATTGAAGATCAGGAAAATGAAATTTCGAATGAGCATCGGAATAACCGGGATCTTTCGTTGATAGAACCAGTGTCCAATACGATAAAGCGTGACTGCGTTCATTCTCAAAACCTCAATTTACGGAAATCTGCCAGGCGCAGACGGAGAGTCCAGGTTGCGATGATCAACAGGGAGCACATATAGAAAATGCCCCAGATCAGGCTGACGTTGGCCATGACTATAGAAAGGGGGGAAAGTATTGCCACCCAGAAAATCACCGGAAGCTGGATGCCGGGGCGACAGAACAGGTGCAGTGTCAGCAGGTAAGCGGAGAACCCCAGTGCATAGAATACTTTTGCGGCCTCAAGTCCCTGCACGAAAAAGACCATGCAGACCACAGCGATACAACCCAGTGATACGTTTATCGCGATGACCCTGCGGTGAAATCCCGAGGCAATGAGATATCGCTCCGTCACCACCGCCCAGTAGAGAACCGGCAAGCAGGGGAGCAGGGCCAGATAGCCCGAATATTTGGGAAAGAGCCACGATACGAAATAACCGAACAACCCCACGAGCGCGAAGTACATCACGGCGATCGACATGATGATCCGGTATTGCTCCTGGCGCTGCCCTCCGGATATGAACGAAACAAATACTGCCCTGACGTTGATGGGGAAAAGACTGGTTGCGGATTGAATGATCGACACAATCACGCGAAACAGTCCCAGCTCACGAACCGGCAGGATCTTCGAGAGTATGTAAGGTAGTATGTTGGTGAACAGGTTGAAGAACAGCGTGATGGAGATCATGCGCGGCAGAAGGGTAATGACCTGCCAGAGCGTTGAGCCCAGCTGCTTGCCAAGCGGTAGTTTTGCTCCGTGAGTAAACAGCGCAACCAGTGCCAGCAGACAAGGGATCAGGTTGGTCAGGCACAGGATGTCCACGATGCTCAGCGGCCAGATGTTCTGATGGCTGACAAACAGGGCGGCGAAGAAAACCCCCAGAAACAGAATCAGATACCCGACGATCCAGCGGTAGAGTCGCAGTCCGAAAAGTGACAGCAGGCAGGCTGAACTAAGCAGCATGACGCTGAGCAGCAAGGGATTGCCCAGATCCGTCAACTGACTTAGTCCGCTGAAGAGCAGGAAGATCAGGCTTGCCATAAATAAGGAAGTGACAAGGATGTGTTCAGGTTCAACGCTTGCAAGAAGTTGTTCGTTGATGATGTCCAGCAGTTTCTGAAATAAAAAAACCAGCACGTTGGCTTTGATGAACTCGCCATAGGCTTCAAGTCCATATAAACCAGGAATAACAAAGTTTACTACCAGGCCACTAATCAGTGTCAGCGCCTGAATCAGCAGATTGACCATGTCTCAACCTTCTTCAATCTCATCATGACTAATTCGAGCACATGATCATCGGAGTTTTCATCGAAGCAACGAAGTGCGCAGGACCCGGTGACTCATGGAGACACCTGGTCCTGCGCTCAGTTTCGATAAGTGGTCAGTTCCAGATACCGCGCGTATCGACTCGCTCTGCACGCGCCAGGCTGCTTTGCGGGATCGACTTGAATTGCTTGTGGTCGACAAGCAGAACAATCACATCTGCTTGAGCCAGTGCGCTGTCGATATCGCAGAGAGTGACTTTGCCTTCCATGTTGGCAGGCAATTGATCGATATTGGGTTCGACGGCCAGTACCTTGCCCGGATGAGCATCGGCAATTTTCAAAGTGATTGCCTTGGACGGGCTTTCACGCAGGTCGTCGATATCCGGTTTGAAGGCCAATCCGAAGCAGGCGACTGTAACGTCCTTGGCCGTCTTGTCCGGGTTTGCCTGCAGGTGCTTGCCGATGGCTTGCTGGACCTGGTCGATCACCCATTGCGGCTTGCTGTCGTTCACTTCACGAGCTGTGCGGATCAGGCGCGCCTGCTCCGGAGTCTTGCTGACAATGAACCATGGGTCCACGGCGATGCAGTGGCCACCGACACCCGGGCCGGGTTGCAGAATGTTCACTCGTGGGTGGTGATTGGCCAGACGGATCAATTCCCAGACGCTGATACCCAGCTTGTCGCATATGATCGAAAGCTCGTTCGCAAATGCAATATTCACGTCACGGAAGCTGTTTTCGGTCAGTTTGCACATTTCGGCGGTGCGGGCGTCCGTGATGATGCACTCGCCTTCAACGAAAGTTTTGTACAGTTGCACGGCAGCTGCGGAGCATTTCGATGTCATGCCGCCAATGATGCGATCGTTCTCGATCAGTTCACGCAGTACGTGACCCGGCAGAACGCGCTCGGGGCAGTGTGCGATACGAATGTCGGACTCTTCGCCATGGGTTTGCGGGAAGGTCAGGTCCGGGCGGGCCTCTGCCAGCCACGCGGACATCTGTTCGGTCGCACCCACTGGAGAAGTGGACTCGAGAATGACCAGATCGCCTTTCTTCAGAACCGGAGCGATGGATTTGCTGGCGGATTCGATGTAGGCAAGATCGGGCTCATAGTCGCCTTTGAAAGGCGTAGGAACGGCGATCATGAACGCATCTGCCGGTTCGGCGACGGTGGTGGCCCGCAGGAAACCTTCGGTCACGGCTGCGTGGACGACGATATCCAGGTCTGGTTCGACGATATGGATTTCACCGCGATTGATCGTTTCGACAGCGCGGGGGTTTACATCGACGCCAATCACCTTTTTCTTGCGGGCGGCGAAAACGGCTGCCGTTGGCAGTCCAATGTAGCCGAGACCGACCACAGAAACAGTTTCAAAGCTCATACGTTGGCCTTATTGGATTTTGGAAAGAGTTTCGAGAATGCGAGCACAAGCCTTCCCATCACCGTAGGGATTGTGAGCGTAGCTCATCTGCTCGTAGGCATCAGAGTCAGTCAGCAGGCGGCTCAAGTTGCTTGTAATTGCGTCTACGGCAGTACCGACAAGTTTTACGGTACCTGCCTCAACAGCTTCCGGGCGCTCCGTTGTATCACGCATCACCAGGACCGGCTTGCCGAGCGAGGGGGCTTCCTCTTGAATGCCGCCCGAGTCGCTGAGGATCAGGTAAGAGCGATTCATCAGCCAGACAAACGGCAAGTATTCCAGAGGCTCGATCAGGTGGATGTTTCCGATGCCTGCCAGAAGACGATTCACAGGCTCCCGTACATTCGGATTCAGATGCACAGGGTAGACAATCTCGACGTCCGGAAAGGCTTTCGCGGTAGTGGCCAGTGCCTTGCAGATGTTCTCGAAGCCGTCGCCGAAGCTTTCACGGCGGTGGCCGGTGACGAGGATTACTCGCTTGCCTTCACCGATGAACGAAAACTGCTCGTGGAAAGCCTGTTGCAGAGAGGCTGTGTTGCTGACGCGTGAAACAACGTCCAGCAGGGCGTCGATGACCGTGTTCCCGGTCACGTGAATCGAAGCTTCCGCTACGCCTTCCTTGAGCAGGTTTTGTCTGGAGGTCTCGGTAGGAGCGAAGTGGACCGCTGCCAGTGCGCCGGTAAGTTTGCGGTTAGCCTCTTCCGGCCAGGGCGAATAGAGATTGCCGGTACGCAACCCCGCCTCGACATGAGCAACCGGGATCTGCTGGTAGTAGGCCGCCAGTGTCGTTGCAAACGTGGTTGCCGTATCGCCATGTACCAGAACGATATCCGGCTTGTATTCGGCAAAGACCTTTTTCATGCCTTGCAGGATTGCCGTGGTGACGTCGGTCAGATCCTGGCCCGGCTTCATGATGTTCAGATCAAAGTCAGGCTTGATCTCGAACAGATCCAGTACCTGGTCGAGCATCTGGCGATGCTGACCGGTCACGCACACTTTGGCTTCGAAGCGTTCGTCGGCAGCAAGGCTCAGCGCCAGGGGAGCCATTTTGATCGCTTCAGGGCGCGTGCCGAACACACATAACGTTTTCAAAGTCATCACAACACCGCTATTGAAAATAAATGAAATTTACCGCGTGTACATGCCGTACCACTTGTCCGCAGAGGGACGATTGGATAACTCACTGAGCCGTTCTTCCTTGGTTTAGCCTAATGACGCGTAATTCAACCGGCATGCTGAAGCCCGCAGGTCTTATATAGGTTCATTGGGTTTATTGATGTTCTGTACATGTTGCGCTCAAGGGGTAATGGGCTTTCTGGTCGGGATTGATTCGTTTCCGGCATCTTGCACTGTCTGACGTATCTTATCGTTACCCAGGAAGCCGCTATTGCACGCAGGGCAGAGTCATGCCTTGAGCAGCGTGGTCGATCGACCGTCGGGACGCTTGTCCAGGAGGAGACCCGAGAGCATGCGCAGTTTGCCCTCATGAGCGCGCGAGCGCGTTTTTCCCATGAGTAGTCGCTCGCAGGGAGCCTGTGTAATTCCTTTGGCGTAATCGACATTGTCGAGAGACATCTTTGTCATCAGGGGCAACCGCTCAGTTTGTGTTAACCGTGCATGTCTTGGGAATTGAAATGAATCAGCGCGTCTGGAAGCCGCTGTTAGTCGGTATCGAACGTGCCGCATGTAAATGCGACGCCGATTATAGCCTTCTTTGCGCGACGCTTTCCAAGGTTGTGGCGTTGGGGATCGCGGTCTCTCGTTTTTGCTGTCCATCAGGCTTCAAGAGGTCTGAAGCCATGAAGGGACGTCGAATGTATCGGTTTCGGTACGTTGCATCGATCACTCTCGTCCTTGAAGTGACATGCGGCTGATGCCGACCTGACGATCGGTACCTCCTGGCAGTCAATGCAATGCATTGGCCGAAGACTGGCGGTTTTTGATTTTCTGCCATGACTGTCGGCAATCAGCGGCAGGCCATTTTTATCCAGACAGAGGGTTTTAAAGGGATTTTTGCCAGAACCTAGGTATCATGACGCCGACACAAAGACCCATACAAGGAGCGAAGGACAAAAGCTTCGGGGTCGAAGCATTGTGTATCTGAGCGTTTCAATTTTGAGTCTATGGGCAATAGTTTTTCTCGGTTTCAGGAGCTTGAAGGGGTGTTTGATACGTTTATGGATAATATCAGAGCAGTTTTGTTAGCCCTTCCTCGCCGACGCAAGCGGGTCTTGCAGGTAATTGCCGATGTTTTTCTGGTCTGGCTTTCTCTGTGGATGGCGTTTGTCGTACGTCTGGGAATAGACGAACTCAACAGTCCCATTCAACAGCACCTCTGGTTGTTTTTCAGCGCCCCCGTAGTGGCTATTCCCCTCTTCATTCGATTCGGCATGTATCGCGCGGTCATGCGTTATGTCGGTAACGACGCACTGATCGCTATCGTTAAAGCGGTGACGCTTTCCTCGCTTATTCTCGGCGTAGTGGTCTACTGGTACAGCAATCATCAAACCATCGTGCCCAGATCCATCATTTTCAATTACTGGTGGCTCAGTCTTGTGATGATCGGCGGCCTGCGCGTTGCGATGCGACAGTATTTTTCCGGCGACTGGTTTGTCGCGGCTCAACACGTTCCATTTGCCAATATCGACGATGGCTTGCCACGGGTCGCTGTCTATGGCGCCGGCGCAGCAGGCAACCAGTTGGTCGCTGCCTTGCGCATGGGGCGTGCGATGCGTCCGGTAGCGTTCATCGATGACGATGGCAGTATTGCCAGCCGTGTGATTGCAGGCTTGCAGGTTTTCAAGCCCAAGCATATTCAGCAAATGATCGATACGACTGGCGCTCAGGAAATTCTGTTGGCGATCCCTTCCGCCAACCGCGGCCGGCGTCGTGAGATTCTCAGTTATCTGGAAAAGTTTCCCCTGCACGTTCGCAGTGTTCCGGGATTCATGGATTTGGCCAGCGGACGCGTCAAGGTCGATGATATCCAGGAGGTGGATATCGCGGATCTGCTGGGGCGCGATGCCGTGCCCGCCCAGGATGATCTGCTGGAGCACTGCATCACTCGCCAGGTCGTCATGGTAACGGGCGCCGGTGGATCAATCGGCTCTGAACTGTGCCGTCAGATTCTTGAGTTGCAGCCGACCACTCTTTTGTTGTTCGAACACAGCGAGTTCAATCTCTACAGTATTCTTTCCGAGCTGGAGCAGAGGATCTCTCGCGAATCCCTGTCTGTGAAACTGCTTCCGATCCTCGGTTCCGTCCGGGATGAAAACAAGCTGCTCGACGTGATGAAAACCTGGCATGTCGATACGGTTTACCATGCCGCAGCCTACAAACATGTACCGATGGTCGAACACAACATCGCCGAGGGCGTGTTGAACAACGCCATTGGCACCCTGAACACCGCGCAGGCTGCCTTGCAGGCGGGTGTTGCCAATTTCGTGCTCATCTCTACAGACAAGGCCGTACGCCCAACCAACGTGATGGGGAGCACCAAGCGCCTTGCGGAACTGACGCTGCAGGCACTCAGTCGTGAGAAAGCCCCGGTGCTGTTCGGTGATGAGGCGTGCGTGTCTCAAGTCAACAAGACCCGTTTCACCATGGTGAGATTCGGTAACGTACTGGGCTCCTCCGGTTCGGTGATCCCGCTTTTTCACAAGCAGATCAAGTCTGGTGGGCCGCTCACCGTTACGCACCCGAAGATCACACGCTACTTCATGACAATCCCTGAAGCTGCCCAATTGGTCATCCAGGCGGGTTCGATGGGGCAAGGGGGGGATGTCTTCGTCCTCGACATGGGAGAGCCGGTGAAGATCGTTGAGCTGGCGGAGAAGATGATTCACCTGTCTGGTCTCAGCGTGCGTTCGGAAAGAAACCCGCACGGTGATATCGATATCGAGTTTTCCGGCCTGCGTCCGGGAGAAAAGCTCTACGAAGAATTGCTGATCGGCGACAACGTGTCAGCGACCTCTCATCCAATGATCATGACTGCCAACGAAGACTATCTGGACTGGGATCTGCTCAAGGAAAAACTGAATCAGTTGCTGGTTGCGATCGAGCGGGACGACTACTCGCGAGTCCGTCAGCTCCTGCGTGAAACGGTCAGTGGCTATTCTCCGGATGGTGAAATCGTCGATTGGATTTATCAGCAGCGCCGTCTGGAGCCCTGATTGTTTCACATCTGGTAACGAACGCATTTTTGACAAGCGCCCGGGATGACCTAGGTTTGGAGAGCAGCTACGGAAAAGCTGCTTTCCCAACTTGATCTCATGGAGCGTCACCTATGCGTACCGGCTTTTTCTACTCCCTGGTATTTGCCCTTCTCACCAGCACCTCGATCGCCGTGATTGCTGCGCCAGCAGTAGCTCCGAACGTGGATGGAACACCGCTGGTCATCGACGTCAATGCTACGTCGCAAAACCTGAAAGTCGATCTCAACAACGCCGATGCGGCCACTCTGCAGAAGGAACTTGCAGGCGTGGGCGAGGCCAAGGCGAAAGCGATTGTTGCTTATCGTGAAACAAACGGGCCGTTCGCGTCCGTGGATGAATTGCTGGAAGTGAAGGGTATCGGCAAAGCGATCCTGGATCGCAATCGCGACAAGCTGGAAGTGAACTAAGCTGATTGTTCAACGCCAAGGGGCCGGTCATTGACCGGCCCTTTTTGCTTCCCGCTTCCTTCAAGCGTCGCAAGAGGGCGACAGCCTTTCCGTCGGAAAATAGAAAATTACGGCTATCATATTGGTTTCAGATTATGCCTATAATAATTTCAGTAGCCACTGAAGCCATCTGCTTTTCAGCGGTCGCTCATTCCTCACGCATTCCAGGAGTATCGTCATGAATTCCCCGAAATCCCAAGGCACGGCGCTGGTCACTGGCGCTTCTTCCGGCATTGGTGCGGTGTATGCCGAGCGGTTGGCGGCACGTGGTTTTGATCTGTTGCTGGTGGCTCGCGATCAGGAGCGCCTGGAGTCCGCGGCCAGCAAACTGCGAGACGCCCATGGCGTTCAGGTCGAAGTCCTGAAGGCCGATCTGACGCAAAAGGATGAAGTGCTCAAGCTCGAGCAGCGCCTGCGCAGCGACTCCAGCATTAGTCTGCTGGTCAACAATGCGGGGGTAGCGGTCAACGGATTGCTGGCGAACGCCGACCCGGACGAGCTGGAAAAACTGATTCAGTTGAACGTGACGACCCTGACCCGGCTGGCAGCCGCAGCCGCCTCGGCGTTCACCCGCGCCGGGCGCGGCACGATCATCAACATTGCGTCGGTGGTTGCCCTGTTTCCTGAGCGTTTCAATGCCACCTACAGTGCCAGCAAGGCTTATGTGTTGAGCCTCACCCAAACGCTTAATGCGGAACTGGAAGGCACCGGGGTCAAGGTGCAAGCGGTATTGCCCGGTGTGACCCGCACCGAAATCTGGGAACGCTCCGGATTCGATGCCAGCGGCATTCCGGCGGAAATGGTCATGGAAGCCGGCGAGATGGTCGATGCCGCACTGTCCGGTCTGGATCAGGGCGAACTGGTTACGATTCCTTCGCTGCCCGATGCAGGCGAGTGGCAAGCCTTCGTTGCCGCCCGTCATGTGATGGCGCCCAATCTGTCCCACAGTTCAGCGGCCAGCCGTTACAAGTAAAAGTCTTTTGAGTCACGAGAGGTCAACCCGATATGGATCAGCGTCGAGTAGTTGTCACGGGTATGGGCCTGGTATCGCCCTTGGGAAGCGGCGTCGAAGTCGTCTGGCAGCGCCTGCTGGCCGGGCGTTCGGGATTGCGAAACCTGCCGGAAGCGGTGATTGCCGATCTACCGAACCGGGTTGGCGGTGTGGTGCCGACGATGGAGGAGGACGCCGAAGCCGGTTTCGATCCGGATCGTGCCACGCCACCCAAAGAACAGAAGAAAATGGATCGTTTCATTCTGTTCGCGATGGAAGCTGCGCGGCAGGCGCTTGAACAGGCTGGCTGGCACCCGACTGAATCCAAGGCTCAGGAACGCACGGCCACCATTATCGGCTCCGGTGTCGGCGGCTTCGGTGCGATTGCCGATGCGGTGCGCACCACCGACAGCCGTGGTCCGCGACGCTTGTCGCCGTTCACGATCCCATCGTTTCTGGTCAACCTTGCGGCGGGACACGTCTCGATCCAGCACGGTCTCAAGGGGCCGCTTGGTGCACCGGTCACCGCGTGTGCCGCCGGGGTGCAGGCGATTGGTGACGCGGCGCGGCTGATTCGTGCCGGTGAGGCCGACATTGCAGTGTGCGGCGGTGCGGAAGCCTGTATCGATCGCGTGAGTCTTGCCGGATTTGCGGCGGCGCGGGCCTTGTCCAGCGGCTACAACGACACGCCTGAACGCGCTTCACGCCCGTTCGACAGCGGACGTGACGGTTTCGTGATGGGCGAAGGTGCAGGATTGCTGGTGATCGAGTCGCTGGAGCACGCACTGGCGCGCGGCGCACAGCCGTTGGTCGAGCTGGTCGGTTACGGCACCAGCGCCGATGCCTATCACCTGACCGCCGGGCCGGAAGATGGCAGCGGCGCTCGCCGGGCGATGACACTGGCGCTGGCCCAGGCCGGCATCACGCCGGATCAGGTGCAGCATCTGAATGCGCATGCGACTTCGACGCCGGTGGGCGACCTCGGTGAGTTGGCTGCAATCAAGTCGGTGTTTGGAACGCAAAACTCCATCGCCGTGACCTCGACCAAATCCGCGACGGGGCATTTGCTGGGCGCGGCGGGAGGTCTGGAAGCAATCTTCACGCTGTTGGCGATCCGCGATCAAATCGTTCCGCCGACCCTCAACCTGGAAAATCCCGATCCGGCCAGCGAAGGCGTGGACATCGTCCACGGTCAGGCGCGGTCGATGCCGATCGAGTATGCGTTGTCCAACGGGTTCGGCTTCGGCGGGGTCAATGCCAGTGTGCTATTCAAGCGCTGGCAGGCTTAGTCTTCCGAGCGTTTGAGGTGTTCGCGGGTGACGTCGAGGATCTGTTGCGCAAAATCGGCATCCGCAACACTGCGTGATAGCAGGAGCGCCCCTACCAGCGTTGACATGATGACGATGCTGCGTTGGGCGGCGTTATCGCCTTCGAGCGTGCTCTGGATCTGATCCAGGCGAGCCTTGAGCACTTCATCGCTGGTCGGGCTCGGCTGGCCACGTAGCCCCAGTTCCGAAGAAATGGTCAACAGCGGGCAGCCTTCATGAGGAGAGGTCTGATGCCATTCGGAGAGGTACGTATCGATGAAGGCTTCCAGTGGTTTTTCCTGGGCGAACAGCTCCTCGCACAAGCCCGCAACCTGATCGCCAGCCGCTTGCAGGGCTTTTTCAACCAACTCGTCCTTCGATTTGAAATGCGAATAAAAGCCGCCATGGGTCAGGCCCAGCGCCTTCATCAAAGGTTGCAGACCCGTCGCACCAATGCCGTCCTTGCGAAACCGCTCGGACGCTTCCTTGATAATGCGCTGATGGGTCTGGGCTTTATGATCCTGCGAGTAACGCATTTAAACTCTCCGCAACAAGAGCGCCATCTTAACCAATGCAAATTGAATGGTGACTGTACTTCTACTTCTAAAAAAACTGTCGGTGACTCCGACATGTTCGTAACAGCCATCAACGGTTGGCACGGATAGTGGTTGCAGCTTGCAAAGTTGCCATCACTTGAGGAGCAGGAGAAATCATGTACAAAGACTACCCGGCCGCCTATCAGGTCAGCAAAGGCTCGGCGTTACAGGTCAATACACCTTTCTACGAACGGATTCGCGACCGCAAGGACGGTCGCACGCTGATCGAACAATTCGAAGTGCCGATCCGCACCGGGCGTGCCTGGCACGTGCCGGCGGGGCATGTGTTTCGTGTCACCACACCGGTCGGGCCTCAGGTGGGCGATTTCAATGTGTGGAACGCACACGATCCGCGCGAGCGGATGTGGGCGGCGCGCACCCGGCAACTGCAGGGCGCGCATGTCAGCACCCATGACCGGTTATGGTCTAACCTGCCTTTTCTGCGACCTCTGGTGACCATCACCGATGACAGCCTGGCCGACTATGGCATCGACGAGCACGGTGGGCGCCTGCACGATCTGCTCGGCACGCGCTGCGATCCCTATGTGAACAAAATGCTCACTGGCGAGGATTTTCATCATCACTGCCATTCCAACCTGACCCGCGCCGTACTTCCGCACGGTCTGACCGAATTCGATGTGCATGACGTGCTGAACATCTTTCAGTGCACCGGCCTGAATCACGATGACCTGTATTTCATGAAGGCCTGCCCGGCGCAGAAGGGCGACTACCTGGAGTTCTTCGCCGAAATCGACTTGCTGTGCGCGCTGTCGACCTGTCCGGGTGGTGACTTGTCTTTGGCGATGTGGGGACCGGACGCGCAGGACCCGCTGACCGTATGCCGCCCGCTCGGTGTGGAAATCTATCGTCTGGACGATGCGCTGCTCGAAGGGTGGAGCCAGCCGGAGCGTGCGGCGTACAAAGGCCTGCATGGCTTGCACATTGCCAAGGCCGAGTGGGAAAAATAATCGCCACAAAAAACAAACCCCGCCGATTCAGGCGGGGTTTTTCGTTCAGCGGTCCTGCGCGTCCTTGATGTCCGCTTCGGCATTGCGTTCAGCGACGCGCTTGCGTTGTTCATCGGTCAGTTCGACCTTGTTGGCGGTGTCACGCAACATCATCAGACCGCCGACGATCGAGCCGATTGCAACGACCAGAATCAACCAGGCATACCAGGGCATAACGGCTCTCCTTAAGGGCAGGTCGACGGGCGAGGGTTTCGTCGTGCAACGCTGCATACCACTTTGAGCGAAGTGCATTCGCAGTGGTTCCATTCTAGGCCGGTTATGCCCGTCGCGGTTTACAGTCCGGTGAGCATGGCGTCTGCCGGGGCGTTGGCGCGCAATTGGCCGGTCAACAGGAAGTAGCCGAAACCGACTGCCATGAAGCCGAGGAAGATCAGCCCGATCAACGCATTGAACCAGGCCATCGCCACCAGGCACACCACGGCCAGCACCAATGCAATCAGCGGAATCAGCGGGTAGCACGGCGCGCGGAAGGTGCGTTCCAGATTCGGTTCTGATTTACGCAGTTTGAACAGGCTGAGCATGCTCATGATGTACATCACGATCGCACCGAACACCGCCATGGTGATCATCGCGGCAGTGAGGGTCATGCCACCGAGGTTGATCAGGCCGTCGCTGTAGATCGCGGCGATGCCGATCACGCCGCCGGCGATGATGGCGCGGTGCGGGGTCTGAAAGCGCGACAGCTTCGCCAGCGAAGCGGGCAGGTAACCGGCGCGGGCGAGGGCGAAGAACTGCCGCGAGTAGCCAAGAATGATCCCGTGGAAACTCGCCACCAGCCCAAACAGACCGATCCAGACCAGCATGTGCAGCCAGCCGGAGTTGTCGCCGACCACGGTTTTCATCGCTTGTGGCAACGGGTCGTTGATGTTCGACAGGGTGCGCCAGTCGCCGACACCTCCGGCGAAGAACATCACGCCCATCGCCAGCAGCACCAATGTCAGAATGCCGCTGATGTAGGCCTTGGGAATTGTGCGTTTCGGGTCCTTGGCTTCTTCGGCGGCCATGGCCGCGCCTTCAATGGCGAGGAAGAACCAGATTGCGAACGGAATCGCCGCGAACATCCCGGCAATCGCCGGTGCACCGAAGATGTCCGAGCCGGCCCAGCCATTGAGCGCGAAGTTGCTGAAACTGAAGGCCGGGGCGACCACGCCCATGAACACCAGCAACTCGGCGACGGCCAGGACGCAGACGATCAACTCGAAAGTCGCGGCCAGTTTCACACCGAGAATGTTCAGACCCATGAACACGATGTACGCGCCGACCGCCGCGTGTTTCGGGTCGAGGGCCGGAAACTGCACGTTCAGGTACGCGCCAATCGCCAAGGCAATCGCCGGCGGGGCGAAGACGAATTCGATCAGCGTCGCCAGTCCGGCGATCAATCCGCCTTTTTCACCGAAAGCCCGGCGACTGTAGGCAAACGGCCCGCCCGCGTGGGGGATCGCCGTGGTCAGTTCGGTGAAGCTGAAGATGAAACAGGTGTACATGGTCGCGACCATGAACGAGGTCACCAGAAAGCCCAGTGTTCCCGCGACGCCCCAGCCATAACTCCAGCCGAAATATTCCCCGGAAATCACCAGCCCCACAGCAATGCCCCACAGGTGCAACGTGCCCAGCGTGGGTTTGAGTTGTGTGTTCATGCGTTTGCTCCCTGAACGGTTTGGAAAGCTCGGGGAAGGGCGTGTGCAGTGGGCGTGCCATTTTGTATTGGCGGGTCGTAATGGGCTGAAAGCTGTCGTATCGGGGATGTTCGCGGCGCAATGCCGACAAAATTGTGCGCCAGTTGGGTGCGATGTTGTCTGTGCTGCCGTCTTCGCGGGCAAGCCCGCTCCCACAGGTGTCAGCGGTGCCTGGACGCGCGCATTTCAAATTGTGGGAGCGAGCCTGCTCGCGAAGAGGCCCGTCCACACGACGCAAAACTCACCTGTAACGCCCGCGTAAACCCACTCTTTACGCTTTCTTTATGCCCCGCGCGCACCCTCGCTCTCGTTCCTTTACAGCCTCCTTTCCGACAATGCCTCCACACGCGGCAATACGCCGTAACACGGAGATCTTCCATGAGCGTTCTGGACGGGGTGTCACTGCTATTGGCAGTGGGGCTGTTCATTTATCTGTTGGTTGCGCTGTTGCGCGCGGACCGGACTTAGGAGCGGCTATGCACAGTTATGACTATTGGCTGATCCTCGCATTCTTCGCGGTGGTCTTGCTGCCGGCGCCGTTCCTCGGGCGCTTCTACTACAAGGTAATGGAGGGCCAGCGCACTTGGCTGACGCCGATTCTCGGCCCGGTCGAGCGCGGCTGTTACCGCATTGCCGGCGTTAACCCGCAGGATGAACAGAGCTGGCAGAAGTACACGCTGGCGCTGCTGGCGTTCAACCTCGCCGGTTTCCTGCTGCTGTTCGCGATCCTGCTGTTTCAGGATCACCTGCCGCTGAACCCGCAAAACCTGCCGGGCCAGGAGTGGACCCTCGCGTTCAACACCGCCGTCAGTTTCATGACCAACACCAACTGGCAGGCCTACAGCGGCGAAGCGTCGCTCAGCTACCTGAGCCAGATGGTCGGGCTCACCGTGCAGAACTTCGTCAGCGCCGCCACCGGCCTCGCCGTACTGGTTGCGCTGTGCCGTGGCATCGGGCGCAAATCCACCAAGACCCTCGGCAACTTCTGGGTCGACATGACCCGCGCCACCCTCTACGGCCTGCTGCCACTGTGCCTGCTGCTGGCGCTGTATCTGGTGTGGCAGGGCGTGCCGCAAACCTTCGCGCAATACGTGAATGCTGTGACGATGCAGGGCGTTGACCAAGTCATCCCGCTCGGCCCGGCCGCCAGCCAGATTGCGATCAAGCAACTGGGCACCAACGGCGGTGGTTTCTTCGGCGTCAACTCGGCACATCCGTTCGAGAACCCGACCGCGTGGAGCAACCTGTTCGAAGTCGCCTCGATCATCCTGATCCCGGTGGCGCTGGTTTTCACCTTCGGCCACTACGTGAAGGACCTGCGCCAGAGCCGCGCCATCATCGGCTGCATGCTCGCGCTGTTCATCATCGGCGGCGCCACTTCGCTGTGGGCCGAGTATCAACCTAACCCTGCCTTGAACAATGTCGCCGTCGAGCAGACCGCGCCGCTGGAAGGCAAGGAAGCGCGCTTCGGCACCACCGCCACCGTGCTCTGGTCGGTGACCACCACCGCGGCGTCGAACGGTTCGGTCAACGGCATGCATGACAGCCTCAACCCGCTCAGCGGCATGGTCGCGCTGGTCAACATGATGGTCGGCGAAGTGATCTTCGGTGGCGTCGGCGCGGGGCTCTACGGCATGTTGCTGAACGTGCTGATCGCGGTGTTCCTCGCCGGCCTGATGATCGGCCGCACCCCGGAATACCTCGGCAAGAAACTCCAGGCCCGTGAAGTGCAACTGCTGGTCGTCACCCTGCTGGTGATGCCGGTCGGCGTACTGGTGCTCGGCGCGATTGCCGCGAGCCTGCCCGGCCCGGTGGCGGCGGTGAGCAACCCCGGCCCGCACGGTTTCAGTCAGTTGCTCTACGCCTACACCTCGGCCAGTGCCAACAACGGTTCGGCGTTCGGCGGCTTCGGCGCCAACACCGCGTTCCACAACCTGATGCTCGGCCTTGGCATGTTGATCGGTCGCTTCGGTTACATCCTCCCGGTACTGGCCCTGGCCGGCAGCCTGGCGATGAAGAAAACCGCACCGATCGGCCAGAACAGCTTCCCGACCCACGGCCCGCTGTTCGTGACCCTGTTGACCGTGACTATTTTGCTGGTGGGCGGCCTGACCTTCTTGCCGACCCTGGCGCTCGGCCCGATTGCCGAACACCTGAGCATGGGCTTCTAAGGAATCCATCATGAATATGCATGTTCCAGCTTCAAAACCAGCGACAGCTGCCAAGTCGGCTGAAGCTCCGAAAACCGCGATCAGCGCCCTGTGGCGTCCGGCGCTGGTGCAAGCGTTCGTCAAGCTCGACCCGCGCCAGTTGCAACGCTCGCCGGTGATGCTGGTGGTCGAACTGACGGCGATCCTGACCACCGTGCTGTGCTTCATTCCCGACAGCAGCGTACCGACCTTCGTTGCCGCGCAAATTGCCCTGTGGCTGTGGTTCACCGTGCTGTTCGCCAACTTCGCCGAAGCGCTGGCCGAAGGTCGCGGCAAGGCCCGCGCCGACAGCCTCAAGGCCGGCAGCGAGGGCCTCAGCGCCCGACGCAAACTGGCCAACGGCAGCTTCCAGGTCGTACCGGCCACCAGTCTGCGCAAGGGCGATGTGGTGCGCGTCGAAGCCGGGGAAATGATCCCCGGTGACGGCGAGGTCATCGAAGGCATCGCGGCGGTCAACGAAGCGGCGATCACTGGTGAGTCTGCTCCGGTGATCCGCGAGTCCGGCGGCGACCGCTCCGCCGTCACTGGCAACACCCGGCTGGTGTCCGACTGGTTGTTGGTGAAGATCACCGCCAACCCCGGTGAATCGACCCTCGACCGGATGATCGCGCTGGTCGAAGGTGCCAAACGCCAGAAGACCCCGAACGAAGTGGCGCTGGACATCCTGCTGATCGGCCTGACCCTGATCTTCCTGCTGGTGGTCGTGACCCTGCAGCCGTTCGCCCACTTCGCCAACGGCAGCCTGCCGCTGGTGTTCCTGGTGGCGTTATTGGTCACGCTGATTCCGACCACCATCGGCGGTCTGCTGTCGGCGATCGGTATCGCCGGGATGGATCGTCTGGTGCGCCTGAACGTGATCGCCAAGTCCGGTCGCGCGGTGGAAGCGGCGGGTGACGTGCACGTGTTGCTGCTGGACAAGACCGGCACCATCACTTTCGGTAACCGTCGTTGCAGTGCGGTATATGCCGCGCCGGGTGTGAACGCCCGTGAACTGGCCGAAGGCGCGCTGTTCGCCTCGCTGGCTGACGAAACCGCTGAAGGCAAGTCCATCGTCGAGTACCTGCGCGGCTCCAATCCGCAGCCTGAACCTTCGCCGGAAACCCTGACCGCCGTACCGTTCAGTGCTGAAACCCGCTTGTCCGGTGTCGACTATCAGGGCCGTGTATTCCGTAAGGGCGCGGTGGATTCGCTGTTGGCGTTCCTCGGTCAACAACGCAAGGATCTGGCCCCGGCGCTGTCCCGGGAAATCGACAAGATTGCCCAGAGCGGCGGCACGCCGTTGCTGGTGTGCGCCGACGGCAAACTGCTCGGTGCGATCCACCTGAAAGACGTGGTCAAGCCAGGCATCCGCGAGCGTTTCGCCGAGCTGCGCAAGCTGGGGATCCGCACGGTGATGGTCACCGGCGACAACCCGCTGACCGCTGCCGCGATTGCCGCTGAAGCAGGCGTCGACGATGTGCTGGCCGAGGCCACGCCGGAGAAAAAACTCGCCCGTATCCGTCACGAGCAGAACGACGGTCGTCTGGTCGCGATGTGCGGCGACGGCGCCAACGATGCCCCGGCGCTGGCCCAGGCTGACGTTGGCATGGCGATGAACGACGGCACCCAAGCCGCGCGCGAAGCGGCCAACATGGTCGACCTCGACAGCGACCCGACCAAGTTGCTGGACGTGGTGCAGATCGGCAAGGAATTGCTGGTGACCCGTGGCGCGCTGACGACCTTTTCCATCGCCAACGACGTGGCCAAGTATTTCGCGATCCTGCCGGCGCTGTTTGCCGCGATCTACCCGCAGCTCGGCGTGCTGAACATCATGCAGTTGAGCAGCCCGCAGAGCGCGATCCTGTCGGCCATCGTTTTCAACGCCCTGATCATCGTGGTGCTGATCCCGCTGGCCCTGCGCGGCGTGCGGGTGCAGGCAGCGAGCGCGGCGGCGCTGCTGCGTCGCAATCTGCTGATCTATGGCCTGGGCGGGATTCTGGTGCCGTTCGTGGGGATCAAGGCGATCGACATGCTGTTGACGGCGTTGCATCTGGTTTGAACCTGAACAGCGGTGTGCCGGGCACACCGCTTAAAGCACGAATTCGAGGATTTTGAAATGTCCACAATGTTACGTCCGGCCCTGAGCCTGCTGGTGCTGATGACCCTGGTGACCGGCGTTGCCTATCCGCTGGTAGTTACGGGCGTTGCGCAGGTTGCCTTCCCCGAGCAGGCCAACGGCAGCCTGGTGCGCGATGCCGAAGGCAAGGTGCGCGGCTCGTCGCTGATCGCTCAGGATTTTGTCGGCGATGCCTGGTTCCATCCGCGTCCTTCGGCTGGTGCCTTTGCCACCGTGTCGAGCAGTGCGAGCAACCTGTCGCCAAGCAATCCGGCGCTGGCCACTCGGGTGATCGACGACGCCAACAAGCTGCAGGTGCCCGGTCAGGGTCCGGTGCCGCTGGCGCTGGTGACCACCTCCGGCAGTGGCCTCGATCCGCACTTGCCACCGGCGGCGATTGCCTATCAACTGGCGCGTGTTGCGGCAGCGCGCAATCTGCCGGTGGCGACCTTGCAGCAGTTGCTCGACGCGCACATCGAACAGCCTCTGGTGGGTCCGCCGGTGGTGAATGTGCTGGCGCTGAACATGGCGCTGGAAAAGCTGTGAATCGCGATCACATCAGGAAGAGAGAGCTTCAAGCATGAGTGACTCCGGCCGCGCCGACGCGCTGTTAGCAGAACTGCCCCGCGACGGACGCGGCCGGCTCAAGGTTTTTCTCGGCGCAGCGCCGGGTGTGGGCAAGACTTACGCAATGCTGCAGGCGGCCCATACCCAGTTGCGCCAAGGCGTGAAAGTCATTGCCGGCGTGGTCGAAACCCACGGCCGTGCCGAAACCGAAGCGCTGCTTGGCGGCTTGCCGCAGTTGCCGCTGGTGCGCTCGGAATATCGCGGCGTGACGCTTGAAGAAATGGACCTCGACGGCCTGCTCGCGGCCAAGCCGAAACTGGTGCTGGTCGACGAACTCGCCCACAGTAACGCCCCCGGCAGCCGCCACGCCAAACGCTGGCAGGACATTCAGGAACTGCTTGCCGCCGGCATCGACGTGTACACCACGGTCAACGTCCAGCACCTGGAAAGTCTCAACGATCAGGTGCGCGGCATCACCGGTGTGCAAGTGCGCGAAACCCTGCCGGACTGGGTGTTGCAGGAAGCCTACGAACTGCTGCTGATCGACCTGCCACCCCGCGAACTGCTCGAGCGCCTGCGCGAAGGCAAGGTCTACGTGCCGGAGCAGGCACGCGCCGCGATCGATGCATTTTTTACCCAGACCAACCTCACCGCGCTGCGCGAACTGGCGATGCAGACCGCTGCCGCGCAGGTCGATAACGATCTCGCCCAAGGCTATCGCCAGCTCGGTCAAGCCGCGCCGGCGGTACGTGGGCGCTTGCTGGTCGGCGTCGATGGCGATGCCCAGGCGGAACGGCTGGTGCGTCACGCCAGTCGCGTTGCCCAGCGCCGACATTTGCCGTGGAGTCTGGTGCACGTCGACAACGGCAGCGTGCGTGACGAGCAATCGCGGCTGCGCCTGCAAAGCGCCCAGCAACTGGCCGAACGCCTCGGCGGCGAAGTGGTCCTGCTGCGGGCCGGTGAAGTGGCAAAAACCCTGATCCAGCATGCGGCGGAACGTCGGGCGAGTCTGGTGCTGGTCGGCCAGTCGCGACCACGCCTGCGCAGGCGTCTGTTCGGTGGTGGGCTGGCGGCGCGTTTGCTGCGTCAGGCCCATGGTCTGGAAATCAACGTGCTGGACAGTGATCAGCAACAGCATCAACCGCGCCTCCGTGTAGCGCCGACGCTGGTGTGGTTCGACTATGCGCTGGCGCTGGTGGCGACAATTCTGGCCAGTGCGCTGGCGTGGGCGGTGTCCAGCGTGCTGCCGCTGCCGAACATCTCGCTGGTGTTCCTTGCGGCGGTGTTGCTGGTGGCGGTGCGCAGCAGTCTCGGCCCGGCGCTGGCCTGTGCGGCGCTGTCGTTTCTGACCTATGACTTTCTGTTCATCCCACCGAATTTCTCCTTCAGCATCCAGCGCGAAGAAGACGTGCTGACGTTGCTGTTCTTCCTGCTGATGGCGGCGCTCACCGGTAACCTCGCGGCGCGTCAGCGGCGGCAATTGCAGGCACTGCGCGATACCCAGGAAGAGACCACCGAGCTGCTCGACCTGTCGCGCAAACTCACCGCCGCCACCGACCGTCAGGCCGTGGTCAGCGCCGCAGCCCAGCACCTCAATGGCTGGAGCGATCTGCAACTGTGCCTGCTCAATCGTGACGGGCAGGGCGGCTGGAAAGTCGAAACCGGCGGGCCGCTGCAATTCACTGAATCCGAACGCGCCGCCGCCGACTGGGCGTGGCAACACGATCAGCCGGCGGGCATGGGCACCGGCACGTTGCCGTTCGGCCGCTGGTGGTGGTGGCCGCTGTCGGTGGAGGACGGGCCGCTGGCGTTGCTCGGTGTGTGCGCCAAAGAGGGCCAGACCCTGAGCGGCCAGCGCCGTCGCTTGCTGACCGCGTTGAGCCAGCCTTTGGCTCAAGCATTGGCCCGTGCGCAACTGGCCGATGACCTGGAAGCCGCGCGCCTGCACGGCGAAACCGAACAACTGCGCAGCGCCTTACTGGCCTCGGTGTCCCACGATCTGCGCACGCCGCTGACCTCGATGCGCGGCAGCATCGACAGCCTGCTGGCCCTCGGCGAAGCGATCCCGCTGGAGGATCGCCGCGAGCTGCTCGAAGGCACCCGCGATGAAGCCGAACGTCTCGACCGCTACATCCAGAACCTGCTGGACATGACCCGTCTCGGCCACGGCGCCCTGAAGCTTGCGCGGGATTGGGTGTCGCCGGCGGACATCGTCGGTAGTGCGCTCAATCGTCTGCGAGCCGTATTGTCGTCGTTGCAAGTGAGCACTGATGTACCGGCCGAGTTGCCGCTGCTGTATGTGCATGCCGCGCTGATCGAACAGGCGCTGGTGAACGTGCTGGAAAACGCCGCCCGCTTCTCACCGTCCCACGGACGTCTGCAACTGCGCGCCGGGGCGGATGACAGCGAAGTATTTTTCTCGGTCAGCGATGAAGGGCCGGGGATTCCGGTCGATGAGCGAGCGAAGATTTTCGACATGTTCTACACCGCCGCCCGGGGTGATCGGGGTGGGCAGGGGACGGGGTTGGGGCTGGCGATCTGTCAGGGCATGGTCGGCGCCCATGGCGGGCGGATCAGTGTCGGCGACGGCATCGACGGGCGCGGCACCTGCATCACCCTGCACCTGCCGTTGCAGACGCAACCGGGGATGGACGGTGAAGCCTGATCCACGCTGCGCTACTCTCTTGCCACTCTTTTGTGTTGATGTGAACTCATGAGCCAGACCGCGACCATTTTGGTCATCGATGACGAACCGCAGATCCGCAAGTTTCTGCGCATCAGCCTCGCTTCCCAGGGCTACAAAGTGCTGGAGGCCGGCACCGGCGCCGAGGGCCTGGCCCAGGCGGCGCTGAACAAACCGGATCTGCTGGTGCTCGACCTTGGCCTGCCGGACATGGACGGCCAGCAAGTGCTGCGCGAGTTTCGCGAATGGGCCACGGCGCCGGTGCTGGTGCTGTCGGTGCGCGCCAGTGAAGGGCAGAAAGTCCAGGCGCTGGATGGCGGCGCCAATGACTACGTGACCAAGCCGTTCGGCATTCAGGAGTTTCTCGCTCGGGTGCGCGCGTTGCTGCGTCAGGCACCGGCCGGCGAAGCGCAGCAAGCCGCGTTGAATTTCGGCCCGCTGACCGTGGACCTGGCGTATCGCCGGGTGTTGCTCGACGGTGTCGAAGTCGCCCTGACCCGCAAGGAGTACGCGGTGCTGGCGCAACTGGCGCGGCATCCGGGGCGGGTGATCACTCAGCAGCAATTGCTCAAGGATATCTGGGGCCCGACTCACACCGAGGACAGCCACTACTTGCGGATTGTGGTCGGGCATCTGCGGCAGAAGCTGGCAGACGATCCGACCCGGCCCCGGTTCATCGTGACCGAGGCCGGCGTCGGTTATCGCTTGTTGAGTGAGAGCAGCCTTTAGTTCTGCTCGCTCTCGTAGCGGTCGAGGGTATCCCGGGCAATCTCGCGACCCAGCGCGATCAGCTCCGGCGCCTTGTAGAACTCGAAGAACCGGCACACCCGTTTCGGCACGTTGATCAGGATGTCCGGCGGATACCCGGCGATCTTGTACTGCGCCAGCGAGGTCTGCATCACCTCGAAACTCTGGTTGATCAGGTCGAGCAATGACGCCGGCCCGACGTTATCGATGATGAATGATCCGGTGGCGGATTTCGGCGCGCCATCGCGTTCGGGGGCGGCGGCCGGTTGCTGGGTTTCCGGCTCGGCGCCTTCGACCCACGGATTGATGTCCGCCGCTTCGGCACGCAGCGCTTCCTGTTCCAGCATCAGCAGTTGCTCGGCCTGTTTGCGGCGGAACGGCATCTTCGAGCCCAACGAATTGATCAGGCTGTCGAAGCGCGTGCGGAACGCGGCGGGCCGCTGGATCACCGGCAGTTTGTAATGGCGCTGGTTGGTCGAGTTGAGATTGACCGCGATGATCAGATCGCAATGGCTCGACACCACCGGCACGATCGGCAACGGGTTGAGAATGCCGCCGTCCACCAGCATCCGGTTGCCTTGCATCACCGGGGTGAACAGGCTGGGAATCGCCGCCGAGGCGCGCATCGCCTGATGCAGGCAGCCTTCCTGGAACCAGATTTCCTGTTGATTGGTGAGGTCGGCGGCTACGGCGGTGTAGGGGATGCGCAGGTCTTCGATGTTGATCTCGCCGACGATCTTGCGGATCTGGCCGAAGACTTTTTCGCCACGGATCGCACCGAGTCGGAAACTCACATCCACCAGGCGCAACACGTCGAGGTAATCCAGGCTTTCGATCCAGTTGCGGTACTCGTCGAGCTTGCCGGCGGCGTAGATTCCGCCGACCACGGCCCCCATTGAACAGCCGGCAATACAACTGATGTCATAGCCCCGTCGTTCGATCTCTTCAATGACCCCTATATGGGCATAGCCCCGGGCGCCACCGGAGCCCAGCACCAGTGCGACACGCTTTTTCATCCAACTTCCTCCCGACAAGGTTGCACAATGCACCCATCGAGGGCCGGGCTTCAATCGCCGGGGTCGCTCGGGGCGGCGATGGCGTCGTTTTTTCGATACTTCATGACCCGTCGGCGTTATCTTTTGCAGAGCGGTGCAAATGCGGGACGCAAGGCACTTTTTCGCTGCCGCACCGTCTTACCTGCACGACTGTTGACCAATCTTCGAGGTGTGAGTGATGAAAGCCTGGATCTGTGTGCCGTTGATGGCGCTGGCATTGGCCGGTTGCGCCGGCAAGACCGCTTACCGCGACAGCTGCGGCAGCCAGCTGGACGCGGCGTGGCATGAATTGGATCTGGCTAAGGCCGAAGGTTTTGCCGGCACCGTCAGCTATTCCAAGGCGTTGTCGCTGTTGACGGCGGCCAAGACCCAGCAGCAATTCGAAGGGTTTGAAGGCTGCACCAAGAAAGCCGAAAAGGCACGTTTCTACATTCGCGAATCCCGCGCCGGGCGCTAAGCTGCTGACGTGGCGCAAGGGCAGGTCCCTTGCGCAGGTGCACACTCATGCAGCGCCATTGAATTCAGGAGCAAGTAATGTCTGCGTTGGTCGATCGGTTGGTGGCTCATGTCTTGAGCCTGGAAGTCAGGCTGCTGGGCTGTCAGGCCCGTTTGACCGCTCGAACCGACCCTGAAGCACTGCACGATCTGCGCACCACCGTGCGGCGCTTGCGCAGTCTGCTGCGACCGTTGCGCGGCTTGCCCGGTGTCGAGCAACTGGAAAGCGCGGCGGCCAGCGTCGGGCAACTGACCACGCCGTGGCGCGATCGCGAGGTGTTGGCAGCCTGGCTGATCAAACACGATCAGCCCGAAGCCGCGCAGCGCCGCATGGCGCAGATGGCCGAGGCGTACCCGACGCTGGCGGCCAGCGCCGAAGTGGCGTCGCTGTTGATGATCCTCGACGCCTTTCCGCGTTTTCTGCGCGCGTCCCAGCGCCAGGGACTACTCAAGAATCTGGACAGACGCATCGAAAAACGTCTGGGCAAACAATGGAAGAACCTCGATGTGGCGCTGCACGACCCGGCCCATGACCGTCATCGCCTGCGCCTGCTGATCAAGCGCGTGCGTTACGGCATCGAGGCCTATCCTGAACTGGATCGTTTGCCCGAAGCCGCATTAACCCGTTTGAAGTCCGCACAAGGCGCCCTCGGTGACTGGCACGATTGCTGGCAATGGCTGGCCCGCGCCGAGCTGGAGCCGGATCTTCAACCCTGCGTCGCCACTTGGCAGGCGACCATGGCCAAGGCCGAAATCAAGGCCGACCGGGTGCTGGAAAAACTCAGCGCAGCCTGCTTCAAGTCCTGAAACCCGCTGGCGCGCAGCATCGCTGTCTTATCTGTCAGTCTCTTTGACCGGAATGGACGCTGCGCCGCTCTGCCGCGCTGGTTAAGATCCGGTCATTCCCTTTTTCGTGTCCGAGGTTTCCATGCGCTTTTGCGATCTGATCGATGCTGTCCGTCGTCAACCGGAGGTCACGATTCCGGCGGAGTGGGGGCAGGGCCGGGCCAGTTTTGGCGGATTGGTGGCCGCGCTGCAATTTGAAGTGATGCGCACCAAGGTTCCGACCGATCGGCCGGTGCGTTCGCTGGCGATCACCTTTGTCGGCCCGGTCGAGCCAGAAGTGCCGGTGAGCTTTGAAGTCGAAGTACTGCGCGAAGGCAAAGCGGTCAGCCAGGTGCTGGGGCGCGCTGTGCAGAACGGTCAGGTGGTGACGATGGTGCAAGGCAGCTTCGGGGCTTCGCGGTCGTCGGAAGTGGCGGTTGAAGCCTATCCGGCACCGGAGATGAAACACTGGGATGACTGCCAGGAACTGCCGTATATCAAGGGCGTAACCCCCGAGTTCATGCGCCATCTGGCGATGCGCTGGAGTGTCGGCGGCATGCCGTTCACCGGCAATCAATCGCGGCTGATGGGCGGCTGGGTGCGTTTGCGTGGGGATGTGAAGGAAGAGCCGGTCAACGAAGCGCACCTGCTGGCGCTGGTCGATGCCTGGCCGCCCGCGCTGTTGCCGTATCTGAAGAAGCCGGCACCGGGCAGCACGCTGACCTGGACCATCGAATTCGTTCAGCCGTTACGGGATTTGAGTACGCTGGATTTTTGCCAATACCTGGCGGACATCGAGTATGCGGCTGACGGTTACGGGCATGTCGCCGCCAAGCTGTGGAGCGCGAAGGGTGAACTGATTGCCATGAGTCGGCAGACGGTGACGATCTTCGCCTGACTCAATGGCGGCGATGGCGTTCACGCCAGGCGCGAAACCAGCCGCCACTGAGGAAGAACCGCGGAAACGTCAGGAACTGCTCGACCAGCAGACGCGAGACGGCGTCCTTGCGATCACTGAACGGCTCGGAGGCTTGCGCCTCCAGGCTGTGGCCGTGACGCTGCAGACCCAGCGCCGCGATGATGCCGATCACGCCGATCGCCACGCTGGCCAGACTAAGGCTGAACACGCCTGAGACGATCAACAGAAACGCGACGATGAACAGCGGCACGGCAATCAGGTGCAGCACCAGATTGGTCGGGTGCTGATGGTTGTTCGGGTACGCGCGCCATTGCCACGCGGGAAGGTTGGGGTGACGTTTGCCCATGTTGCTGCTCCTCGATCCATGTTCGTTCGGTACATGGTTGAAGAATAGGCCGGGGCAGCGAGGGCGGCGAATCAAGGTTGGCTATTGAAGTGATAGGAACAATGGCCATTCTTGATGTTGCCCCCTAGAGCTTCAATTGGCCGATCGCCTTGTTCAATTCCCCGGCCAGTGTCGCCAACTCGTTACTGGTGGTCGCCGAATCCACGGTCTGTTGTACGGTGTTTTCGGTGACATCGCGAATGCTCACCACGGCGCGGTTCATCTCTTCGGCCACCTGACTTTGCTGCTCCGCCGCCACCGCAATCTGCGTGTTGCTCTCGCGCATCTGCGCTACCGCCCCGGTGATTTCCGCCAGCGCTTCACCAGCTTCTTGCGCCTGCTGCACGCAGTCATCGGCCTTGTACGAACTTTCCTGCATGAAGTCCACCGCGTCGCGGGTGCCGGCCTGCAACGCCGAGACCATGGTGGTGATCTCATCGGTGGAGGTCTGCACACGTTTGGCAAGGTTGCGCACCTCGTCGGCGACCACCGCAAACCCGCGACCCATCTCCCCGGCGCGCGCCGCTTCGATGGCGGCGTTGAGTGCGAGCAGATTGGTTTGTTCGGCGATGCTGTGGATCACGCTGACCACGCCGTTGATCTTTTGGCTGTCCTCGGCCAGACGCTGGATCATCTCGGCGGTCTGCTGCACGCCGCTGGACAGGCCGGCAATCGAAGTCTGCACCCGGCTCACCACTTGCTGGCCACTGCCGGCCAGGCCGTCGGCGGTCTGCGACAGGTCGCGAGTGGCGCCGGCGTGCTGGGCGATGTGGTAGACGGTGGCGGTCATTTCGTTGATCGCCGTGGCGGCCTGATCGGTTTCGCTCTGCTGGCCGAGCATGCCGTGACGTACTTCGTTCATGCTCGACGCCAGTCGCGCGGCACCGACATCGAGCTGCCGCGCGGTGTTGGCCACGGTGGTCACTACTCGCTGATAACCAGCCTGCATCGCATTGAACGCGTTGGCCATCTGACCGACTTCATCCTTGCAGGCCAGCGGCACCCGGGCGGCAAGGTCGCCGGTTTTCTCCACGTGCAGCATCACGTCCTTGAGCGTATTGAGCTGACTGAGCAGAAAGCGGATCAACAATTGTGAAGCGCCGAGCATCGCCAGCATCAGGATGAACACCGCCACCGCGTAGTTGGCGAAGCGCTCGCTGAACACCTGGCTGAGGCTGGGGGCGTAGGCAATCACGGCGACCTGCTGACCATCGGCACGGCTGAAAACCTCGGCGCCGAGCAGCGGGTTTTCGCCGAACAACGGCAGGTGACTGATCTCGATCCAGCCGCCGCTGTCGGTGATCTCCAGCAGCGGCTGATCGTTGAGGCGCGGCGCTTCACCGCGTTTGAAAGTCAGCACCTGTTCGGATTTTGGCAGCGCCTGCCCGGCCGGCCAGGCCTTGAGCAATTGCGCCTGGGCCTGGGCCGAGGTTTGCGCGGCGTGGCTGCGGGCCTGTTGTTCGAGCTGCACGGCGTACAGCACCAGCAACAGGGTGGTGACAAAGGCGACCGCGTTGACCGCCCAGAATTTGTATTTCAGCGAGATATTGCTAAGCCAGGCACCCATGGAGGTCTTCTCTGATAGCGGAAACAGTTTTGGCAAGGTGCCATTATTGTGCCGCTACGCAGGTGTCCGGATCTTGATGTGCATCAACAAGTGATGCATTGGCCTCGGCTAGGGCAGGGTAGGTAAACCGTAGAAAGCACGTGCGCAAGCGGTGGTGTGGGCCGCCAGGTCTGCTTCGGTCTCGCCTCGATGCAACGCCACTTCACGCAGCACTTCGGTCAGATACGCCGGCTCGTTGCGGCCGTTTTTCGGCTTCGGCCGCAACGTGCGCGGCAGCAGGTACGGTGCATCGCTTTCCAGCATCAGGCGACCGCGCTTGATCTCCTTCACCAGCGGATGCAAATGGGTGCCGCGACGCTCGTCGCAGATCCAGCCGGTGATGCCGATGTGCAGATCCAGATCGAGGTAGCTGAACAGGGCTTTCTGCTCGCCGGTGAAGCAATGCACCACGGCGGCGGGCAAGCGGTCGCGGAAGTCACGGAGGATGTCCAGCAGGCGCTGGCTCGCATCACGCTCGTGCAGGAACACCGGCAATTGCAGTTCGGCAGCCAGCGCCAGATGTTCTTCGAGGACTTTTTCCTGTTGCGGGCGCGGCGAGAAATCGCGGTTGAAATCCAGCCCGCATTCGCCCACCGCCACCACGTTCGATTCCTGCAACAGACTGCGCAGACGCCGTGCGCTGTCGGCATTCCAGTCGCTGGCCGAATGCGGGTGAATGCCGGCGGTGGCAAACAGTCGCTGACCGTCCGGATCCAGTTGCCGGCACAGCTCCAGCGCCTGTTCGCTGCCCTCGACGCTGGTGCCGGTCAGCACCAGTTGGCAGACCCCGGCCGCGTAGGCGCGGTCGAGCACGGCCTGGTGTTTGTCGGCGAAACTGGGGTTGGTCAGGTTGACGCCGATATCGATGAGTTGCATGGTGCTACCTCGGGCCGAAGGCCGGAAAGCATATCAGAGCTGTAGATTTATAAGAAAAGCCAAGAACTACAACGGCTTATGGCTGTCTGTTGAGGCCGCGTAGCAGGCCGGGTTGGCAGGATTGCCATCACTGTGCCAGTCTCTCGCACTTTATCAGCGCTCCAGGCGCTCTGTTTTCGTCGGTGTTTTGCGACCGCTCAGCGGTGAAAACGCCCCGTATTCTTTCCGGAGAGTGGATGGTTCGTCCCTCGGTTTTGCTCCTGCTGTGTGGTTCGTTGCTGCTGCCGATGACGGCGGTCGCGCGGCTGCCCGGGCCGCTGCAAGCCGTGCCGGCCGCCAAGGTTCGCGACCTGACCGAAATCCGCAGCAGCCGCGTGTTGCGGGTGCTGGTCAACCAGAGCCGCAACAGCTCCGGCGAAGTCCAGGGCCAGGCCATCGGCATCGAATACCACCGGCTGCGCGCCTTCGAGCAATACCTCAATGGCCACGCTCGCGACGGCCAGGAAATCACCCTCAAGATCATCCCCAAAGCCAAGGATCAACTGCTCGGCGCGTTACAGCGTGGCGAAGGCGATCTTGTTGCGCCAGGCGAACTGCTCGAGCTGCAACCGGGCCACGCGGTCGCCAGCAGCGAGCCGATTGCCAGCAACGTGCCGCTGGTGCTGGTCGGCATCAAGGGTGAAAAACGCTACACCAAGGTCGAGCAACTGGCCGGCAAAACCCTGGCGCTGCCCACCGGCAGTGCGGCGGGGGAGGCGGTCAGTCAGCTCAACCAGAAACTGGCGCTGCACAAATTGGCGCCGATCAAGATCGAATGGGTCGATCCGACGCTGGCGGTCGAGGACGTGCTGGAGATGGTTCAGGGCGGGATCTTCCACTTGACCATCGTCGAGCAACCGATTGCCGAGCGGTGGGGCAAGATCCTGCCCAAGCTGCGTTTCGACCGTCAGGTGATGATCAGCGAACCGGGCGAGGAATACTGGTTCGTGCGCCGTGATGCGTCGATGTTGCGGGCCAGCATCGACCGCTTCCTGACCGGCTACAAAAAACCGTCGAACGAAGATGCGGCGTTCCTGCGGATCTACCGCCGTCTCTATCAGGTGCACTATCCGTTGGCCAAGGCTGACCGCCAGCGCCTGGAGAAACTGCGCCCGACCCTGCAGAAGCACGCCGAAGCGCAAAACATGGATTGGCTCAACCTGGCGGCGCTGGCCTTCAAGGAGTCGGCGCTACAGCCCAACGCGCGCAACGGCAGCGGCCCGACCGGGCTGATGCAGATCACGCCGTCCGCCGCGCAGCGAGTCGGCGTCAACAATATCCAGAATCTCGATGCGAATGTGCAGGCCGGGGCCAAGTATCTGGCGATGATCCGCCGCAAGTTCTTCAACAGCCCGAAACTCAACGAGCGCGAGCGCATGGCGTTCACCCTGGCCGCCTACAACATCGGCCCGGAACGGGTGCAAGGCATGCGTGCCGAGGCGCGGCGTCGCGGCCTGAATCCCAACCAATGGTTCTTCCAGGTCGAGCGCATCGCCATGGAGCAGGTGGGAATGGGCGCCGTCAGCTATGTTAATAGCGTGAACAAGTATTACTTGGCGTTCGACCGGGAGCGGGAGTCGTTGGAGCCCGGGGGGCAGAAAGTGGTTTCACGCAAATGATCAAAAAAGTTGATTGTTATGGCGGAATTTTTGCGCTTTTAACATGAAATTAACTGATTAATATAGCGGCCAACCAACAAGCACTTCTGACAACAAGGAAACGCAACATGAGCTCTCTGATCAACAAGGTTCTGTTCACCCGCGCCGGCTACGGTCTGACCATTCTGCGCATTGCCGTCGGCGTGATCTTCGCCGCCCACGGCTCGCAGAAACTCTTCGGCCTGTTCGGTGGCTACGGCCTGGCGGGCACTGCGCAATACATGGAAAGCATCGGCCTGACCCCGGGTTACCTGATGGCCACCTTGGCCGGCGGTACCGAGTTCTTCGCCGGTCTGGCGCTGATCATCGGCCTGCTGGTTCGCCCGGCGGCACTGGGCCTGACCTTCCTGTCGCTGGTGGCGATCTTCACCGTGCACATCAGCAACGGTCTGTTCATGGCCAACAACGGTTACGAGTTCGCTCTGGCCCTGCTCGGCGGTAGCCTCGCGGTGCTGATCGAAGGCGCCGGCAAGCTCTCGGTGGATCGCGCCATCGCCGGTTGAAGGCTCTGTCTCAAGCAAAAGGCCCGCATTGTGCGGGCCTTTTTTGTTGCGGCTGATTCTTGACACTGGCCGGTCACGTTCTCTAGGATGCCGCTCATGCGCCGATTTAAACAGCTACTTGCGGGGCGCCAGGTGACTATTCTTCAGTTGCCGTCAGAAGCCGGAACAGGGCTTCGAAATACCGCTAAAGCGCTGGTTCGGTGTTGCCTCTCACCTGCCATGCAGACTTTTGAGGCAGAGACACGACACGATGAATGCACTACGCCCTCCAGCACGTCCCGCGCCGATCACGGCACACATCACCCAGCGCAATCCGAAAATCCTGCTTGGCGGCAAACATCAGCCGACGCTGTTGCGTTATCTCGATGGCTGGCCACGCCGCAGCGGCGGTCCTGCCGCATTCCTGATCCAGTTTGTCGAAGACGGTGAGTCGCTGGCGCGTTTTGCCGATGACAGTTTCGATCTGGCCGTCATTCAGGCCCCAAGCCTTGAAGAGGCGCCGGAAATGATTCGCCAACTGACCCGCGTCGCGCGTCAGGGCCTGATCACCCGGCGCTGAGCGTCAGGCATATTCGATCGCCACGATGTAGACGAACTGTTCGCCGGTCGGCGTCTGTACCCGCACTTCAGCATCCAGCGCCTTGCCGATCAGGGCGCGGGCCAGCGGTGAGTCGATGCTGATCAGGCCGAGTTTCAGGTCCAGTTCGTCCGGGCCGACGATGCGATAGCGCGATTGTTTGCCGTCCTCGTCTTCGATGGTCACCCACGCGCCGAAGTAGACCTTGTTCGGATCGCTCGGTTTTTCGCTGACCACTTTCAACGCCTCAAGGCGTTTGGTGAGAAAACGCACGCGACTGTCGATCTCGCGCAGCATTTTCTTGCCGTAGGTGTACTCGGCATTTTCCGAACGATCACCCTGAGCCGCCGCTTCGCTGACCGATTGCGTCACCTGCGGGCGGCGCACGTGCCAAAGCTCATGGAATTCGGCGCGCATCCGCGCTTCACCTTCGGGGGTGATCAGCGCGGTGCCGGCGGTGCGGGGAGGGCGATAACGGCTCATGGCAACTTCTTTTGATTAAGACGGCTGGAGTCTATCAACCCTCGCGCAACACTGTCAGCGGGCTGGCGTTCAGCGCACGCCGCGTGCCGAACACCCCGGCGCCACCGATCAGCGCCGCGCCGATCAACGGCAACAGCAGCAACCACGGATGGGGATGCCATGGCAGGTCGAAGGCAAAGCGATACAGCACCAGACTCACCACTTCCGAACCGATCGCCGCGAGCAATCCGCTGACCGCGCCGAGCAAGCCGAACTCGATCCGTCGCGCCTTGATCAGCAACTGCCGCTCGGCCCCCAGCGCACGCAACAGCGCACCCTGGCGAATGCGCTCATCCAGGGTTGCCTGCAAACCGGAAAACAGCACCGCCATCCCCGCCGCCAACACAAACAACAACACATACTCCACCGCCAGGGTGACCTGGGCAAGGATGCTGCGCAGCTGTTCGAGCAAGGCTTCGACCTGCAGGATGGTCACTGCCGGGAATGCTCGGGACAGCTCGACAATCTGCTGATCGTGACCGGGTGCCAGATAGAAGCTGGTCAGGTAGGTCGCCGGCAGATCCTTCAGGGTGCCGGGCTGGAAGATCATGAAGAAGTTCGGCTGGAAGTTGTCCCAGTTGATCTCCCGCAAACTGGTGACCTTCGCTTCGCGATTGACCCCGCCGACGCTGAACACCATGTGATCGCCCAGCTTGAGCTTGAGGCTTTCGGCCACCTTGCCTTCCACCGATACGCCCGGAACGTCATCCGAAGGTTGCCCGGTCCACCACGAACCGGCGGTGATCTTGTTGCCCGCCGGCAGATCCGCCGCCCAGGTCAGGCTCAGGTCGCGCTGGATCGCGCGGTCGCCGGCCGAATCCTTGCTGACGATCTGCTGCACCGCTTCGCCATTGATGCTGATCAGCCGTCCCGGTACCACCGGATACAACGGCGCGGCCTGGGCCGAGACATTGATCAGGTGATCGGTGAAGGCCTGTTTGTCGGCCGGCAGGATGTTCAGGGCGAAATAGTTGGGGGCGTTCTTCGGCAACTGGTTTTGCCAGGTGTCGAGCAGTTCACCGCGCAGCAGTGCAATCAACGCCATGGACAGCAGAATCAGCCCGAAGGCCAATGACTGGCCAGCCGCCGCCAAAGGATGGCGCAACAACTGACCCAGCCCGAGACGCCACGGCAAGGACGCGCGCGCAAGCAGGCGACGCAGGCTTTGCAGCAGCAACAGCAGCAAGCCGCCGAGCACCAGCGCGGCGACCACACCGCCGCCGAGCAGGGCGAACGTCAGCAGCAGGTCCAGACTCAGGCGCCACATGATCAACCCGAGCGCGCCGAGTGCCGCGCCATAGACCATCCAGGTGCTCGATGGAATCGGCAGCATGTCCCGACGCAATACCCGCAGCGGCGGCACGCGGCCCAGCGCGGCGAGCGGTGGCAGGGCGAAACCGGCCAGCGCCACCAGCCCGGTGCCGATTCCGGCCAGTGCCGGCAACAAGGCACCCGGCGGTACGTCGGTCGGTAGCAGATCATGCAGCAGCGCGAACAATCCCAATTGCGCGAGCCAGCCGAGCAGGGCGCCGCTGAGGCTGGCGAGCAGGCCGAGCACCGTCAGTTGCAGACTGAACAGCACCAGGGTTTCCCGGCGCGACAAGCCCAGGCAACGCAGCAGGGCGCTGGCATCGAAACGCCGGCTGGCGAAGCGGTTCGCCGATAGCGCCACCGCGACACCGGCCAGAAGCACGGCAACCAGACTGGCCATGTTCAGATAGCGTTCGGCCTTGCCCAGTGCGCCGCCGATCTGCCGGTTACCGTCGCGGGCATCCTGAATCCGCTGGTTGGCGGCGAGCCCCGGTTTGATCAGTTGGCGATAGGTTTCCAGCGCCTGCGGTTCACCGCGCCAGAGTTCGCGGTAACTCACCCGGCTGCCGGGTTGCACCACGCCGGTCGCGGCGAGATCGTCAAGGTTGATCAGTACTCGTGGCGTCAGGCTGTAGAAGTTGCCGGCGCGATCCGGTTCGTAAGTCAGCACTCGCGTCAGTTTCAGCGTCTTCATGCCGACGTCGATGCTGTCGCCGATCTTCAAGTCCAGCGCCGTCAGCAGGCGCGCTTCGACCCAGGCTTCACCGGGCTGCGGCTCGCCACCGGCGTCCTCTGTCGCAAAGGGAGCGGGGGCGCTTTTCAGTTCGCCGCGCAGCGGATAGGCGCGGTCGACGGCTTTGATACTGGAGAGCTGAATGCCGTTGTCCGTGGCGATGACGCTGGAAAACTCCACCACCTGCGCATGATCCAGACGCAGCTCGGTGCCGCTCCTGATCT
Source organism: Pseudomonas sp. B707 (assembly GCF_022496685.1). NCBI lineage: Bacteria > Pseudomonadati > Pseudomonadota > Gammaproteobacteria > Pseudomonadales > Pseudomonadaceae > Pseudomonas > Pseudomonas sp. B707. The sequence goes on along the minus strand of NZ_WTVE01000019.1, from coordinate 122,216 downwards.
GTTCCGACCGGGCCGGCGAGCTGCCTTCGAGCGACAGGTCGGCGCCGAGAAACTCGGTGGCGCGCAGCATCATTGCGCCGTTGAGGCGGGCGCCGAAATAGCCGATCGCGGTACTCGCCGCCACCGCGACCACCAAGGCAAAAAACAGCACCCGCAGTTCACCGGCGCGGGCATCGCGCAGCAGTTGGCGCAGGGCGAGACTGAACAGACGCAACAGCGGCAGACGTGCCATCAAGGCTCCAGAGGGGCGACCAACAGGCCGGCTTCAAGACGGATCAGACGCCGGCAACGATGGGCCAGGCGTTCGTCGTGGGTCACCAGCACCAGGGTGGTGCCGCGTTCCTTGTTCAATTCGAACAGCAAGTCGCTGATGCGCTCGCCGGTGTGGCTGTCGAGGTTGCCGGTGGGTTCGTCGGCGAACAGCACGTCCGGCTCGGCGGCGAACGCCCGGGCAATCGCCACGCGCTGCTGCTCACCACCGGAGAGCTGGCGTGGCGAGTGAGTCAGGCGCTGGCCAAGGCCGACCCGTTGCAGCAATTCGGTGGCGCGGCTTCGAGCGTCTTTGCGGCCGTCGAGCTCCAGCGGCAGCATGACGTTTTCCAGCGCGTTGAGGTTGTCCAGCAGCTGGAACGACTGAAAGACGAAGCCTACGTGTTCGGCGCGAATGCGCGCGCGCTGGTCTTCGTCGAGATTGCTCAGGCCTTGCCCGGCGAGCGTTACTTCGCCGCTGCTCGGCAGGTCAAGGCCCGCAAGCAGACCGAGCAGGGTGGATTTGCCGGAACCGGACGCGCCGACGATGGCCAGGCTGTCGCCCTTGTTCAGTTCCAGGCTGAGTTCGTGCAGGATGGTCAGTTCACCTTCCGCGCTGGGAACCACTTTGCTAAGGTTCTTCGCGGTGAGAATGCTTGCGCCCATGGAGAATCCGATGCGTGTGTGGTTTTTGAGTGCTGGCCTGGCCTTGATGTGCATGGCCCAGAACGCAGCGGCGGGTACAGTCCTGATCGTTGGCGATAGTATCAGCGCCGGTTTCGGACTGGATACCCGGCTGGGGTGGGTGTCGTTGCTCGAACAGCGGCTCAAGACCGAAGGTTTTGACGACAAAGTGGTCAATGCATCCATCAGTGGCGACACCAGTGCCGGAGGCCAGGCGCGGCTGCCGGCGCTGCTTGCAGAGCACAAACCGGAACTGGTGATCCTCGAATTGGGCGGCAACGATGGCCTGCGCGGAATGCCGCCGACGCAATTGCAACAAAATCTTGCTTCGATGATCGACAGCTCCCGCCAAAGCGGTGCCAAGGTGTTGTTGCTCGGCATGCAGTTGCCACCCAACTACGGCAAGCGTTACACGGATGCCTTTGCCGAGGTCTACGGCAAGCTCGCCGAGGAGAAAAAAATCCCGCTGGTGCCGTTTTTCCTCGACGGTGTGGGCGGGCATCCGGACTTGATGCAGGCCGACGGTCTGCACCCGGCGGCCGGGGCTCAGGGCAAGCTGCTGGAAAATGTCTGGCCGACGCTAAAACCGCTGTTATGAGGCTTTTCTAGCGGCAGGCTTTCGGCTAATGTGGCGCCCCCTAATTTGGAGCCCCCGATGCCGCGTTCTGCCTGGTCCCTGTTCGCCTACCAACTGATCGAGCCTGACGAACAGCTGGATCTGTTCGCCTGCCAGGAAGTGCGAGTGCATCTGGTGACCCGTCAACTGGAGCTCGGTGGCTCGGCTGACCGAACCCTGTGCGGCAGTCTGCTGCCGGCGCAACCGCGCTGGTCGAGCGTGGATCGCCGGGTGTTCCAGGATCAGCGCCTGTGTTCGCTGTGCCGGGCGATCCTCGAATCGCAGAAGCGCGGCACCTCGCCGATCTGGCCCGAGTTGCGATTCGAGCTTTAAGCGCAGGCATCTTCCGAATGCAGTCCGGGCGGGCGGCAGCTTCAATCATGAAGAGTTTGCCAGCCCATCGGCGCATCTCCCCGAATTCTCTGGACGCGGTGTACAATCGCGTTCTTATTACCCTTGTCGATCTTGCGAAGGATTCTCCGGATGTTGCCGCGTTTTCCTGCCGTCACCCGCTGCCTGTCTCTTGCCGCCCTGTGTGTGGCCGGTCCCGTTGCCGCACTGGAGTTTCCCCTGCCACCACCCGGTGAAGACATCATCGGCCAGGTGCAGGTGATCAAGGCCAAGTACGAAGACACCTTTGCCGATCTGGGCACCACCTACGATCTGGGCTATTCGGAAATGGTCGCGGCCAACCCGGGTGTCGATGCCTGGTTGCCGGGCGCCGGCACCGAAGTGGTCCTGCCGACCCGCTTCATCCTGCCACCGGGCCCGCGCGAAGGCATCGTGATCAACCTGGCCGAATACCGCCTCTACTACTACCCGAAAGGCCGGAACGTGGTGTACACCTTCCCGCTGGGTATCGGCCGTGAAGGCTGGGGCTCGCCGATCGCGCACACCACGATCACCGCCAAGACGCCGAATCCGACCTGGACGCCGCCTGCCTCGATCAAGGCCGAGCACGCTGCCGACGGTGATCCGCTGCCGAACGTGGTGCCGGCCGGTCCTGACAACCCGCTGGGGCCGTTCAAGTTCACCCTGGGCACGCCGGGCTACCTGATCCACGGTTCGAACAAGAAGTTCGGCATCGGCATGCGCACCAGCCACGGCTGCTTCCGCATGTTCAACAACAACGTGCTGGAAATGGCCGGCATGGTGCCGGTGGGGACTTCGGTACGAATCCTCAACGACGCGTACAAGTTCGGTCGCAGTGGCGGCAAGATCTACCTGGAAGCGCACACGCCGATCGACGACAAGGGCAACCCGTCGGTGGTCGACAAGCACACCGCCGTGATCAACGCGATGCTCAAGCGTGAAGACATCACCAACAACCTGCGCATGGACTGGGATGTGGTGCGTGATGTGGTGGCGGCCGAAGATGGCCTGCCAACCGAAATCGGCACGCCGAGCACCTCGGCGCCGATGGTCTCTAGCGCACCGATCGACCTGCAGCAATAAGCTGAAAGACAAAACCCGCCGAGGCTTGCGCAGCGGCGGGTTTTTTATTGCCCGCAGAAAACTGCAGGCACAAAAAAGCCGACCCGAAAAACGGGTCGGCTTGATAACAATCCCGAAGGACTATTACTTGCGGCTAGCTTTTTCCAGCATGCGCAGAGCACGCTCGTTAGCTTCGTCAGCAGTCTGTTGTGCTTTTTGAGCAGCAGCCAGAGCTTCATCAGCTTTACGGTAAGCTTCGTCTGCACGAGCCTGGGAGCGAGCAGCTGCGTCTTCAGTAGCGGTCAGACGTGCTTCGGTTTCTTTCGATGCGCTGCTGCAACCGGTAGCCAGAACTGCGGCCAGAGCCAGAGCAGAGAATTTCAGAACGTTGTTCATCGTGTTCCCCTTCAAGGACTTTCAATTAAGTGGCTGTCTCCTCCGATTGAGGAAATAGCCGGCGTACATACTACCCATTACTTGTAGTAAGTAAACTGACGTGAGGCAAGAAGCAAAAAAAATTGTAGGCGTTGATTCTTTTTCGAGCAACTTTTAACTGGGCTGTATAAAAAATATCCAGCTGTAAGGCGCGAGATGAGCGAGTTATTGAGAAAAAGTTCCCGTTGTCGTGCGCTGTTTTGCAGGTAACGGCTAAAGTGCGTCTATATGGATTCGTCCACACTTTTGTTGCGAATTTGCGCAGCGCCTCGCATATCTTTGTCCATGTTGAGGTGACTTTAAAACGGGGGGCTCGTCTTAAGTCTCAACATCCGGCGATGTTCAGCCTTTTGGCTCGGGAAGATTGTCTCCCGAACCCGCCCTGAGTCCACCGGAACTGCCCCCCGTCAATCTGCGTGATGACGAGCGTACCTTGAGCATTTTCGCCAATGGTGCCTACTATTTGATACGTGCTCGGGTTGCGCGAGATCGGTGCAGTTCTTCTCGGTGTCCATCAGGCACGGGGTGGCGTAGATGTTCCTTCGCCGGGAAAACATCGGTAAGGTAGGGGTCAGAATTCGAGACCCGCGAGGAGTAGTGATGAGCGAGGCGTTGTCCATCCACCATGACCAGGCTGGTCATCAGTTCGAGACCAATGTGGACGGTCATCGTGCCTACCTGACCTATATGGATCTGGGGAAACAGACCCTGGATATCTACCGCACCTTCGTGCCCAACGCGTTGCGTGGCCGAGGCATCGCGGCAGCCCTGACCGAACGGGCGTTGCAGTACGCCGATGAAATGGGCTACACGGTCATTCCATCGTGCTCCTACGTGGAGCGCTACATGGAGCGTCACCAGCGGCGCACCGCCAAGATCTGACTGACCTCACCGCACACACAAAAACGCCGGGCAATGCCCGGCGTTTTTTTATGCCTGCGAAACGGCTGTCAGCCGCGCTGACGTTTCGGCAGGACATCCTTGAGTTTGGCGTGCATGCTGCGCAAGGTGTTTTCGGTAGCGGACCAGTCGATGCAGGCATCGGTGATCGACACGCCGTATTGCAGGTCGGCGAGGTCTTTCGGGATCGCCTGGCAGCCCCAGTTCAGGTGACTCTCGACCATCAGGCCGATGATCGACTGGTTGCCTTCGAGAATCTGGTTGGCGACGTTCTCCATCACCAGCGGTTGCAGGGCCGGATCCTTGTTGGAGTTGGCGTGGCTGCAATCGACCATGATGTTCGGCTTGATCTTGGCCTTGTTCAGCGCCTGCTCGCACAGGGCGACGCTGACCGAATCGTAGTTCGGCTTGCCGTTGCCACCGCGCAGCACCACGTGACCGTAGGCGTTGCCCTTGGTGGTGACGATCGACACGCCACCTTCCTGGTTGATGCCCAGGAAACGGTGCGGGCTGGAAACCGACTGCAAGGCGTTGATCGCCACGGTCAGGCCGCCGTCGGTGCCGTTCTTGAAACCGACCGCCGAGGACAGGCCGGAAGCCATTTCTCGGTGGGTCTGGGATTCGGTGGTGCGTGCGCCGATGGCCGACCAGCTGATCAGGTCCTGCAGATACTGCGGGGAGATCGGGTCGAGGGCTTCGGTCGCGGTCGGCAGGCCTTTCTCGGCCAGGTCCAGCAGCAACTGGCGACCGATGTGCAGACCGTCCTGGATCTTGAACGAGTCATCCAGGTACGGGTCGTTGATCAGGCCTTTCCAGCCGACGGTGGTCCGTGGCTTTTCGAAATACACGCGCATGACCAGATACAGGGTGTCCGAGACTTCTGCCGCCAGCACCTTCAGGCGATCGGCATATTCGTGGGCAGCCTTGATGTCGTGGATCGAGCAGGGGCCGATCACCACGAACAGACGATGGTCGGTGCCATCGAGAATGTTGCGGATGACCTCGCGACCCTTGGTGACGGTGCGCAGGGCAGCGTCGCTCAGAGGGATATCACGCTTGAGCTGATCGGGAGTGATCAGGGTCTCGTTGGAAGCGACGTTCAGGTCGTTGATCGGTAAATCAGCCATCGTTTACTCGTCAGGTCACGGGTGCCGGCCGCCAGCGATCCCCGCGCGGCGGAGCACAGCGGATTTAAGCGCGTCGGGGAGCCGAACCTTATCGCGTTAGACGCCTGCTAGACAATGGGCAAGTAACTGTTCAGTCCAGCTATGGTTACGCGAAAGCCTTGCGAACGCTGTCGTGGGAGAACTCTTCGGCGTGTTGTTCGACCCATTGCAGGGCTCGCGCCTGGATATCCTGCAGGTCATCGTGGGCATCGTTGATTCGGCAATAGCGCTCGATCTGACACACCTGCTCACCCATTCGCGCGCTGAACAGCGTCTGCTCATCAGTGAATGCAATGCCGACCAGATAACCTTTTTTGCGACGCAGGCACCAGGCCACATAGCCCGGATAGGCGAAATCGGCATTGATGGTCGGCATGCGCACCTGCAAGGCGGTGCCATGGCGCCAGGCACGGTGGTAATTGCAAGCGATGCCGCCGAGGCTGATAGTGTGCAGCCGTTGACGCGAAATACACTCCGGTGTGAGCAAGGTCAGTTCAACGGGCACATCATCCGGATGAGGAATAAACCGTCCCATGAGCACAGACTCCCTGTGTCGGCCATTTGACATTGTTTCCCCCAGTATAGTGGTCGAATCGCAGCTGACCGATTTTGACGCCGACCAACGGCTGCTGGCGATGAACGGCGTTTCGCTGGTGATTTTCACCAGCGTCGGCTGCGCCAGTTGCCGCTATGCCCGCGAAGTGTTGCCGGGGCTCGATCTGGCCGTCGATCGCGTGTGCTGGATCGATGCCGGCGACAACGGCGGACTGGTCGAGCGTTATCAGGTCTTTCATTTGCCGGCGCTGTTTGTGGTGCGCGACGGCGAGTTCTTTGGGGCAGTGCACACGCGCCTGAATGTCGATGAGCTGAACGCAGCCGTGGCGCAGGCGCTGGGTCGAATTGCAGAGGAGTTGCCGTGATGGGAGCAGTGAACAAACCGGTGGTGGGGATTATCGGCACCGGCGCCATCGGAGGGTTTTACGGGGTGATGCTGGCCCGGGCCGGATTCGATGTGCACTTTCTGTTGCGCAGTGAATTTTCCGCAGTCGCCGAGGGCGGCTTGCAGGTGGACAGCGCCGTGCATGGCGCCTTGACGCTGAACCCGGTGCAGGCCTATTCGTCGGCAGAAGACATGCCGCCCTGCGACTGGCTGCTGGTCGGCGCCAAGACCACCAGCAATGCCGGGCTGGCACCGTCGATCATTCAGGCGGCGAAACCCGACGCGAAAGTGCTGGTGCTGCAAAACGGCCTCGACGTCGAAGACAGCTTGCGTGCGTTGTTGCCCGACTCCCTGCATTTGCTGGGCGGTTTGTGCCTGATCTGCGTCCACCGCGAAGGGCCGGGGCAGATCACCCATCAGGCGCTGGGGGCGGTGAACGTCGGTTACCACAGCGGTCCGGCACCGGATGATGCGGCGCGCATGGCAATCGTCGAAGAGGGCGCCGGCCTGTTCCGCGCCGCCGGTCTCGATTCCCAGGCGATGCCGAACCTGCATCAGGCGCGCTGGCAGAAACTGGTTTGGAACATTCCCTACAACGGGCTTTCGGTGTTGCTCGGTGCCGGCACCACGCCGTTGATGGCCGACACTGACAGCCGCGCACTGATTCAGGCGCTGATGGCTGAAGTGGTGCAGGGCGCCAAGGCCTGCGGTCACGACATGCCGCCCGGTTACGCCGAATACCTGTTCATGATGACCGAGAAAATGCCCGACTATTGGCCGAGCATGTACCACGACTTTTTGCACAAGCGACCGCTGGAGCTCGAGGCGATCTACGCTCGTCCTTTGGCCGCGGCAAAAGCGGCAGGCTGCGAGTTGCCGCGAATCGAATCGTTGTATCGCACATTGAGCTTTATCGACCGGCGTAACGTTTAAACCGGTCGCACTGGGAGAAAGGCATGGCCAAGAACATCGATGACAAACTGGTGCTGGCGATCTCGTCCCGTGCCCTGTTCGACCTGAGCGAAAGCCACAAGGTGTATGAGTCGAGTGGCGTCGAAGCCTACCGGCAATATCAGATCGATCACGAAGACGAAATCCTCGCGCCGGGCGATGCCTTTCCGCTGGTGGAAAAACTGCTCAACCTCAACAGTCGCCTCGGCCGCGCTCGGGTTGAGGTGATTCTGGTGTCGCGCAACAGTGCTGATACCGGCCTGCGCGTCTTCAACTCCATTGGTCATTACGGCCTGGCGATCTCCCGCGCGGCGTTCGTCGGCGGGCGCAGTCCTTATCCGTATCTGAAGGCCTTTGGTTGCGATCTGTTTCTCTCCACCCATGCCGAAGATGTGCGCGCTGCGCTGGATGCCGGTTTCGCGGCGGCGACCATTCTGTCCGGCGGCGCCAGTCGTGCGGCCAGCGATGAATTGCGCATCGCCTTCGACGGGGACGCGGTGCTGTTTTCCGACGAATCGGAGCGCGTCTATCAGTCCGGTGGCCTCGAAGCTTTCCAGGCCAAGGAGCGTGAATCGGCGCGCGAACCGTTGCGCGGCGGGCCGTTCAAGGGCTTTCTCGCGGCGCTCAATCTGTTGCAGCGCGAGTTCTCCGATGAGGAGTGCCCGATCCGCACCGCGCTGGTCACTGCGCGTTCGGCGCCGGCCCATGAGCGGGTGATCCGCACACTGCGCGAGTGGGACATTCGTCTGGACGAGTCGCTGTTCCTCGGCGGCCTGACCAAATCGGCGTTCCTCGAAGCCTTCGCCGCCGACGTGTTTTTCGACGATCAGGCCGGCCACTGCGAGCTGGCCCGGGAAGTCGTGGCGACCGGTCACGTGCCCCACGGCATCAGCAACGAACCGGCGGTCTAAAGCCCACGTGGTTCAAGACGTTGCGTCGCACGCCGTAGTCGTCAAGGCACTGCTAAGCTGAATCAAATCTCCGCCATGTTGGCACGCGAGGAGGTCATATGATTCGTTCGATGCTGTATGCCACTGACCTCGGTCTGTACGCACCGTTAGTGATGCAGCATGCCCTGGCAATGGCGCGAACGTTCAATGCCGATCTGTACGTGGTGCACGCGGTGGAACCCATGGGGCTGTTTGCCGAATCGGTGTTGCAGAGCTATCTCGACGAACAGGCGTTGAACGAATTTCACAGTCAGGGTCTGAAAACCGTCATCGCCAATATCGAGCAGCGGGTGCTCGACAGTTTTCGTGAAGAACTGGGGGACGAGGGCGAGCAGGACTTGCAGCGGATACGCGCGGTGCGGGTGCTGCAGGGCGATCCGTCACAGGTGATTCTCGATCAGGTACAGAAACTCTCCGTCGATTTGCTGATCGTAGGAAGTCACAGCCACGGGGTCGGGGCGGAAACACCTTTGGGGCGAACGGCGGCCCGGCTGCTGCAATTGTCCAAGGTGCCGGTTTATCTGGTGCCGCTGGTGGAGCGTCGGCGTCGGGAGGATCGCTGAGGCAGGAATAATGGCACTTTGATAAAAAAGTTCTAGATTTATTCTTCAAACCATTAATATAGTTATATACCGTCGCTGATGCCCGTGGCGTCTACCTGCTTTGAGGGATTCATATGAAGCTTCAACAATTGCGCTACATCTGGGAAGTGGCGCACCACGACCTCAACGTTTCCGCTACAGCCCAAAGCCTCTACACCTCGCAACCGGGCATCAGTAAACAGATCCGCCTGCTGGAAGACGAACTGGGCGTCGAAGTGTTCGCCCGCAGCGGCAAGCACCTGACCCGCGTCACCCCAGCCGGCGAGCGCATCATCACCACCGCCGGCGAGATTCTGCGCAAGGTCGAAAGCATCAAGCAGATCGCCCAGGAATTCTCCAACGAGAAGAAGGGCACCCTGTCGATCGCCACCACCCACACCCAGGCACGTTATGCGCTGCCGCCGGTGATCAGCAATTTCATCAAGCAATACCCGGACGTGGCGCTGCACATGCACCAGGGTTCGCCGATGCAGATCGCCGAGATGGCCGCTGACGGCACCGTCGATTTCGCCATCGCCACCGAAGCGCTGGAGCTGTTCGGCGATCTGGTGATGATGCCGTGCTACCGCTGGAACCGTTGCGTAGTTGTGCCTCAGGGCCACCCGCTGACCAAGTTGCCGAAGCTGACCCTCGAAGCGCTGGCCGAATACCCGATCGTGACTTACGTGTTCGGTTTCACCGGCCGTTCGAAACTCGACGAAGCCTTCAGCCATCGCGGCCTGACGCCGAAAGTGGTGTTCACCGCGGCCGACGCCGACGTGATCAAAACCTACGTGCGTCTGGGCCTGGGCGTTGGCATCGTGGCGAAAATGGCGGTCGACACCAAACTGGATAACGATCTGGTGGTGCTCGATGCCAGCGAACTGTTCGAGTCCAGCGTGACCAAGATCGGTTTCCGTCGCGGTACTTTCCTGCGCGGCTTCATGTGCGACTTCATCGAGAAGTTCGCGCCGCACCTGACCCGCGAAGTCATGGCCAAGGCCATTCAGTGCCACAACAAGCAGGAACTGGAAGAACTGTTCGAAGGCGTCGAACTGCCGGTTCACTAAGCCCCTGTCTACAGCACCTCGGTGACAGCAAACTGTTGCCGGGTGCCTGCCACCAGAATCTCTACCTCGTCACCCTCGAATTTGCCCAGCAGGCTTTTGCCCAGCGGCGAGCGCGGGGTGATGACGGTAATCGGCTGACCCACCACGTCGACCTTCAAACCTGCCGCATCCGGCGCCAGAAACAGCCATTGTTCACGACCCTTTTCGTCTTCCAGACCGAGCAGGGCGCCGATTTCAATCCCCCGCTGATCGTCATACGCGCGCAGCGTCAGGTTCTGGCACAGCGCCAGTGACTGACGAATTTCCTCGACCCGTTTCGCCTGGCCCGCCGCCAGGTACGACGCCTCAAGACCCAGGGTGTCGTACTTGTTTTCGGCGATGTTCTCTTCGTGGGTCGCGGTTTCGTAGGCGGTTTGCGCCGCGCGTTCGGCGATGTCGAGGTCGACGCGCAGCTTGTCGAGAATCAGTTGATGAACCGTCTGTTTATTCATGATCAATCGCAGAATTGCAGGACATTGGCGCGGCTCTTTTCGCTCGGGGCCGTCTGATCCTGTTGCAGCCAGAACTGGCATTTGGGGTTCGACAGATTACGTGTGCTGCCACGCGCCTGATCCAGGCGTGCCTGTTGTTCGTTCTTGCGCAGGTTTTCTTCGTACTGCTCGAACAACGGACTCTGCGGCGGAATATCCGGCACCGCTCGGACGGCGGGTGGATTGGCCAGTTGCTGTACGGCCTGGGCAACCGGCGCCAGTTGTTCATTGAAGAAAAAGCGTGAAGCGAGCCAGCAGCTCAGCGCAATGGCCAGGAAACCCAGCCACAGACCCAGGGCAATGCTGCCGGTCAATTGCAGCGCGCTAAGCTGAACAGGCAAGGGGCGACGCGGGTTGGGACGATAGGGCATGGTTGCCTCCTGGCGGATGAATGCGGGCGAGTGGCGATTGTCGCACGAAGATTAATTGCCGTCGGCTCTTCTGCATGGAGACATTTATGCGGACAATCGGCGCTTTTGCCAACGGGAGCCTTGAATGCCGCAACCGAAAACCCGCTGGGACATTTTTTGTACGGTCGTCGACAACTACGGCGACATCGGCGTGACCTGGCGTCTGGCCCGGCAACTGGTCAGCGAGCAGGCAATGACGGTGCGGCTGTGGGTCGATGACCTGCGCGCCTTCGAGCGCATTTGCCCCGAAATCGACATCGGCCTCGATCAGCAATGGCAGCAGGGCGTCGAAGTCCGGCACTGGCCGACCGAATGGCAGGAAGCGGAGGCGGCCGAGGTGGTGATCGCCGCGTTTGCCTGCCAGTTGCCGAGCTCCTACATGGACGCCATGGCCGCTCGGGAAAAACCGCCGTTGTGGATGAACCTCGACTATCTCAGCGCCGAAGACTGGGTGGTCGGTTGCCACGGACTGCCGTCGGTGAAGTACAAGTCGGTGCAGAAGTACTTTTTCTTTCCGGGATTCCAGCCGGGCACCGGCGGCCTGTTGCGTGAAAGCGGTTTGCTGGAGCGGCGTCAGCAGTTTCAGCAGGTCCCCGAGGCGCAGCGACAATTCCTGCAAGGTCTGGGGATCATTCCTGCGCCCGGTGCGCAACTGATTTCGCTGTTTGCCTACGAGAATGCGGGACTCGCCAGTTGGCTGGATGTGCTCGCCGCTGACTCGATGCCCACTCATCTGCTGGTGCCGGAAGGACGGATTCTCGGCGATGTCGCCCGTTGGCTCGGGTTCGAGTCGCTGGCGGTCGGGGCGAAGCATGTTCGTCAAGCGCTGACCGTGCAGGTGCTGCCGTTCGTCCGTCAGGATCAATACGATCAATTGCTCTGGTGCTGCGATTTCAACGCGGTGCGCGGCGAGGACTCGTTTGTCCGGGCGCAATGGGCGGGGCGGCCGATGTTGTGGCACATCTATCAGCAGGACGAAGACATCCATCTCGACAAGCTCGACGCCTTCCTTGCGCTCTACACAAAAGGTCTTTCGCCCGTTGCCGCCGAGGCGATGAACGGTCTCTGGCGTGCCTGGAGTGCCGGGCAGCCTATCGGCGACCACTGGCTTGAGGCCCGCAAACACTGGCCCGAACTGCAGGAAAATGCCCGCGCGTGGTGTCTGGAACAGGCCTTGCAGGCGGATCTTGCGACGGCGCTGGTACAGTTTTACCGAAATTGGATATGATACGCGGCCTAGATTTTTGTAAATCCCATCCAAATTCGGATATTCGCAATGAAAACTGGTAAAGAACTCAAACCCGGTACCGTGATCCGTATCGACAACGATCCTTGGCTGGTTCAGAAAGCTGAATTCACCAAATCGGGCCGTAACAGCGCGATCATGAAGACCAAGCTGAAGAACCTGCTGACCGGTTACAAGACCGAAACCGTTTACGGTGCGGACGACAAGCTGGACGACGTGATCCTGGATCGCAAAGAAGCGACCCTGTCCTTCATCAGCGGTGACTCCTACACGTTCATGGACACCACCGACTACACCATGTACGAGCTGAACGCCGAAGACATCGAAAGCGTTCTGCCATTCGTGGAAGAAGGCATGACCGACGTTTGCGAAGCCGTATTCTTCGAAGGCCGTCTGGTTTCCGTAGAGCTGCCGACCACCATCGTGCGTCAGGTTGACTACACCGAAGGTTCCGCTCGCGGCGACACTTCCGGCAAGGTGATGAAGCCTGCCAAACTGAAGAACGGTACCGAGCTGTCGGTTGCTGACTTCATCGAAATCGGCGACATGATCGAGATCGATACCCGCGAAGGCGGTTCCTACAAAGGCCGTGCCAAATAAGCACTGCTTTTTGCGGAAAGAAAAAGCCCGACCATTGAGTCGGGCTTTTTTGTGCCTGATGAAAATTACTTCTTCAGGTGCTGTTTCAGCTCTTCCGAGGCCTGCAGCATCGCCGAACGCACCGCCGGCACCTGGCTGACCACGTTGAGCAAACCGTAGTCGTGGATCATGCCGTTGTAGCGCACCGAGGTCACCGGCACGCCGGCTTCGTCGAGTTTGCGGGCGTAGGCTTCACCTTCGTCACGCAGCACGTCAGCCCCCGCAGTCTGCACCAGCGCGGGCGGCAGACCTTTCAATTGCGCGGTGGTTGCCCGCAGCGGCGAGGCGTAGATCTCGTTCCGCTGGTTGGCGTCGGTGGTGTAGTTGTCCCAGAACCACTTCATCATGTTGCGAGTGAGGAAGTGCCCCTCGGCGTACTGGTTATACGAACCGGTGTCGAAATTGGCATCGGTCACCGGCCACAGCAGCACCTGGAATTTGATCGCCGGGGTGCCTTTGTCTTTGGCCATCAGGGCGACGACCGCCGCCATGTTGCCGCCGACGCTGTTGCCCGCCACCGCCAGACGCTTGCCGTCGACGTTGATCTCTTTGCCGTGTTCGGCCACCCATTTGGTCGCGGCGTAAGCCTGGTTGATCGCCACCGGGTAATGCGCTTCCGGCGAAGGGGTGTAGTTGACGAACACCGCCGCCGCACCCGAGCCGACCACCAGATCCCGCACCAGACGCTCGTGGGTCGGGAAATCCCCCAGCACCCAGCCACCGCCGTGGAAGAACATGAACACCGGCAGCTCGCCCTTGACCCCGGCCGGCCGGACGATGGTCAGGCTCAACGGTTGGCCATCGACCTGGATGGTCTTCTCGCTGACGTCCGCTTTGGGCAGCGTCAGTTTGACCCCGGACTGCGCGCCCGTCAGCACGGCGCGGGCATCCTTGGGCGTCATCTGTTCCATCGGTTTGCCGGTGCCGGCATTCAGCACATCGAGAAACGCCTGGGTGTTGTGTTCAACTTCCCCGGCAAATGCGCTGTGGATGGACAGGGCGAGAAGGGTACCGGTCAAGACTTTGCTGAAAGTGTTCATGTTCATTTCCTGTACGGGCCTGAGTGTCAGTGATTACACGGTGACGTGCAGACGCACATCAACGTTGCCGCGAGTGGCGTTGGAGTACGGGCAGACCTGGTGGGCAGCGTCGACCAGGCTTTGTGCGTCTGCCTGTTCCAGGCCCGGCAGGCTGATGTGCAGGTCGATGTCCAGGCCGAAACCGCCAGGAATCTGGCCGATGCCGACGTGAGCGGTGATCGAGGCGTCGTCCGGAATTTTGCGTTTGGTCTGGCTGGCGACGAATTTCAGGGCACCGATGAAGCAGGCCGAGTAGCCGGCGGCGAACAGTTGCTCAGGGTTGGTAGCTGCGCCGCCGGCACCGCCGAGTTCTTTCGGGGTGGCGAGTTTGACGTCGAGGATGTTGTCGCTGGAGATCGCACGACCGTCACGGCCGCCAGTGGAGGTTGCGATTGCGGTGTAGAGAGTTTGCATAGTGTGAGCCTCATTGAGTGTGGTTCGTTGCGCTAATTGTTTGCACGCTAACTAGGTGCGAAGTAAATGTACTTCGCTAATATTTAGCGCGCAAGATAAATTTTTTGAAGAACGCGCGAATGGTCACTTGGATCGGGTAGGGTAGTGATCCCAAGCTTTTGATATAGAAGGTTTTTTTAGTGTGAAACGAGAGGAAAAAAATTTTCGGGGATCAGCGGGGAAGGTGCGATTAGCCTGCAGGCGCAAGGCTGCGCCCACAGGAAAGGGGGAGTTTTAAGCGAGACTGTCCTGCAAATGACCACGCAAGGCCTGCAACTCGGCTTGCAGATTTTGCAGACGTTCCAGGGTGAAGCCGCTGGCCCCCAGAATGCACTGCGGAACGGTTCGGGCCTTGTCTTTCAAGGCGTGTCCCTGGGCAGTCAGTTCAACGATCACCACGCGCTCATCTTCCCGGCTGCGGGTTCGGCTGAGCAAGCCTTCACCTTCCAGACGTTTGAGCAGCGGGGTCAGCGAACCCGGATCGGTCAGCAGGCGCGTGCTGATTTCTCCGACGGTTAAACCATCCTTCTCCCACAGCACCATCATCGCCAGGTATTGCGGATACGTCAGGCCAAGCGCTTGCAGCAGCGGCTTGTAGACCTTGGTCATCATCAGCGAAGTGGAATGCAGGGCGAAGCAGGCCTGATTGTCGAGCAGCAGCTCTTCGCAGTGATCGGAGGTGTCGCGGTCGGTGGTCATGTCAGTGCCTTGAACGGTGATGCAGTTGAATCTAGCGTTCGAATCTTTAATGCGCCAGACAATTGTGCCCGGTGGCGAATCGGTCAGTGCCGGCCCAGTTCCCGCTGCAGGGCCAGATCCCACGGCGGCACGGGGCTGAACCGGGTCTTGAGGTATTCCAGCAGCAAGCGACTGCGGGAGCTGGCCTGTTGCTCCAGCCGCAGCGCGTAGATGCCGGTGCTCTCCGGTTTTGGCAGGCCGTTTTCACAGAACAGCGGCAGCAACTCGCCGCGCAGCAGGTATTCGCTGGCCAGCCAGGTCGGCAGATGCGCGATCCCGAGTCCCGCGAGCGCACCGCAAACCAGCGCCTCGGCGTTGTTGGCGCTCATGCGCACCCGCGCCGGACGATGCAATTGCATCTGCCCGTCCTGTTCGAAGCGCCAGGCGAAGGGCGGGGCAAGACCGTCCCAATCCAGACCGTCATGTTCACTCAATTGCGCTGGCTCGCTCGGCACGCCTCGGCGCTTGAGATAATCGGGGCTGGCGCAGGCGATGCGCACCATGCTCGCCAACGGTGTGGCGACCAGCCGGGTGTCGGCCATCTGCCCGGCGCGCAATACCAGATCGACCTTGCCCAGGTTCGAACCGTCCATGTCCACGAAGCTGTCGATCAGATGCAGCTGCACGTCGAGCCCCGGATACAGCACCAGAAAATCGGCAATCACTGGCGCCAGATGCCGGCGCCCGAATGCCGCCGGCGCATCCACCCGAATCAGACCCTCCGGCGCGCTGCTCAGGGACACCGCTTCCGCCCGGGCCAGTTGCAGCTCGGCAACGATCCGTCGCGCCCGTTCGGCAAACGCCAGACCCGCCGGCGTGGCGCGCACCGCGTGAGTGCTGCGGATGAACAACTGGCTGCCGACAGCGCTTTCCAGACTGTCGATACGCCGGGCAACGGCGGACGGCGTCAGCGGATGTCGGCGTGAGGCGGCGGAGAAACTGCCACTTTCCAGCACATCGAGAAACAGCCCGAGTTGTTCGGTCAATTGATTGGGATTCATGAATCAGTTCAGTGCCTATGCGGATTTGGCACAGCCATTGTGCGTTGCTGTGCGTTTCCGTGCCAGCGTCGACTGCGTAGGATGAGTCGCCTGACGTTTGAGGAATTCTGCTGTGATCGAGTTTTTGCTGTACCTGTTGTTTGGCGCCGCCCTCGGCACGCTGGGTGGGATCTTCGGCATCGGTGGTGGCTTGATCGCCATTCCGCTGCTGGGCGTGTGGTTCGGGCTCGATCAGCAGATCGCCCAAGGCACGGCGCTGGTGATGGTGGTGCCGAACGTGATGCTGGCGCTGTGGCGTTATCATCAGCGCAATCGCATTGAGCTCCGGCATGCAATGCCGTTGGCGGTGATGGGATTCTGTTTCGCGTGGATCGGCTCGATCTGGGCCGTGGGCATCGACGCGCAAACCATGCGCATCGGCTTTGTCGCGTTCCTCGTGGCGTTGTCGGCCTACAACCTGGTGCGCATGTTTGGCGCGCGTCCGGCAGCGACTTCCGAGATGCGTTATTCATGGCCGTGGCTGGGCGTGCTCGGCGCGGCGTCGGGCACCATGGGCGGCTTGTTCGGTGTCGGTGGGGCGGTGGTGGCGACGCCGGTGCTGACCAGCCTGTTCGGCACCACTCAGGTGGTTGCCCAAGGCCTGTCGCTGGCGCTGGCGTTGCCGAGCACCGGCGTCACGCTGGTGACGTACGCGGTGCACCACGAAGTGGACTGGATGATCGGCCTGCCGCTGGCCATTGGCGGTCTGGCCAGCATCAGCTGGGGCGTGAAAGTGGCCCACGCGATGCCGGAAAAACTCCTGCGCGGGCTGTTCTGCGGGTTCCTGGTGCTGTGCGCGGTGATGCTCGCCTTTAAAGTTTGAAGCCTTCGACGATGTGCTCGGCCAGGCATTCGGTGATCGGCGAGGGATTGTTGAGGTTGCGGATCAGCATGATGCTGGCCTCGGGCAACAGCGGCAGATCTTCGGCGGCGCCGAGAATGCGCAGATCCGGGGTGATCAGGCTTTCCAGTTGCGCGGTGATCGCCAGACCCGCGCTCACCACTGCCATCAACGCCGACAGGCTGGTGCTGTTGTAGGCAATCCGGTACTCGCGGCCCATCGCGTCCAGCGCGTTACAGGCCCACAGGCGGCAAAAGCAATCACTATTGAACATCGCCAGCGGCAACGGCGTCTGTTCGTGGGCGCTGAAATTCTGCGCCTCGGCCCAGACGAAGCGCTCCTTGCGCAGCAACTGGCCAATCTCGTTGCCCGGCTCGCGGGTGACGATCGAAAGATCCAGATCCGTGCGCTGCAGCAATTGTTTGGTCGACTCGCAATGCACTTCGATCTGGATCAACGGATAGAACTGGGCGAAGCGCGACAGGATCCCCGGCAGAAACCGCATCACGTAATCGTCCGGCGTACCGATCCGCACCGTGCCGACCATGTGCGGCTCGCGCAGGGTGTTGAAAACTTCACTGTGCAATTTCAGGATGCGCCGCGCGTAGCCGAGCAACACCTGGCCTTCGGCGGTGAGGCGCACCTGACGCCCGTCGCGCTCGAACAACTGGCGCTGCAACACGTCCTCTTCCAGACGCTTCATCTGCATGCTCACCGCCGATTGGGTGCGGTTGACCATTTCGCCGGCACGGGTAAAACCGCCCTGATCGGCAATCGCGACAAAGGTGCGCAGGATATCGGTATCGATACTGGGATATGCCGACAATTGATGAATCTCCGTGATGCATGCCATCAGAAACATTCGTTGGATTGATCGTAGCGCCGGCGCGAGACTTGAGCCATCCCTAAAGGAGGGCAACACGATGAAAGGTCAAAAAGTCTATGTGAGCGATGACAGAGTGCCGGTCCATCTGATTACCGATTTGCTGCACAAGTTTAGTCGCTGGTACGAACTTCACCGCGAACGCGAGTTGCTTGCCAGTCTGAGCGACGAAGCGTTGAAGGACATCGGGGTCAGCCGTGCCGATGTCGAACATGAGTCGGTGCGGCCGTTCTGGGATGATCCGATGCATAAATGATGAGGCCATTGCTACACAAACCACTTTCAGGTGAGGTAGGTTGCGAGCAGACATGGAGGAACACATGCCCGCGACATTGTCCTTTTCCCTTAAACAGGCTCGACGTCTGGCACTGGCTGCCCAAGGGTTTCACGGGC
The DNA here is from genome assembly GCF_022496685.1 of Pseudomonas sp. B707. NCBI lineage: Bacteria > Pseudomonadati > Pseudomonadota > Gammaproteobacteria > Pseudomonadales > Pseudomonadaceae > Pseudomonas > Pseudomonas sp. B707. The sequence goes on along the minus strand of NZ_WTVE01000019.1, from coordinate 103,988 downwards.
GCCAGCCGCCGGCTGTCAAGGCGATGCACGTCAACCGGCTGATCGAACGCCTCGGCCTGTTGCAGATCGACTCCGTCAATGCCGTGGTGCGCTCGCACTACCTGCCGCTGTTCTCCCGTCTTGGTTCCTACTCTGCTGACTTGCTCGACCAGGCTGCCTGGAGTTCGGGGCGTCGTCGTTCGCTGTTCGAATACTGGGGCCATGAGGCGTCGTTGCTGCCGCTGTCGATGTACCCGCTGATGGGCTGGCGCATGCAGCGGGCCAGACGTGGTGAAGACATCTATCAGCAACTGGCGCGGTTCGGTCGCGAGCAGCTGGACACCATTCGCCGGGTGCTGGCGTCGGTCGAAGAGCAGGGCGCACTGGGCGCCGGCAGCCTGTCGACCCGCAAGGAAAAGGCCGGGCCATGGTGGGACTGGAGCGCGGAAAAGCACGCCTTGGAATGGCTGTTTGCCGCTGGCGAAGTCACCGTCGCCGGACGTCGTGGTTTCGAGCGTTTGTATGACTTGCCCGAGCGGGTGATTCCGGCTTCCGTGCTGCAACAGCCATTGCCCGATGAAGCCGAGGCGCAGCGCGGTTTGCTGCTGCACGCAGCGCAGGCGCTGGGTGTCGGCACGGAAAAAGACCTGCGTGATTACTTCCGCCTGAATCCCTCTGATGCCTGCCCTCGTCTGGCCGAACTGGTCGAAGACGGGCAACTGCTGACCTGCGAAGTCGCCGGTTGGCGCCAGATTGCTTATTGTCTGCCCGAGCCGAAAATCCCGCGCAAGGTCGAGGCCAGTGCATTGCTGTCGCCGTTCGACTCACTGATCTGGGAGCGCAGCCGGACCGAGCGGCTGTTCGATTTTCGCTATCGGCTGGAGATCTACACGCCGCAGGACAAGCGGGTCTACGGCTATTACGTGCTGCCGTTCCTGCACAATGAACGGATTGCCGCGCGGGTCGATCTGCGTGCTGAACGGGCGGCGGGGCGGTTGGCAGTGCATGCGGTGCACGAGGAAGAAACCGGACTGGATGACGCGGGGATGCTGGCGCTGGCGCTGAATTTGCGGCGCATGGCGGACTGGTTGGGGCTTGAGCATGTGCAGCTCAATTGTCAGCGGGAAAGTGCGGGGCGATTGCGGGTGGCGTTGGCTCAAGTCGAAAACGACCGAGCCAACGTCATCGCGATTTAGCGTTTGACCTGTTTCAGCGTCTCGGCAATCAAGAACGCCAGTTCCAGCGACTGATCGGCATTCATCCGTGGGTCGCAGTGAGTGTGATAGCGATCCGACAAGCCATCTTCAGTGATTGGCCGCGCGCCACCGATGCACTCGGTAACGTTCTGCCCGGTCATTTCGATGTGGATACCGCCGGCGTAGCTGCCCTCCGCTTCGTGAACCTGGAAGAACTGCTTCACCTCGCCAAGAATCTGCGCGAAGTCGCGGGTCTTGTAGCCGCTGCTGGCCTTGATGGTGTTGCCGTGCATCGGGTCGGAACTCCACAGCACCTGCTTGCCTTCGCGCTGCACCGCGCGGATCAGCGCCGGCAGGTGATCGCCGACTTTGTTCGCGCCCATCCGTGCGATCAGGTTGAGGCGGCCCGGATCGTTGTCCGGGTTGAGCACGTCGATCAGGCGGATCAGGTCGTCGGGGTTCATGCTCGGGCTGACTTTCACCCCGATCGGGTTGTTCACCCCGCGCAGGAATTCGACGTGGGCGCCGTCGAGCTGACGGGTGCGGTCGCCGATCCACAGCATGTGCGCCGAGCAATCGTAGTAATCGTTGGTCAGGCTGTCGCGGCGCACGAAGGCTTCTTCGTAGTTCAGCAGCAGCGCTTCGTGGGCGGTGAAGAAACTGGTTTCGCGCAGTTGCGGCGAGCTGTCCATGCCGCAGGCGCGCATGAACGCCAGGGTTTCATCGATACGGTCGGCGAGGTGGCTGTATTTTTCGGCCAGCGCCGAGTTGGCGATGAAATCGAGGTTCCACTTGTGCACCTGATGCAGGTCGGCAAAACCGCCCTGGGCGAAAGCGCGCAGCAGGTTGAGGGTGGCGGTGGACTGGTGATAGGACTGCAGCAGACGCTCCGGATCCGGTACGCGGCTGGCCGAGTCGAAACCGATGCCGTTGACGATGTCACCCCTGTAGGCCGGCAAGGTCACGCCGTCGATGGTCTCGTCGTTGGCCGAGCGCGGCTTGGCGAACTGGCCGGCCATGCGCCCGACTTTGACCACCGGGCAGCCGGCAGCGAAGGTCATGACGATTGCCATCTGCAGCAACACTTTAAAGGTGTCGCGGATCTTCGCGGCGGAGAACTCGGCGAAGCTTTCCGCGCAGTCGCCGCCCTGCAGCAGGAACGCCCGGCCCTGGGTGACTTCGGCAAACTGACGACGCAGCTCGCGCGCTTCGCCGGCAAACACCAGCGGCGGGTAGCTGGCCAGCGTCTGCTCGACCTGGCGCAGATGCGCGGCGTCGGGGTATTGGGGTTGTTGCTGGATCGGCAGGGCGCGCCAGCTGTCAGGGCTCCAGGGTTGGCTCATCACGGTCTCTAAGGTTCTACGCACGGACGGCCATGTTAGCAGCAATTAGTGCGTGACCTGCTGCCGCCGCTTCGCCGACAATCGCCGCTTTGCCACGGCGCCAGAGCGGTGCCATCGCGTCACCGCGCCCGGTGACCACCAGGAGACGAAATGACTGAGGAGCGCGTCGAGCTGTTGCTCGCCGAGGTACAGGATGAGTTCGGCGTGATTCGCGTGCTGGAAGTGGCCGACTACCGCTTTCTGGAGTTCGGCGATGCGATCGAGCAAAGCTGCGTGTTTACCGCCGACCCGAGCTGGCTGGAGTACGACTACACCCGGGCGATGCTGATCGGCGCGCTGTGCCATCAGCAACCGGAGAGTGCGCTGTTCCTCGGGCTGGGCGCGGGGACGTTGACCCAGGCCTGCCTCAATTTCCTGCCGCTGGAAGATGTCGAAGCCATCGAGCTGCGCCCGGACGTACCGCGTCTGGCCATCGAATACCTCGGGCTGGATGACGATCCACGGCTGTACATCCGCGTCGGCGATGCCCTCGAACTGCTGCCGACGGCTGAGCCGGCGGATCTGATCTTCGTCGACCTGTACACCGATGTCGGCCCCGGCGCCGGGCACCTTGCGTGGAATTTCCTCGGTGACTGTCAGAAGCGTCTGAATCCTGGCGGCTGGCTGGTGATCAACCAATGGGCCACTGATGACGGCAAACCCTTGGGTGCGGCGCTGCTGCGCGGGCTCTATCACCGGCATTACTGGGAACTGCCGGTGAAGGAGGGCAACGTCATTCTGATCGTGCCGGCGGATCTTGATCAGGTGCTGGATATGCAGGCGCTGACCGCCCGGGCTGAAGCGCTGGCGCCGAAGCTGGGTTACTCGTTGCAGACGTTGATCAACTGCATCCGTCCGGCGACCTGATCTTCAAAGGCCTTTGAAAACGCCAGGCCTGCGCTCTACCAGGGAGCGCACACCTTCCTTGGCGTCTTCAGTGGCCAGCAACTTCTTCACCAGTGGCGGCAAGCTTTTAGCCGCTGCGGTCTCGCCTTCATAGCGCGCCTGGCGTGCCGACATCAACGTTGCCTGTACGCCCAACGGCGCCTGTCGGGCGATTCGCTCGGCCAATTCGATGGCGCGTGGCAGCAAGTCTTCGCTGGCCATGACTTCCTGCACCAGACCCAGGCGCAACGCATCATGGGCATCAAACTCGTCGCCGGTCAGCAGCCAGCGCATCGCATTGCCCCAGCCGGCGACCTGATGAAAGCGTAACGTCGCGCCGCCGAACGGAAAGATCCCGCGCTGCACTTCCATCTGGGCGAACCGAGTGTTGCTCGCGCACAGGTTGATGTCGGCGGCGAGCATCAATTCGATGCCGATGGTCAGGCAATAACCCTGCGCCGCGACGATCACCGGTTTGCTGACCCGTGGCCCGACGAACACGCCCCATGGATCGCAACCACCGGGCGGCACCTGCCAGCCCTGGGCGAGGGCGGAACTGGCGTTGACCAGATCGAGGCCGGCGGTGAAATGCTCGCCATGCCCGAACACCACCGCCACCCGTGCGTCGCTGTCGGCCTCGAATTCACCGTAGGCCAGGGCCAGGTCGTTGAGCAGGTCGAGGTCGAAGGCATTGCGCTTGGCGGCGCGGTCCAGGCCGATCAAATGCACGTGACCGTGGCGCGCACGGCTCACGCGGCCGGGGCAGGGCTGATTCATGGGTGTTTCCTCGCAGGGGAAGAAAAGGTGCAGCGACCAGATGCCGCACGTCGGTGAATCGTTTAAGCGCCATCGCCCGCAGGGCCGGGGTCTTTGAAAAATAGACCTTTGCCCGATTATCCGCAAAACCCCGTTACACAGCGGTGACAACTGTATTTCGCCGATAAAAAAAGCTCCCTTTTTGGGCAAATTCCGGTATAGTGCGCGCCGGCCTTTAACCGGGCCGCGTTTAGGTAGCGCAATTCCCCGAAGTCAGCTTCGGCTGCACGTCCGCACTGCGGGCTCTTCCTTGACGATTCTTTTTCATTCATTCGTTTTCGCAAATCCCCGCCGACAAAGCTGCCAGGGCGACTCTTGAGTCTCAACACGGCATGTGCAGCTTTGGAGCATGGGTCTTTGCGGATGCACTTAGAGGCAGACCCATGACCCAGGAAATCGGCGGCTTCGCCGCTCTTGAACTTCATCCCAATATTGTCGCTGCAGTAGTCGCTACCGGCTATGAAGAGCCTTCGGCCATTCAGCAGCAGTCGATCCCGATCATCCTCGCCGGTCACGATATGATTGGTCAGGCGCAAACCGGTACCGGTAAAACCGCTGCCTTTGCCCTGCCTATCCTGCACCGCATCGATCCGTCCAAGCGCGAGCCGCAAGCTCTGATCCTGGCCCCAACTCGTGAGTTGGCGCTACAAGTTGCAACCGCTTTCGAAACCTACGCCAAGCAAATGCCGGGCGTGACTGTTGTGGCTGTCTACGGCGGCGCGCCGATGGGCCCACAATTGAAAGCAATCCGTAATGGCGCACAGATCGTTGTCGCCACTCCGGGCCGTCTGTGCGACCACCTGCGTCGCGACGAAAAAGTACTGCAGACCGTGAACCACCTGGTTCTCGACGAAGCAGACGAAATGCTCAAACTGGGCTTCATGGACGACCTCGAAGTCATCTTCAAGGCCATGCCGGAAACCCGTCAGACCGTATTGTTCTCGGCGACCCTGCCGCAATCGATCCGTGCCATCGCCGAGCGTCACCTGCGCGATCCAAAGCACGTGAAGATCCAGAGCAAGACCCAGACCGTTACCGCGATCGAACAGGCTCACCTGTTGGTTCACGCTGACCAGAAGACTTCTGCCGTTCTCAGCTTGCTGGAAGTGGAAGATTTCGACGCTCTGATCATGTTCGTGCGCACCAAGCAAGCGACCCTGGATCTGGCCAGCGCCCTCGACGCCAAAGGCTACAAAGCCGCCGCGTTGAACGGCGACATCGCCCAGAACCAGCGTGAGCGCGTCATCGACTCGCTGAAAGATGGCCGTCTGGACATCGTTGTAGCGACCGACGTTGCCGCCCGTGGTCTGGACGTTCCGCGCATCACCCACGTTTTCAACGTGGACATGCCGTACGATCCGGAATCCTACGTGCACCGTATCGGCCGTACCGGCCGTGCCGGTCGCGAAGGCCGCGCGCTGCTGCTGGTGACTCCGCGTGAGCGCCGCATGCTGCAAGTGATCGAGCGTGTGACCGGTCAGAAAGTTGCCGAAGTGCGTCTGCCGGACGCCCAGGCCGTTCTCGATGCCCGCATCAAGAAACTGACCAACAGCCTGTCGCCGCTGGTGGCTGACGCCGAATCGACTCACGGTGATCTGCTGGATCGCCTGACCGCCGACATCGGTTGCACCCCGCGTGCCCTGGCTGCCGCTCTGCTGCGCAAGGCCACCAATGGTCAGGCGCTGAACCTGGCAGCGATCGAGAAGGAACGTCCACTGGTGCCGAACAGCGCACCGCGTGGCGACCGTCCTGAGCGTTCCGGTGATCGTCCGGACCGTGGTGACCGCGAGCGTCGTGCTCCGATGCCACTGGGCGAAGGCCGTGCCCGTTGCCGTACCGCGCTGGGCGCGCGTGACGGTATCGCGGCGAAAAACCTGCTGGGCGCCATCCTCAACGAAGGTGGTCTGGCACGTGAAGCCATCGGTCGCATCCAGGTGCGTGACAGCTTCAGCCTCGTCGAGCTGCCGGAAGATGGTCTGGACAAGCTCCTGACCAAACTGAAGGACACTCGCGTTGCCGGCAAGCAGCTGAAACTGCGTCGCTACCGCGAAGATTGATCCGCCTCTGGGCTGATTGATCGAACATAAAAAATCCCCGACTGGTTCGGGGATTTTTTTTGCCTGCGATTTGGGCATCAGCCGAAGCGGTAGATGTCCATGCCCAGTGCGCCCATGGTGAAACCTTGATGGGCAATGCTGAAGTCGCCGCCAGCGCCGCGGGCAAAGTACAGCGGCAGCAGATGCTCGTCACTCGGATGGCTGCGCACGGCGTTCGGTGCCTGCTGGCGGTAATCGTGCAGGGCGGCTTCGTCGTTGGCGGCGAGCTTGTCGACAATCCAGTCGCGGAAATCCCGGGCCCATGGCTCGACGCTTTCCGGGCCGGCGTGCCAGTCCAGTTCCCGCAGGTTGTGGGTGATGCTGCCGGAGCCGATCAACAGAATGCCCTGTTCGCGCAGACTGGCCAGCGCTTGACCGACGCGGTTCTGCAACGCCGGGCCGCCACGGCTGGGCAGGGAAACCTGAACCACCGGGATGTCGGCTTGCGGGTACATCAGCGAGAGCGGCACCCACACGCCGTGATCGAACGGTCGTTGCGGGTCGAGACGCGCCGGCAGGTTGTTGGCGGTCAGCAGATCGGCAACCTCGCGGGCCATTTGCGGATTGCCCGGTGCCGGATACTGCACTTCATACAGCGCGCGGGGGAAACCGCCGAAGTCGTGCCAGGTTTCCGGTTGCGCATGGCTGCTGACCAGCAGCTCGTGGCTTTCCCAATGGGCGGAAACGATGACGATGGCTTTCGGGCGTGGCAGTTCGGCTGCCAGTCGCGCCAGGGCCGGACCGCTGGCACCGGGCTCCAGCGCCAGCATGGGCGAGCCGTGAGAGATAAACAGGCTGGGAAACATGGAAGGGTTCCTGAGCGTTAAGATGACCCATCTTCAGTCAGTTCATTGATCTAATTCCAATATAAGTTTTAACGTCTTTTTATCGAATTCTTAGGAGGATGCATGCAGCCGGAGTTTTGGCACAAGAAGTGGGAATCGAACCAGATCGGCTTTCACCAGCCTGAGGTGAACCCTTATTTGCAGCGGCACTGGCCTGATCTGGCCATCCCGTCGCAGGCGCGTGTGCTGGTGCCGTTGTGCGGTAAAAGCCTGGATCTGCTGTGGCTTGCCGGCCGTGGTCATCAGGTGCTCGGCGTCGAGCTGTCGGAAAAGGCCGTGGAAGACTTCTTTATTGAGCAGCAATTGCAGCCGCGGGTGAGCGAGCAGGGCGGTTTCAAGGTTTATCGCGCGGGCGCGATCGAGTTGTGGTGCGGGGATTTCTTCTCGCTGACGGCAGATGATGTTGCCGGTTGCACCGCACTGTATGACAGGGCGGCGGTGATCGCCTTGCCGCCCGCGATGCGCGAGCGTTATGCGGCGCACTTGCAGGGTCTTTTGCCGACATGCCGAGGGCTGTTGGTGACGCTGGATTATGACCAGTCGCAGATGCCCGGGCCGCCATTTTCCGTAGACGATGCCGAAGTGCAGCGTTTGCTGGGCAGTGTCTGGCGTGTCGAGATGCTGGAGGAGCAGGATGTGCTGGGTGAAAGCTGGAAGTTCGTGCAGGCCGGCGTAACTCGGCTGGAAGAGCGGGTCTACCGGATTTCCGGGGCGTAATCGACAGGCAAAAAAAGGCCCGCATCACTGCGGGCCTTTTCGTTGGTGCACCGGTTTGATCAGCCGCGACGACGCAGGGCGTCGATACGCTCTTCCAGCGGCGGGTGGCTCATGAACATGCGGGCGAACCCTTGCTTGATGCCACCGTTGATGCCAAAGGCGTTCAGGGTGTCCGGCATGTGCACCGGCAGGCCTTGTTCGGCGCGCAGGCGTTGCAAGGCGTTGATCATCGCGCCGGTACCGGCCAGGCGGGCACCTGCATCGTCGGCACGGAACTCGCGTTTACGCGAGAACCACATCACGATGGCGCTGGCCAGAATGCCCAGCACCAGTTCGGCGAAGATGGTCGCGATGTAGTAGGCCATGCCCTGGCCTTCTTCGTTCTTGAAGATCACTTTGTCGACGAAGTTGCCGATGATTCGCGCGAAGAACATCACGAAGGTGTTCACCACGCCCTGGATCAGCGCCAGGGTGACCATGTCGCCGTTGGCCACGTGACCGATCTCGTGGGCCAGCACGGCCCGCACTTCGTCTTCCTTGAATCGCTCGAGCAAGCCCTGGCTGACTGCGACCAGTGCGTCGTTCTTGTTCCAGCCGGTGGCGAAGGCGTTGGCTTCATAGGCCGGGAAAATCCCCACCTCGGGCATCTTGATCCCGGCTTCCCGGGACAGTTGCTCGACGGTTTGCAGCAGCCATTGCTCGTGGCGAGTGCGTGGCTGGGTGATGATCTGGGTACTGGTGCTCATCTTCGCCATCCACTTGGAGATGAACAGCGAGAACAGGGAACCGGCGAAACCAAAGACTGCACAGAAAACCAGCAGCTGACTGAGGTTGAGATCAACCCCGTTGGCCGCCATGAACCCGTTGAAGCCAAAAAGGCTCAGGGTGATGCTGGCTATCAGCACGACCGCCAGGTTAGTGGCCAAAAACAGCAGGATGCGCATCATGGTTGTAGAAATCTCCTCAAGCTAAAGATGTAGCGTACTGCGGGGTATATAAGGCGCGGCACCTGGCGATTCAACCGAGTGACTATTTCAAACTGTGTCCTACACCGGATTTGTCGGGCATGGGATATTTCCCACTGCTGAATCCGGTATGGATGACAGGCACACGGCACCCGGTCTCATTGCGTCAGGCACGCATGATTCGTATGAGTCGCAAGTGTAGAAGGTGCTGGAGGAGGGGCGGAGCAGAAGTGTTGCTGAATCAGACAGTGCGCAACGTTCGGGCCGTTGCGCACTGAGCGCCGGTTACTGGCGGTAGGACTTGAGGAAGTTGCCGATACGACCGATGGCCATGTCCAGGTCATCGACCCGTGGCAGCGTGACCACGCGGAAGTGGTCAGGCCACGGCCAGTTGAACGCCGTGCCTTGCACTACCAGCAGCTTCTCGGAGAGCAGCAGATCGAGCACGAATTTCTCGTCGTTGTGGATCGGGCAGACTTTCGGGTCGATCTTCGGGAACGCGTACAGCGCGCCCATCGGCTTCACGCAGCTGACGCCGGGAATGTCGTTGAGCAATTCCCAGGTACGGTTGCGCTGTTCCAGCAGGCGACCTTGCGGCAGCACCAGATCATTGATGCTCTGATAACCACCCAGGGCGGTCTGGATCGCATGCTGGCTCGGCACGTTGGCGCACAGACGCATGTTGGCCAGCATGTCGATGCCTTCGATGTAGCTGTGAGCGTTGTGTTTCGGCCCGGAAATGGCGATCCAGCCCGAGCGGAAACCCGCCACGCGATACGACTTGGACAGACCGTTGAAGGTCAGGCACAGCAGGTCCGGGGCCAGCGAAGCGGTGCAGATGTGCACGGCGTCGTCGTAAAGGATCTTGTCGTAGATCTCGTCGGAGAACACCACCAGGTTGTGCTGGCGGGCCAGCTCCAGCATGCCCAGCAGCACTTCCTTCGAATACACCGCGCCGGTCGGGTTGTTCGGGTTGATGATCACCATCGCCTTGGTGTTCGGGGTGATCTTGGCCTTGATGTCGGCCAGGTCCGGGAACCAGTCGGCGCCCTCGTCGCACAGGTAATGCACCGCGTTACCGCCGGCCAGGCTCACGGCTGCGGTCCACAGCGGGTAGTCCGGCGCCGGCACCAGCACTTCGTCGCCGTTGTTGAGCAGCGCCTGCAGCGACATCACGATCAGCTCGGACACGCCGTTACCCAGATAGATGTCTTCGATGCCGACACCTTCGACCTGCTTCTGCTGGTAGTACTGCATCACCGCCTTGCGCGCGCTGAACAGACCTTTGGAATCGCTGTAGCCCTGGGCGGTCGGCAGGTTGCGGATCACATCCTGGAGAATTTCGTCCGGCGCTTCGAAACCAAAGGGCGCCGGGTTGCCGATGTTCAGCTTGAGGATGCGATGGCCTTCCTCTTCCAGTCGTTTGGCGTGCTTGAGCACCGGGCCGCGAATGTCGTAGCAGACGTTGGCGAGCTTGTTCGATTTGCTGAACTGCATGGCGATGTGATCCCGAAAATGAACGATCCAGGCGGCGGGTGGACAACCGTGCTGGGAATCCTGCGTCTTCACACAGGCAAGTGTCTCGAGCGGCGGTTTCCAACAATCCGTTTGAATGCGCAGGAACCCGCTGCCAGACTGGCGTGTGACGAGGCGCAATCATACGTGCCGCCCGATCCGTGGAAAAGGTACAGATCGGGCTTTTTCAGCCGCTGAGGTGTGATGATGGAAAAGATTGAAAAGACCCTGGAAGAATGGCGGGCCATGCTCGACCCCGAGCAATACAACGTGTGCCGTCTCAGTGCTACCGAGCGACCGTTCTCCGGTAAATACAACGGCACGAAGACCGATGGCGTTTACCACTGCGTCTGCTGCAACGAGCCGTTGTTTGATTCCAAGACCAAATTCGATTCCGGTTGCGGCTGGCCAAGCTTCTACGCGCCGATCGGCGAGAGCGCCATGACCGAAATCCGTGACACCAGCCACGGCATGATCCGCACCGAAGTGAAATGCGCCAAGTGCGATGCGCACCTGGGCCACGTATTCCCTGACGGTCCGCCGCCGACCGGCCTGCGTTACTGCATCAACTCGGTGTGCCTGGACCTGGTGCCGCGCGAGTAACCGATAAGGGCGATCCACGGGTCGCCTTTCGAATAATTAAATTGCACACAATTCAATTGCTCGCTATTTTTGCCGTCTACCCATTTTTCAAGAGTGCGCACCATGAGCGATAACCTGCTGAACATTCCGTGCACCACCATCAAAGGCGAGCAAAAGACCCTCGCCGATTTCGCCGGCAAGGCAGTGCTGGTGGTCAATACCGCCAGCAAATGCGGTTTCACGCCGCAGTACAAAGGCCTTGAGGAACTGTGGCAGACCTACAAGGATCAGGGCCTGGTGGTGCTGGGCTTCCCGTGCAACCAGTTCGGCAAGCAGGAGCCGGGCAACGAGGGCGCCATCAGCGAGTTCTGCGAGCTGAACTACGGTGTCAGCTTCCCGCTGTTCAAGAAGATCGAAGTCAACGGTAACGGCGCGCATCCACTGTTCGTGCAGTTGAAGAAACGCGCGCCGGGCGTGCTGGGCTCCCAGGGCATCAAGTGGAATTTCACCAAGTTTCTGATCGGCAAGGACGGCCAGTTGGTCAAGCGCTTCGCCCCGGCCACCAAGCCGCAGGATCTGAGCCGCGAGATCGAAGCCCTGCTCAAATGAACAGCCTGTCCGCCGATTCGCTGAAGCTCGACAGTCAGCTGTGCTTCAAGTTGTATGCCGCATCGCGGGCGGTGATCCGTGCCTACAAGCCGATGCTCGATCAGCTCGGTCTGACCTACCCGCAATACCTGGCGATGCTGGTGTTGTGGGAGTGGCAGCAATCCGCGCCGGAGCAGCCGACGGTCAAGGCGCTGGGTGAACGTCTGGCACTGGATTCCGGCACGCTGACGCCGCTGCTCAAACGTCTGGAGCAACTGCAACTGGTCCAGCGTCAGCGCTCGGCCCGGGACGAACGCGAGGTTCATCTGAGCCTCACGCCGCAGGGGCAGGCGCTGCGTGAACAGGTCGGGCCGTTGAAGGCGCGACTGTTGTGCGACAGCGGGGTGGATCTGGACCGGCTCAATGACTTGCGCGACGGTCTCGATCACTTGCTGGGGCAGATCAAAGCACTGTCGTAGTCGGAATCCACTGGTCCAGCAGCGCTGCCAGTTCTTCCCGACGGAACGGCTTGGCCAGATAGTCGCTCATGCCCGCGGCCCGGCAACGTTCGCGCTCCTCGGACATGGCGTTGGCGGTCAGGGCGACAATCGGCAGATGCGGCCAGCGCCCGCTCTGACGGATCTGGCGACTGGCTTCGTAGCCGTCCATCACCGGCATGTTGCAGTCCATCAGCACCAGATCGAATTCGTCGTGTTCCAGCTGATCCAGCGCTTCCACGCCATGGGCGGCGACTACTACGTCGCAGCCGAGTTTGCCCAGCATGCCCTTGGCCACCAACTGGTTGACCGGGTTGTCCTCCACCAGCAGCACCCGACCGCGCCGCTGCGACGGCACGCTTTCGAGGCGTGCGCGGTCGATGGTGGTGAGGTCCGGCTGCAGCGTCCGGCGCAGATTCTGATACAGCGCGTTGCGAGCCAGCGGTCGCGCCTGCTGCTGCAACGGGGCGAGGGCGGCGGCTTCTTCACCCGGCATGAAACTGCCGTAGGCAGTCACCAGCAGAATCGGTGCCGTCATCGCCGGGCGCAGGCCGAACAGGCATTCCGGGCAGTCGGTGATGATGACGTCGGGGGACAGACCGAGCAGCGGGTCGTCGAGGGTTCGCTGCTCGTAGGTCAGTCCCCAGACCGGCAGCAGACTTTCCAGCAGTTCCGCCAGCCCGCTGACCGCGTTGGTGATCGCCAGCACCTTGCCGTGCAACGGTGGCGGAATCACCGCTCGAGTGTGGCAGGGCAGTGGCAGTTCGGCGCAGAACTGACTGCCGAAACCCACTTCGGAACTGATGGTCAGGCGCCCCTGCATGGCTTCGCACAGGTTGTAGGTCAGTGCCAGGCCCAACCCGGTGCCGCCGTACTGGCGAGTGATGCCGGCACCCGCCTGGGTGAACGGCTGGAAAATCTTCACCTGCGCTTCCTGGGCGATGCCGATACCGGTGTCGCAGACTTCGATCCGGACGCCGTCTTTCCAGGTGGACAAGCGCACATCGACCCGACCGAAGCGGGTGAATTTCAGGGCGTTGGACAACAGGTTGCTGACGATCTGCCTGACCCGGGTCGGATCGCCGAGCACCAGCGCCGGAAAGTACGGATCGATCAGGCAGGTCAGTTCGACACTCGGCGCCGCGTTCTGCGACAGCAGGTTGGCGGTGTCTTCGATCAGCGAGCCAAGATCGAATGGAATGTGTTCGAGCTCCAGTTGCCCGGCATCGAATTTCGACAGGTCGAGAATATCGTTGAGCAGCTCCACCAATACCTTGCCCGAGTCGTGGGCGATCGACAGTTGTTGCTGTTGTTCGGCGTTGAGCGGGCCGTCGAGCGACAGGGCGATCATCCCCAGCAGGCCGTTGAGCGGGGTGCGGATCTCGTGGCTCATGTTGGCGAGAAACGCCGAGCGTGCCTCGGCCATGTCCAGTGCCGTGCTGCGGGCCACTTCCAGTTCCTGGTTGGACTGGCTGAGCCGCGCGTTGATCGCCTTGAGCTCGGCGGTACGCGCCGACACGATGTCTTCGAGTTGCGCGAGGTAGTCGGTGAGGCGGTTTTCCGCATTGCGCCGCTGCTGGATTTCGGTGGCGATGTTTTCGAACTGCTGGTTGGCAACCTTGACCAGCACGCCGATCTCGTCGTTGGCGTGCCCGCCCGGACATTCCAGGGTCGTCGGCTCGGCGCTGCGCGGGTCGCGGCCGCTGAGTTCGCGGATCACCCGCACCAGCGGTTTGGTCAGCATCACGTAGAACAGCGCGAGCAGAATCCCGGTGAGAATCAGGCTGCGGGCAAACCCGTTGAGCAGCGTGACCTCGGCCCGGCGCAGGAAGCGGCTGCCGAACGCGTAGGTGTCGACTTCCAGTTTCAAGGTGCCGAGGGATTCGTTGGGCAGGTGATCGAGGTAGAGGCGGTCTTCGAACTGGCGTTTGGCGCCGAACAGGAAGTCGCTGATCATCCGGTAGCCGCTTTGCAGCTCCGGGCGTTTGACGTTGGCCAGCACCGTCTGATTGTTGTCGGTCAGTTGTGCGGAAATGATCGCCGGCGAGCGCAGCAGGCCCAGGGTCAGTTCCTGCGCCAGTTCGGCATCGATGTTATAGGCGATGCGCGAGGCCGGGTTGTGGCTGATTTCCAGCAAAGACAGGATTTCACGGTTGATGGACGCGTCTTCACTGGCATAATCGATGCCGATTTGCAGCAGGCTGAGCAGCGTGCCCAGAATGAACCCGACCAGCACGGTAAGCCGGGCCTGTTTGTACGACAGCCGGTGGGTGAATTTGATATCCATGGGGTGTTGAACCACTTCCGTTTCCCTTCGCTGCTCAAGCATAGTCGATCATGCATGGATTCCGGGGTTCCCGAAGCGCCTTGTAACAAGGGCCGGGACTGGTTTCGAACGCTGTGTGTCGTCGCTGCACCGCCATCATCACTGTGAACGAGCCCGAGGAGAAGACGTGGATTCCCGATTGAATGCTTTTCTTGAGCGCGCCGAGTCGGTTCTGGCGCGGATCGAACCACTGCTGCCGGCTCCACGCCCGGTCATCGACTGGGGCACCTGCCTCGCCGCACGCTGGCAGCGTGACGGTCGCAGCGGTTATCTGCTGCCGCTGGAAGTCAGCCTCGACATGCGCTTGTCGGACCTGATCGGCGTCGACCGCCAGCTGGAGCAACTGGGCCGCAACACTCAGCAATTTCTCGACGGCATGCCGGCCAACCACGCGCTGCTGTGGGGTTCGCGCGGTACCGGTAAATCGTCGCTGGTGCGGGCGCTGTTGGCTGAACACGCCAAGGCCGGTTTGCGTTTGATCGAAATCGAGCGCGATCACCTGGCGGACCTGCCACGGGTGGTGGAGCAGATCGCCAAGCTGCCGCAACGCTTTGTGCTGTTCTGCGACGACTTGTCGTTCGAGTCCGGTGAAGGCGACTACCGCGTGCTGAAAAGCGTGCTGGACGGCTCGCTCGAACAGGCACCTGACAACGTGTTGCTGTACGCCACTTCCAACCGTCGTCATCTGGTGCCGGAAAAGGAAAGCGACAACGAAAACTGGAAGCGCGTCGATGGCGAGCTGCATCCGAGCGAGGCGGTAGAAGACAAGATCGCGCTGTCGGATCGTTTCGGCCTGTGGCTGTCGTTCTATCCGTTTACCCAGGAACATTTCCTCAACGTCGTCGAGCACTGGATCGGCCAGTTGGCCGCCAAGGCCGGCCTGAGCTGGGAGCGCGACGAACAGCTGGACATTCTCGCCGTGCGCTGGGCAACCGGCCGTGGCAACCGCAACGGACGTTGCGCGTACCAATTCGCCCGTTACTGGGTGGGACTGAAATTGTTGGAGCACAAGGCATGATTGATTTGCAACAGAGCGGCCAGGGCCTCGAAGGCTATGGCATGTTGGCCGCGCAACTGGAATCGCTGCTGGCGGACGAGCGCGATTTCATCGCCAACGCCGCGCAGGTTTCGGCGTTTCTGTTCAACCAGCTCGATGACCTGAACTGGGCCGGTTTCTACCTCAATCGCAACGAAGAGCTGGTGCTCGGTCCGTTCCAGGGCCAGATCGCCTGCGTGCGCATTCCGTTCGGACGCGGTGTGTGCGGCGCGGCGGCTGCCAGCTTGCAAACGCAACGGGTTGAAGACGTTCACGCGTTCCCCGGCCATATCGCCTGCGACAGTGCGTCGAACAGCGAACTGGTCGTGCCGTTGGTCAAGGACGGCCGTCTGATCGGCGTGCTCGACCTCGACAGCCCGAAGCTCGCGCGTTTCGGTGCCGACGATCAGGCCGGGATCGAACAACTGGCGGCGATCTTCCTGCGCCTGACCGACTGCTGATCACGCTGTAAGGCCTGCCTTGAACAGCACGGCCGCCGGGTCCACGGCATCGATCTGCCGTGGATCGAGAAACCGCGTGGCGTACTGCAAATACACGCCATCGCGGATGAACAGCCCGAACAGCTCGGCATCGATGTGCGCCTCGCGGCACATGGTGGCCATGATCCCCAGCGCTTCACTGAGGGACTTGGCCTTTTTGTACGGGCGGTCGGCGGCGGTCAGGGCTTCGAAAATATCGGCAATCGCCATCATGCGCGCCGGCAGGCTCATGTCTTCGCGTTTCAGGCGCTTGGGATAACCGGTGCCGTCCATCTTTTCGTGATGCCCGCCAGCGATTTCCGCCACGCTGTTCAGATGCCCGGGGAAGGGCAGGTGGCTGAGCATCAGGATCGTCTGCACCATGTGGTGGTTGATGATGTAGCGTTCTTCGCGGGTCAGGGTGCCCCGGGGGATGCTCAGGTTGTACAGCTCGCCGCGATTGTATTTATAGGGCGGCACGTCGAGCTTGAAGCCCCACGGATTGTCCTCCGGAATCAACTCACCTTCGGCGCGCTCCAGCAGATGCTCCGGCTTGTCTGCCAGCAACGGTTCGGTGGCCGGCAAGGTCGGTGCCGGGGTGCGTGACTGACGCCGGTTCTCTTCCCATGACAGGCCCAGCCGATCATCCAGCGTGCGCGTCCATGGGCGTTTCGCGATGCCTTGCAGGCGTTGCAGGTCGGCCTCGGCCATCGCTTCACTGCCCAGATTGCAGTGGGCGACGAATGCAAAATCATCATCCAGTGCTGTCAGGGTTGCGTCGCGCAGCTCGGCCAGTTGCCGCTCTTCGCCGCCCATGGCCAGGGCTTGCCAGTAGCTGACCCAGGCATCGCGCTTGAGCACTTCGAAGCGGGTGCGGATTTCATGCAGGCGATCGTTCAGGGTTTCCAGTTTGGTGGCTTTGTCGACCACGTATTCCGGGGTCGTGACCTTGCCGCAATCGTGCAGCCATGCGGCGATGTGCAGGGCCTCCCATTCGTCTTCGTTCGGCTGGTAATCGCTGAATTCCGGTGCCTGACTGGCCGCGGCGGCGTGGGCGAGCATCAGGGTCAGCTCCGGCACACGCTGGCAATGCCCGCCGGTATAAGGGCTCTTGGCATCGATCGCGCCGGCCAGCAGTTGAATGAACGCATCCAGCAGTTGCTTCTGCCGGGCTTGCAGGCGCTGGCTTTCGATACTCACCGCCGCTGCCCCGGACACCGCTTGCAGGAAGGCAATGCGGTCGGGCCGCAGCTTTTCCAGATCACTCGCCGTGCCGCTGTCATTGATCAACAGCACCAGCAGGCCGACGGTCTCGTTGTGCCGGTTATGCAGGCGGATACCGATCAGGTGCACCCTTGGCGACTCCATGGCCAGCAGCACTTTCTGCAGATCGGTGGCCTGTTCGAAGCCCAGATTGCTCACCACCGTGTTGGCGTTCGCCAGTTGCCGGAACCATTCGGGGCTCTCAGTGGCGTCAAGATTGCGCCCCTGAATATCGAACGCGGCCAGAGCTTGGGACGCGCCATCGACCACCAGCCCGTAGGGCTCCATGCGATTGCCGTCGTTTTCGCGCAGATAAATCAGGCCCGCCTGAGCCTGGGCGATCTGCACGGTCTCGAACAGCGCCCGTTGCAGCAGCGGTTCGAAGCGGGTTTCAGCAGTCAGGCTGTCGGTGATCCGAAAAAAGCTGGCCAGGGTGTCTTTCATGCGGGCCATCGACAGACTCAGCTGGTCGACCTCCAGCACCGGTGATCGACGGGTCACGGGAAAATTGAAATCGAAGCTGCGGATCGCATCGGCTTCCTTGACCAGCGCATGCAGCGGCTTGACCAGAATTCGCGAGATCAGCCACCCGAGCGGCAGGCACAACAGCAGGGTGGCCAAGGTGATCAGCGCGCCTTGCCAGCGCATGCGATAGGCATCGACCAGCAACTCGTCCTCCGGCACCAGCAACGCCATCTGCAAACCTTTCGGCCCGCCTTCCTGCAACTGGCTGCGGGCGACGATCCATAGCCGACCGTCGGCCTTGAGTCGATTGCCCTGATGGCCGGACAACAAGGCGCCAAGGGCGGGGCTCAGGTCGGCAGCCTTGGCCAGACGCGCCGTACGATCATCGACGATCAGCCGGCTGCTGTCGGGGTAGGCCACGGCGTTGCCGTCGGCGTCGAACAGGACGATTTCCGTGGCCGGTGTCACCACGTGTTTGATCAGGGTTGCGGAGAGCGCGTCGAGGGTCAGGTCGGCGCCGATTACCGCGTCTTCACCGCTGCGCCGGGCCAGCGTCGTGCCGACGTTGTGGGTGGAGAAAAAGACGTAGGGTTCGGTGGTGATCTGTTCGGTCTGCTGCCGTGCGTTGATGTACCACGCCCGGCTGCGGGGATCATAAGGATCGTCGGGATTGTCCTGCCGGCCGACCGGGGACAGGGCCTGGTCGAAGAACAGCGACTGCGAATGCGCCTGACCGCTGGCGTCATGTTCGATGCTCCAGACCTGAAATGCCGCGGCGTCGGGTGCCTTGAGCAGGGTTTTCAGCGCGGGTGTGCGCAAAGGACGGACCATGAAAAAATCGCCGTTGCCATAACCCAGGTACAGCGAGGCCAGGTCCGGGTTGTCCGTCAGTGACTGGCTGAACGGCTTGAGCAGCGCCAGACGCGGTTCGAGGCCGGAAGAGCGGGCGGCGGGGGTGTCCGCCAGCAGGCTCAGCAGGTGTCGAATCGGTTCATAAGTGGCCTGCAGATCAAGGCGCACATCCTGTTCGATGCGGTTGAACAGTTTTTCGCTGCTCGACAGGATGATCTGCGTGGTCTGCCGATAGTTGAACAGACCCAGCACCACCCCGGTGAGCAACAGCAGAAAAGTGAACATGACGCTGATGTGCACATGCAGCGGAAACCGGCGTTGTTCCGGGCGCAGTGGGCTGGGCATTGCGGACTCTCCGTATAGGTAAGCACACTGCTCAGCGTCCAAGCATAGTTAAGCCCCGGTCACTTTGCTCTGGTGGATCCGGGCGAGTTGCTGTTCCAGTGCCTGCTCCAGTTCCAGGATGGCGAGACGGCTGGCCTGACAGCGACGCTCGATCTCATCCCCCGGCAGCGCTTGCAGGCACGCCTGCTCAAGCGCATCGCAGCTGTCGATCAGGCGCGAGGCCTGGGCAATTCGGGCCGCGCCCTTGATCTTGTGGGCGATGACGGCCAGCGCAGGGGGATCCCGAGTAAGGGACAGTGCCTGCAATTCCTGTCGGTCAACGCGGCTGCTGTTGAGCAGTTCTGCCAGCAGGCGGTGAGTCTGGGAAGGGTTGCCGCCGGTCAGCAGTGTGAGCCCCTGCAGGTTGAACGCCGGCGCGCGGAACAGCGGCTGAACGCTGTTGACCCATTGGCTCAGGCTGTTGAGGCTCAGGGGTTTGAACAGGCATTCGTTCATGCCTGCCTGCTTGCAGCGCAGGATCTCTTCGGGCTGGGCATTGGCGGTGAACCCCAACACGGTGCAAGCCGGGCGGTGGGTCAGCTTTTCGTGCTGACGAATCGCGCGGGTCAGCTCGTAGCCGTTCATGACGGGCATGTTGCAATCGGCGATGACCAGATCAAACTCACCGCTCTTCCATTCTTCCAGTCCGCGCAGGCCGTCTTCGGCGATACAGAAACGATGGCCGAGGTATTCCAGCTGCTGGCACATCAGCAACCGGTTGGCCGGATGGTCATCGACCACCAGAACCGTCAGCGGGGTGAGAGACGCGTGAATCTGCGGCTCGTCCTCAGCTTTTGTCACTCTCGCTGGAAAAATCGTCAGTGGCAGCGACAGACTGACCTGGGTGCCGACTCCGGGCAGGCTGCTCAACCGCAGTTTTCCACCCATCATCTCGCACAGGTTACGGCTGATGACCAATCCCAGTCCTGCACCGCTGACGGTTCTCTGTCCGCCATTACCGGCCTGGGCAAAGGGTTCGAACAGACGCGACTGATCCTGCGTCGTGATCCCGATGCCGCTGTCCTGTACGGTCAACTGCACCATCGAGCGTTCGGGATCATTCGTGGGTAGAACATCCAGCGTGATCCTGATGTGTCCTTCTTCGGTGAACTTGATGGCATTGCTGATCAGGTTCGACAGCACTTGCTTGAAGCGCAGGGGGTCGAGGTGCACATCGACATTCAATTCGGCAGGAGTGACGCTAACTTCCAGTGAGAGCTGTTTCTGTCGGGCGAGGCCTTCGAAGATCCTGACCACTGAGCCTATGGTATCAATCAGGTTGATTCGCTCGGGGTGCAGGCTCAATCGCCCGGATTCGATGCGGGCAATGTCCAGTATGTCGCCGATCAGGCCCAGCAGATCCTTGGCCGAATGGTAGGCCGTTTCGATTCCGGAGCGATCCGGGTGAGCCTGATCCATGCGCTTGAGCGTCAATTCGAGCATGCCGATCACTGCGTTCATCGGGGTGCGGATCTCGTGGCTCATGGTCGCCAGGAACGTACTTTTGGCGCGATTGGCATCGTCCGCCCGTTCCTTGGCCGAGCGCAGTTCGTCGAGCAGCTCGCGACGCTCACTGATGTCGATCCAGCCGCCGATGATCCCCCGCACTTCACCACTGGAGTCCCGGTACGGCAGGATCCAGTGATAGATCGTCAGGCGCCGGTTGCCGATCTGCAGCGGCCGGTCGAGCACCAGCGGCCTGCCCTCGGCCACCACCCGCTGGTAGTCGGCCTGAAAAGTCTGTGCCTCGAAAGCATTATTCAATGCACCCTGCATCACGCTTTTGCCGATGACGTCTTCACGCCGGGCATTGAACGCATGGAGATAGCTGTCATTGCAGCTTTGCAGAAGTCCCTGTCGGTCACGCACATAGATTGGATGGGGCGTGCCGTTGACCAGTGAACCCATGAACTCCAGCTGGTCGTTCAACGCCCGTTCGGCTGCCTTGCGTTGATTGATCTGGCGGCGCATGTAGGCATTCCAGAACAGCGACAGCAGCAACAGCAGGCAGGCCCCGCCGATCGCCTGATAGAAAAAGCGCTGGTATTGACGCCAGGTGCCTTGCGAAACACTTGAGTAACCCCGCCAGCGGCCATTGATGATGCCCAGTTCTTCGGGGGTGATGCTCATCAGGGTCTTGTCGATGATCGAGCCCAGTTCCGTGCTGTCCCTGGCAGTTGCCAGCGAGAACGCCGCCTGACGTGTGCCGATGGTGGTGGTGATCTGCAGTGGCTGTTCGAAAATGCGGGAGGAGATGAAGTAGTTGGCGATGACCAGCGAGTTCACTGCGCCCTCGACCTGGCCTTCGTCGAGCAACGCTACGGCGCTGAAGGTGTCCGGCGTTTCGATCAGCTGGATACGTGGAAATTCGGTGCGCAGGTATTCGATCATCGGATTGCCCTGCGCGATCGCCAGACGTTTGCGTTTGAGCTGGCCCAGGTGCGTCGGGCTGTCGGCCGCTTTTCGGGTCAACAGAACGTAGGAGTTTTCCAGGTAGGGACGGCTGAAGGTCAGGGTTTCCTCGCGCTGAGCGGTGGGTAGCAGGGCGGCAATCAGGTCGGCCTGGTGATTTTCAATCTGCCTGATCATCTCGGCATCGCTGCGACTGCGGCGTATCTCGAATCGCAGACCGGTGCGCAGGCGAATAAGTTCGAGCAGGTCGGCACTGATGCCGCGAAAGTTGCCATCACTGTCGAAGAACGTCAGCGGTGCGAAGGCTTCGTTGACGACGACGCTTACCACCGGATTCCTTTTCAGCCATTGTTCTTCACGCTTGGTCAGTTGCAACTTCTGGTCGGTGAGCAGTGTGTCGCTGCCGACACTCCAGCGTTTGGCGATGTTTTCGCGCTCGCTGCCCGGAACCGCCTTGAGCACCGCGTCGATGATGCCGGTCAATTGCGTATTGTTGCGATGCACGGCGAAGCTGAAGCCGTGGGCTTCGTGCTTGCCGAAGTTGGCCATGCGGATGTTGTTCAGATAGCCCTTGCTGATCATGTAGTGAGTGGAGATGGTGTCGCCGAGAAACACGTCCGCCTGATCGAACGCGACGGCATTGATCGCGTTCTGGTAGGACGGATAGGAGGTGATGAGGGCTTTGGGATACATCGCCTTGACCTCCTCCAGCGGCAGGTAGTGATAGAGCATGCTCAGCCGCAGACTGGCCAGGCCTTCGGTCAGAGAGCGGGTTTCGCCTTCGCGTGTGACCAGGACCGGTTGATCGACTGCGTATGGCCTGGACAGCATGATGTTGGCGTTCTCCGCTTCGAACCCGTTGGACGTACCGAGCATGTCGATGCTGCCCTCGATCAATGCGCGGATCGCGGCCTCGCGCGAGGCGAAGCGCCTGACCTTGACCGGTAGCCCCGTCGCCTGTCCCACCAGCCCGGCGTAGTCCGCTGTGAAACCTTCGTAGTCGTGTCCGCTGGTTGTCATGTCGAAAGGGGGGTAGTCCGGAGCGGATGCTCCCAGAATCAACTCATTGCGAGTGTGCAGCCACGCCTCTTGCGATGGCTCGAACAGGACCGGAATTGATCTGTCGGTCGAACGCGCGAGCAGGGCAAGGTCCTGGAAGGTTGACGATGCAACTGTGACAGGCGCGCTGAGACTCAGGCATGCACTCAATGCAATCAGAAAACTCTTTAAGCGACTGGGCATGTTGGCTCTCACACGAGTGCGTTACGTTTGGCCATTTCGATAAGTTCTACAAGGGACTTGGCTTTGAGTTTTTGCATCAGGCGTTTTTTATAAGTGCTGACGGTTTTATTGCTGAGAAACATGCCTTTGGCAATTTCCTTGTTGGTGCGGCCTTGGGCAAATAGTTGCAGGACCATGAGTTCCCGATCATTGACGGACTTGAAAAGTTCAAGTTCTACATAGCGCACATCATCGTGACGAACCGGATTCAAGGCCTGGCTGGGAAAGTAGTTATAACCGGACAGTACGGCTTTGATTGCACTGACCAGTTCACTCAGGTCTTCCTGTTTGCATACATACCCCGACGCACCTGACTGCATGCAGCGAATGCCGAACAGGGTCGGGCATTGTGCGGTCAGCACCAGGGTCTTGAACGGCGAACTCATGGAGTTGAAGCGGGCCAGGACCTCCAGACCGTCGAGTTTGGGAATGCTGATGTCGAGAATGATCAGGTCGGGCATGCATTCGCGAACCATCTGCATGGCATCGACACCGTTATCGGTTTCTCCGACTACTTTATAACCTTCATGCTCCAGCAGCATTCGAACGGCGAGGCGGATGACCGGGTGATCGTCGACAATAAAAACGGAGTTCATAATCAAATCCCATACGAGCGCGAATAAAGGGCGCACCTTAGCTCAGATGAATGAGCGGTCGCATGAACTGACGGAGTGTTAGCGGCAATCTAGGATAAGTCCTACAAATAAAGAGGAATCAGACTACGTGTTAACTAGGTTTGCCGTAGGTAGATGCGTGAGATGTCCAGTGACGGGGCTTGATATAAGTTTAAGTGCGCAGAGAAAGTTTATCGGGAAAAGACCTTCGATGATTGTTCTTTGTTTATTTAAGACATTATCTTCGGCCCTCCCGACCAATCCATTGCAGATCGGTCGGGGAGCAGGCGTCAATGGCTGGAACGTCCGGTCATTTCCAGTGCCATGTCACTGGCGTAGCTGTCGGTCATGCCGGCGATGAAGTCGATCATGCGCAGGAACGATGCATGCAGCGGGCCGTGCGGGTTCGGCGCATTATTGCCCAGCAGATCGAGAATCCGGCGGCTCTTGAACGACGGCGTGCGGCCGTTGTGCTGTTCCAGGGCAGCACCGCAGAAGGCGTTGAGCAGAATCTCCAGGGTCGTGTAGGCGCCGATCTCATGCAGGGTCTTGCGCTTGTCCTGGAAGATTTTCTTGCGGGCGATGTCCTTGGCGTTCAACACACAGCGTTTGGCCGGTCCGTGCATGTGTTCCACCAGATCCCCCGGCAGCGTACCGGCCAGCAGCGCGTCCTGTTGTTCGACGAATGCCCGGGCAGCGGCGTTGGTCAGGTGCTCGATGGCCTTGCCGCGCAGGATCGCCAGTTTGCGCCGGCGCGAATCCTGGGGACCGAGCTGGCGATAGGTTTCCGGCAGATCATCGCCGACCAGGCCGAGCAGCAGCGACTCGACTTCGGCGTATTCCAGCAGCTCCATTTCCAGGCCATCTTCCAGATCGATCAAGGCGTAGCAGATATCGTCCGCCGCCTCCATCAGATACACCAGCGGATGGCGCGCCCAACGCTGCTCTTCCAGTTGCGGCAGACCCAGCTTGTGGGCGATCTGCTCCAGCAACGGCAACTCGCTTTGGTAGCAACCGAACTTGTGCTTTTTGTAGCCGAGGGAGTCGGCGTGACGGGCGGTCCACGGGTACTTCAGGTAAGTGCCGAGGGTGGCGTAGGTCAGCCGGGTGCCGCCGTCGAACTGGTGATACTCCAGTTGCGTGAGGACCCGGAAGCCCTGCGCATTGCCTTCGAAGTTCAGGAAGTCACCGCGCTCGGCGTCGCTCATCGCATCCAGCCAGCCACGCCCGGCAGCCTGCTGGAACCAGTGACGGATCGCGTCTTCGCCGGAATGGCCGAACGGCGGGTTGCCGATGTCGTGCGCCAGGCAGGCCGACTGGACCACCATGCCCAGATCGCTCGGTTCGCACCATTCAGGCAGGGCGCGGCGCAGGGTCTCGCCGACACGCATGCCCAGCGAGCGGCCGACGCAACTGACTTCCAGCGAGTGGGTCAGGCGCGTATGAATATGGTCGTTGCTCGACACCGGATGCACCTGGGTCTTGCGCCCCAGGCGGCGGAAGGCGCCGGAGAAGATGATGCGGTCATGGTCTTTATGGAACGGGCTGCGGCCAAGTTCCTGCGGGCTGTGCAACGGTTTGCCGAGACGTTCGCGGTTGAGCAGGGTATGCCAATCCAAGGCTGATTCTCTCCGTCTGGTGACTGATTCCCTAGCTTCCCGGTTCAGGCTGGCATCTGCAAGCGCAACTACAGCCCCGCCGCATCAATGTCGATCAGCAACAGACGCTCGCCGTTATCGAAAAACTGCCCGGCGGTCAGGCAATACTGGTTGCTGGTGGCGTCGCGATAGGTGTTGGAAAGGGTCAGTCGCCGTTCCTCCCAGCCTTCGGCCAGCAGGTGATAGAAGTAGGGGCGCCACGACCAGTTGTGGCCCAGGTAGCGGTTGTCGGCCACCCAGCCGCTTTGTCGCCACTCCAGGTTCGGCGTCAGCTGGGTGCCGTGACGGTCGCACTGATAAAAGCGCAGCAGCCAGGGAAAGGCGTCGAGCTGCGGCAGGGCACTGAGCGGCGCGCGGGCCTGAGCCCAGGTTTGCAGGATGGTCATGAGTTCGCTGAGCTGCTGGCGCATGAACATCAGCTTGCTGCGCTCGGCCAGCTTCTGACGCACGTAAGACTGGCGCAGCTCGGCAAAGCGCTCCACGAAATCATTGGTACCGAAAAGCGCCTCCTGCGCCCGGGCGAACAGAAATCCCTGCACGTAACGCGATCCGCACTCCAGCGCAAAATTCAGTTGCGCTGCGGTTTCCACGCCTTCGGCGATGATCCAGCAGCCGGTCTTTTCGGCCATTTGCGCGAGGGCCTTGACCACGTCACTGCTCGGTCCGCCAAGTGCGGCGGCCTGGAACAGGCGCATGTCGAGTTTGAGAATGTCCGGTTGCAGCGCCAGCACGCGATCAAGCTGTGAATACCCCGCGCCGAAATCATCGATGGCAATCCGGGCGCCGGCATCGCGATAGCGCGCCACGACTTCGGTCAGGCGCTGGCTGTTACCGCCCAGTTCAGTGATCTCGAAAACAATCCGTTGCGGGTCGATACCGTGCCGCGCGAGTTGCTTCAGGCTGGGCAGTGCTTGGTCGGCACGCAAGCGGCTGATCCAGCGCGGTGACATGTTCAGGCTGAGAAACCAGTCCGGCGGCGCCTCGTGCAGTCGACTCAGCGCGTTGTCGCGAATCTGCCGGTCCATTCGGCGCAGCGCGATGGCCGGGGTGCGCGGGTCGGCGAACAGCGGTCCGACCGATGCCAGTTGGCCATCGGCCTGGCGCAGACGACCCAGTGCCTCGACGCCTGCAATGCGTCCGGTGGCGGTATCGATGAAAGGTTGAAAGCAGGCGAGCGGTTGCCCGTCGATCACGGGGCCTCCTTGTCGTTCTTGTTCTGGTCAGATTTTGCCGGCCGGATAGGCAAGCGGGATTGAATCTCCGGATAAGAGATTCAATCCCGCCGGTGTTGCAAGAATGCAGCCAGATGCGTGGGGATCAGCGCTTGCTTGAACTCTGCATGACCAGCTTGATCAGCGGAGCGAGGCTGGTGCCCAGGCGGATCAGTCGGGTCAAGCCGCCGACGCCACCGCTTTTGGCCCCTTTACCCGTGATGAAACCCAGCAGCGTCACAGCCGCCACGCCCCACAACGGCGCGTGCTTGATGCCGAAACCGCCCTGCAGGTTCTGCGTCATGCCACGCATACGATGCAGAGGTTGCAAGACCTGGCCGGTTTCATGGCGGATCTCCTGTCGATGCATTTCCATGCGCAGGCGGATCAGTGCCTTGCGCATTTCCCGGCGTGAGCTGTTGTGCGGAAGTTCAGGCAGGCTCATGGCAGCAGGCGCTCCCGATCATTGGCCAGTTCTTCCAGCGTGCCGTGGAAGGGCGAGGATTCATCGAAGATCGCGGCTTTGAGACGCAGCGCGCAAAAGATTGCCGCCAAGGTGTAGAACACGCACAGACCAATAATTGCGGCCAGGCGATACGTGTCCCAGAACACGATCAGGACAAGCGTCGACAGGCCGACCAGCAACAGCAGCGCAAACACCAGCGCCAGACCGGCGAACAGCAACAGGCTGACGGTGCGTGATTTCTGTTCCTGCAGTTCGATGCCGAACAGTTCGACGTGGCTGTGCAGCAGACCGAGAACGGCAGCCCCCAGGCGACGCGTGGAAGAGGCGGTGCCCGCATTCGGGCCGGATTCACCGATCGACATGATCAGCGCCGCGTGGCCAGCAGGCCGATCAGAAAGCCGACGCCGGCGGCGATGCCCACCGATTGCCAAGGGTTGGCCGACACGTAATCCTCGGTGGCGGTGACCGCCGCCTGACCGCGCTCGCGCAGGGTTTCTTCGGTCAGCTTCAGGGTTTCCCGCGCGCGAAGCAGGC
The DNA here is from genome assembly GCF_022496685.1 of Pseudomonas sp. B707. NCBI lineage: Bacteria > Pseudomonadati > Pseudomonadota > Gammaproteobacteria > Pseudomonadales > Pseudomonadaceae > Pseudomonas > Pseudomonas sp. B707. The sequence continues at coordinate 76,944 of NZ_WTVE01000019.1, read as the reverse complement.
TTTCGTGGATCTGTTCGCGCAGCTCGTCAGCCTGATCACCGGCCAGCGTGGCGGTGTGTTCCAGCAACCGCTCAGTGTCGCTGACCAGAGTCTGGAAGTCGTTCATCAGGATTTCTTGAGCAGTCTTTGCCTTGATGCTGGCCATGAGGGATCTCCGTAAGTGGCGTTCTGAAGCGGTGTTCTGAAGCGTTCGAGTATGAGCCAAGTGTGAAGGTTCAGTGCAAATGGCTGGTACAACTTTTGCTGTGTCGTGGTGCGTCGATCGGTGGCAGTGCGCTGTTGCCGGGCGCGAAGCCGGGCAGCGCAAGGCCCGGATGATGAAGGTTCATGTCAGCCCATCGACCTTGTGCGCCAAAGCGGTTCACCGAACCACCGGATCAGTGATCGTGCAGTCGCAACTTGGTGCATGAAATGCGCGCATGAACCGCTTTGGTGCCTTTTTCTGCCTTGGGTCTGCCTCCTCATGGAAAATCTGCAAAGCGCTGTGGACACGCTGGTTCACAGTTCCAACACGTTGTTCATTCTGATCGGTGCGGTCATGGTACTTGCCATGCACGCCGGTTTCGCGTTTCTGGAGGTCGGAACGGTTCGCCAGAAAAACCAGGTCAACGCCCTGTCGAAAATTCTCAGCGACTTTGCGGTGTCGACCCTGGCCTATTTCTTTATAGGCTACTGGCTTTCGTACGGGGTGACCTTCCTGCAGCCGGCGGCGGTGCTCAGTGCTGATCATGGTTATGGGCTGGTGAAGTTTTTCTTCCTGCTGACCTTTGCGGCGGCGATCCCGGCAATCATCTCCGGCGGTATCGCGGAACGGGCGCGGTTTGTGCCGCAACTGTGCGCCACGGCGCTGATCGTAGCGTTCATCTACCCGTTTTTCGAAGGCATGATCTGGAACGGCAACTACGGTCTGCAAGCCTGGCTGACCGCGCAGTTCGGTGCCCCTTTCCATGACTTCGCGGGTTCGGTGGTAGTGCATGCCATGGGCGGCTGGCTGGCGCTGGCGGCGGTGTTGCTGCTCGGGCCGCGCAACGGGCGCTATCGCGATGGCAGGCTGGTGGCGTTCGCGCCGTCGAGCATTCCTTTTCTGGCGTTGGGTTCGTGGATCCTGATCGTCGGCTGGTTTGGCTTCAACGTGATGAGCGCGCAGACCCTGCAAGGGGTCAGCGGACTGGTGGCGGTCAACTCGCTGATGGCCATGGTCGGCGGCACGGTAGCGGCGCTGATCGTCGGGCGCAACGACCCGGGTTTTCTGCACAATGGCCCGCTTGCCGGGCTGGTGGCGGTGTGTGCCGGTTCCGACCTGATGCATCCGGTCGGCGCTCTGGTGACCGGCGCGATTGCCGGCGCCCTGTTTGTCTGGTGCTTCACGGCGGCGCAGGTCAAATGGCGCATCGACGATGTGCTGGGTGTCTGGCCGTTGCACGGTCTGTGTGGTGTGTGGGGCGGCATTGCCTGCGGGATCTTCGGCTCGACCGCGTTGGGCGGACTCGGCGGCGTCAGCCTGATCAGTCAGTTGATTGGCACCGCCCTCGGTGTGGCGGTGGCGCTGATCGGCGGTTTCGCTGTCTATGGTTCGATCAAGGCGCTGCATGGTCTGCGCCTGAGCCAGGAACAGGAGTACTACGGCGCTGACCTGTCGCTGCACAAGATCGGCGCGGTGAGCCAGGACTAGGTCTCTTCATCGTCGGTTCCGGGGTAAAAGCCGTGAAGCAGGCGATAGCGATCGATGCGCACCTGATCGACTTTCTCCTGCACCCGGTGCGCAGGAAACCCCAGCAGGATCAGGGCATGGGAGCCGAGCATCAGGCTCGACTCCAGCAGTTCCGGCACCACTTCGCTGGCGCCGGCTGCCTTCAGCACTGCCGACTGGCTGTCGTCCCGGGTGCGCACCAGAATCGGCACCGTCGGGTTGAGGCGTCTGGCCTCCTTGAGAACCCGCAAGGCCACGTCGGCTTGATCCACGGCAATCACCAGCAGCCTTGCGCGCAGCAAACCGACGGCGATCAACAGATCGCCGCGGGTTGAATCGCCGTAGTGGACGTCGCGTTCGGCGGTGGCGGCTTCCTGAATCCGCACCGGATCGTTGTCCAGCGCGACGTAGGATTGCCCGGCATTGCGCATGAAGCGTCCGATCGACTGACCGACACGGCCGTAGCCACAGATCACCACATGCCCGTCGAACCCGGCATTGAGGGCGCTGATTTCCTCGATCTGCGCTTCCTGATTGGGTTTGCGGTGCAGGGCGGCGGCGATGCGCGGTGCGGCGCGTAACAGCAGGGGCGTCAGCAGCATCGAGCAGAAGGTGGCGGCGAGCAGCAGGGCGCCGATCTCGGCGGGGAGCAACCGGCTCTGCTGCATCTGCGCCATCAGGGCGAAGCAGAATTCACCGCCCTGGGCGAGGGCGAGACCGCTGCGCCAGGCCGTTTCACTGTCGCTGCCGCGCCATTTCACCAATAGCGCCACCACCAGGCCTTTGATCACCAGCAAACCCAGGGTCATCCCGATAATCAGCAGGCTGTGGCTGGCGAACAGTTGCAGGTCGATCAGCATGCCGATGCTGACGAAAAACAGTCCCAGCAGAATGTCGCGAAACGGCCGGATATCGGCCTCGATCTGATGCCGGTAATGGCTCTCGCCCAGCAGCATGCCCGCGAGGAACGCGCCGAGGGCCGGAGACAGGCCCAGCAGGTGGGTCAGCCAGGCCGTCAGCAACACGATCACCAGTGCCAGCAGCACGAACAACTCTGCTGAGCGGGACGCCGCGACTTCCTGAAACAGGCGGGGCAGCAGCCAGCGGCTGGCCAACAACAAACCGAAGAACAGCAAGACGGTCTTCAACAAGGTCAGGGGCAACGCCCAGTACCAGGCCTGATCACTGCTGCCGGCGAACACTGGCACCAGCGTCAGCAGCAACACGGCCACCACGTCCTGGAACAACAGGACACCCACCGCGTTCTGGCCATGGCTGCTGAAGATTTCGCCGAGACTGCCCAGCTCTTTGGTTACGATTGCAGTGGATGACAACGACAGGCCAGCGCCCAGCAGCAAGGCCGGTGTAGCAGGCATGCCCAACAGCATCAGCACGCCTCCCAGCAGGAATGTGGTGATCAGCACCTGCTGGCTGCCCAGTCGGAAAACCACCTGGCGCAGGGCAATCATTTTCGACAGGGAGAACTCCAGCCCCAGGGAAAACAGCAGAAACACCACGCCCAGTTCGGCAAGATCCGGCAGATGTTCGCTTTCATTGATCCAGTCGAATGCCTTCGGCCCGACCATCAAGCCCACGCACAGGTAGCCCAGCACAGGTGGCAGGCGCAGGCGACGGAACAGGGCAATCATCACCAGGGACGACGCCAGAATGATCAGCAGATTGGCAAACACAAGGCACTCCGGGACAGGTCAGGCTCTTCAAGCGTAGAGGTAAAAAACACCGGAGCATCGCGTAAATGGCGATTTTGTGGGCTGATTTACATCAGGGTTTTACAAGGGACGGGATCGAACCCGGTGGGTGGGTCGACGGGCTTTGCGGGCAGGCCTAGAATGATCACTCGATTTTTGGGGTTGAGCGCACATGCTTCCTGAATGCCAGTTGTTCGGCACCCTGGGGTGCCATTTGTGTGAAGTCGCGGAGGCCGAACTGATGCCTTTTGTCGAGCATGGTCTGCTGGTGGAGCTGGTGGATATTGCTGACGATGAATCATGGTTCGAGGCTTACAGCCTGCGGATCCCGGTCTTGCGCAGGGTCGATACCGGCGCGGAACTGGGGTGGCCGTTCAGCGCCGATCAGGTGGTGGCATTCCTGCGTTAATGACTTTTTCTCGTTTGCGTTGATGGCGTTCGCCACCTTCGCTAATCACGGCTTGGCACTTTTCGGGTTATTCGGTTACTGTATGCGCATACAGTAATTGGGTTGGCCTGCCTTGCCGTTTTCGGGCATTTGTCAGGGCAAACTGGATGTCAGAGGGAGCCACCGTGGTCAATGTCGAACAGTTGAAAAGCAGCGTGAAGGGGATGTCGGTTGACGTGGTGCGCGAGGCCGTCCACGAATTGCGCCTGGACGGTCTGGTCACGGAAGGCAAGACTCCCTTCAACAAGCTGCATTTCAATACCTGCTTTGCCGAGATCGAGGCGTTGTTCCAGCGCGCCGGCTATCACAAGCAACTGGATGTGGTCGGTTATCAGGGGCTTTTGTACGCCTTGTATGACCCAGGTCGCTGGGAAGCCGTTGATGTACTTCGCTGGCTGAAGGAATTCACCGAGGCAGCAGCGCTCAAATCGATCCCCGCCTGATTCCGCGCTAGGTCTGCTGCGCCCGGTGTTGGATAATGCCGCTCTGCTTTGAAGGTTAGAGTTTTCGTATGTCCAGCACATCAACGTTTTCCGCCGCACAGAATCAGGCCAGCACGCTGTATCTGCCCCCCGGTAGCTGGCGGACAGTGCTCGACTGCCTGTGTGAGCATTTCAATGCCATCGGGCGCGATCAATGGCTGGATCGGATCGCCCGGGGCCGGGTGCTCGACGGTCAGGGTCAGCCGATTGCGTTGGACTTGCCCTACAAGGAAGGGCTGCGCATTCACTATTTTCGTGAAGTGCTGGATGAAAAGCCGATCCCGGTGGTCGAGTCGATCCTGTATGCGGATGACCATCTGGTGGTGGCGGACAAGCCGCATTTCCTTCCGGTGACCCCGGCAGGCGAGTACGTCGAACAGACGTTGCTTCGCCGATTGATCCGGCGCCTGGACAATCCCCATCTGGTGCCGCTGCACCGGATTGACCGGCACACGGCCGGGCTGGTGATTTTTTCGGCCAACCCACAGACGCGGTCGGCGTATCAGTCACTGTTCCCGACTCGGCAGATCGAAAAACGCTATGAAGCCATTGCGGCCGCGCTGCCCGAGTTGGACTTTCCGTTGGTGCACAAGAGTCGCATGGTCGACGGCGAACCGTTTTTCCGCATGCAGGAAGGGCCGGGTGTGAGTAACACTGAAACGGCGGTGGAGGTTCGTGAAAAGAACGGCGAACTCTGGCGCTACGGCCTGTACCCGGTAACTGGCAAGAAGCATCAGTTACGGGTGCACATGACGGCGCTGGGGGCGAGCATCTGCAATGATCCGTTCTACCCTGAAGTGCTCAAAGACGTTGAAGATGACTACGCCAATCCGCTCAAACTGCTGGCGCAGGGATTGCGATTCATCGATCCGGTCACGGGGCAGGTGCGCGAATTTGAAAGCCGAATCACGCTGGACTGGTGATTCCGGGTATCGACCCTTTTCTGCCAGACACGAAAAAGCCCGCATATTGCGGGCTTTTCTGTATCCGCTGTCGAACTGAATACTTACAGCTCTTTGACTGTGCGGACCTGATCCTTGTTGATGCGAGTGTGCTTGCCGTCCAGTTGTTCGAACTCGTAGAAGCCCGAATCTTCATCATACTTAGGGGCGTCGACAGCCTGGATTTCGCGACCGTCATTCAAGGTGATCACTGTTGGCGAAGCGCAACCGGCGAGGGTGGCGAGGCCCAGTGCGAGCATGAAAGTGGCGAGGGTCCGTTGAGTCATGAGTGTGTCTCCGAAGGGAAATTCTTTTGGTTACTGAGCTTGAGACGTATACAAGGCGTGCAAGTTCCTTGAATGCTGTCAGTCTGACACAGTGTTGTGCGAACTCAACAGTTCAGGGGTGTTGAGATTGGCCAGGCGTGGATCGTTGTCAGGGCAAACCAGGGCCTGGGCATCAAGATTGCGCATCACTCGGCCGGGGCTGCGTTCTCCTGCGCTCCAGGCGTTTTCGAATGCCGGCAGGAGTGCCACCGGGATCACGCAAAGTAGCGGTTCCCAGTGATCGTCATGGCGCAACATTAAAGGTTTTTCAGAATTCAGACTGGCCGCCTCGCGCATGCTGTGCAGAAGCGCAATATCGATGCGCGGAACATCACAGGGCAGAACCAGCAGGTGGGTGTGGCGCGCGGCTTTCAAGCCGGCGCGTATACCGGCCAATGGTCCGGGAAAGTCCTCCTCGTCATCGCTTACCAATTGGTCGGCGAACGGCGCATAGCGTTCACGATTGCGGTTGCAGGAGATGATCAGGTCATCCGTCAACGGCCGAACCTTGCGATGCAGATGTGCGATCAGTGGTTCACCGTGCCACTCCACAAGTCCCTTGTCCTGGCCGCCCATCCGCTGGCCGCGTCCACCTGCCAGCAACAGAATGGAGCAGGGTGGTAGTGGCGAGTTCGAAGTCATGGCAGCTCTCTGCAGGGGCGGCGAAAAAAGGGGGCGCTGTGATATAACACCGGGCTGTTTCTTCTACAACTGGACGAGCCTATGAAAGCCAAGGCTGATGTACCTTTCGTGCCGCTTAATATCGCGGTGTTGACGGTCAGCGATACCCGAACCCTGGAAACCGATACCTCCGGCCAGGTCTTCGTCGACCGGCTGACGGCCGCCGGCCATTATCTGGCGCAGCGAGTGCTGCTCAAAGATGACCTGTACAAGATCCGTGCGCAAGTCGCCCACTGGATTGCCGAAGACGTCGTGCAAGTCGTGCTGATCACCGGAGGCACCGGTTTTACTGGCCGTGACAGCACCCCGGAAGCGGTCGCTTGCCTGCTGGACAAACAGGTCGATGGCTTTGGTGAGCTGTTCCGCCAGATCTCGGTGGCCGACATCGGCACCTCCACCGTGCAATCCCGGGCTTTGGCGGGACTGGCCAATGGCACGCTGGTCTGCTGCCTGCCAGGTTCGACCAACGCAGTGCGCACCGGTTGGGATGGCATCCTCGCCGAGCAACTGGACTCACGCCACCGCCCGTGCAATTTCGTCACTCATTTGAAACAGGCGGCGCCTTGTGAATCCCGTGGGTAAGCCGGGCAAGACCGGCAGCCTGATGCCCGTCGAAGAGGCATTCGCGCGATTGCTGGAAATGGCCGAGAGCTCGCGGATTGTCGAGAGTGAGTTTTTGCCACTGGCGCATGTTCAGGGGCGGGTGCTGGCGCAGGATCTGATTTCGACACTGGATCTGCCGCCGTGGCCGAACAGCGCCATGGACGGTTACGCGTTGAATCTGGCCGACTGGACCGGCGAACCGTTGCCGGTCAGTCAGAAGATCTTCGCCGGACAGGCGCCCAAGCCTTTGGAACCAGGCACCTGTGCGCGGATCTTTACCGGCGCGCCGGTGCCTGCCGGTGCCGACTGTGTCGAGATGCAGGAAAACGCCGAGATTCATGCCGACGAACGTGTGAGTTTCATCGAGACGATGGTGACCGGGCAAAACATTCGCCCGCGAGGCCAGGAAACGACTGTTGGCGAGCTGGTCTTGCCTGCCGGAACCCGGCTCGGTCCGATCGAGCAGGGGTTGGCCGCGTCACTGGGTTGCGCTGGGCTCGAGGTGATTCGCCGGGTCCGTGTGGCGGTGCTGTCCACGGGGGACGAGTTGGTCGAGCCGGGCACGACACTGGGGCCGGGACAGATCTACAACAGTAACCGGGTGTTGTTGTGCAGCTGGTTGCAGCGCCTGGGATGTGAAGTGGTGGATGCCGGTATTCTTCCTGATGACTTGCCCACCACCCGTGCGCGACTTGGGGAGCTCCAGGATGTAGACCTGATCCTGTCGACCGGTGGCGTATCGGTAGGGGAAGCGGATTTCCTCGGAATCGCATTGAGGGAAGAGGGCGAACTGACACTCTGGAAGCTGGCGATCAAACCCGGCAAGCCGCTGACGGTCGGGCATTTTCGCGGTGTCCCGGTGATTGGGTTACCGGGTAATCCGGCCTCGACACTGGTGACCTTTGCTTTGTTGACCCGACCTTATCTGTTGCGTCGCCAAGGCGTGCAGGATGTCGAGCCGCTGAAGTTTTCGGTGCCCGCAGGATTTGTCTGGCCTCAGGCCGGTAACCGCCGTGAATTTCTGCGCGGACGTCTGGAGCAGGGGCAAGCGATTATCTACCGCAACCAGAGTTCGGGCGTTCTGCGCAGCGCTGCCTGGGCCGAGGGTCTGGTGGAGGTGCAGGAAGGCCGAGTCTTGGCCAAGGGTGACCAGGTGCCATTCATTCCACTCAGCGAGCTTCTCGGTTGATTGCAGGCATTTGAAAGGCAGGCATCGTCGCAAAACGATGCGTGCCTTTCAGCCGTTCAACGGCTGAGCAGTGTGACGAGCTGATCGAACCGGCTGTTGGCAATCCAGCCCAACAGTCCGAGCACCATCGCTGTCGCGCCTGCCGAATAGGCAAGACGATGTTTGATGGCTTTGACGTCTCCTCTGACTTCGTCCATGTCACGTCGAATGTACTTGAGGTGAGTTTCCAGCTCGGTGACGCGCGGTTCCATTTCGTTTTCTCCAGTACTTCTGGCGCTGCATTTGAATTCGTCTTTAAGACTGGCGCGACTTTCGGAGAGAGAGGCAACCGGACTCACGGATAATCTTGCTTCATGGCTTTGCATGGAAACACCCGCCTGATGCGATGGGGTTCTGTCGGCAAATGCCGGAATGCAAATTTTCGTAAGTCCTGAAACTGTATGCACTCATTACATGCACATCCTTGTGTAATTGAATTGAAGATTGCTGACGCCGACACACGTTGTACCAAGGACCGGGCTGGGTCAATTGAGCCGATTCCTTACGTTCTGTACGAAAATGTACCGGCATGTAGGACGATCAGTGTGAGCCTCAGGAATTAATCAGAAGGCGTGTGACTTTTTTACCTGCGTTGGTGGTCAAGATGTCCCGTACTGATTCAATTCCGGGAGTAACAGCAATGAGTGAACGCAAGGCATTGTTGATTCTGCATGGCAAGCAGGCACTCAACGAGGCGGTTCGTGCCGCTGTCGAGAACAAACGCAAGCAGGGCTGGGAACTGGCTGTGCGCCTGACCTGGGAGGCCGGCGATGCCCAGCGACTGGTGGAGGAGGCGCTGGCGGCGGGATACAGTCAGATCATTGCCGGTGGCGGAGATGGCACCCTGCGCGATATCGCCGAAGCAATGGCGGCGCAGCCGGGCAAGGCCAGCCTGGTGCTGTTGCCGCTGGGAACCGCCAACGATTTTTCCCGCGCGGCGGCCATTCCGCTGGAGCCGGCCGAAGCGCTCGAATTGCTTGAGGCACCCGCCCATGACATTGATCTGGGCGAGGTCGGCGGGCAGATTTTCCTGAACATGGCCACCGGCGGATTCGGCAGCCAGGTGACCGCCAACACGTCGGAAGATCTGAAAAAAGTGCTGGGCGGCGCGGCCTATCTGTTCACCGGTTTATCGCGGTTCAGTGAGTTGCATGCCGCTTATGGCGAATTGCAGGGTCCGGATTTTCACTGGCGTGGCGAGCTGCTGGCGCTGGGGATCGGCAACGGTCGTCAGGCGGGCGGCGGGCATGTGTTGTGCCCGGAAGCGTTGGTGGACGACGGTCTTCTGGATATCAGCATTCTGCCAGCGCCACAGGAGCTGGTCGGCACGCTGAAAAATCTGCTCAGCGACGGATTTGGCATCGATAACATGTTCGTGCGTACCCGTTTGCCGTGGGTTGAAATCAAGGTTGCCGAAGGGCTTTGCATCAATCTCGACGGTGAGCCACTGGAGGGCGACAGCCTGCGGTTTGCGGCGCGCCCGGGGGCGTTGCGTTTGCATTTGCCCAAGGACTCGCCGCTGTTGGGCGCAACGCCCCGGGTCAGTCGTCCAGACTGATGATCTGTTCGCGCACGGCGAACAGCACCAGGCCCGCCACATCGTAGATCTGCAGGCGTTTCATGATCTGCGACCGGTGGGTTTCGACCGTCTTGATGCTCAAGCCCAGGCCATTGGCGATTTCTCGCGTGGACTTGCCGCGCACGATCAAACGCAGGATTTCCAGCTGGCGTGCCGTCAGGTTGTGCGACTCGGCGACTTCCGGCTGCTGCTTCAGATTGCGGGTCAGCGCCTGATTGATCACGGTATGGGCGATGGCAGGACTCAGGTAGCGCTCGTTGTTGCGCAGTGCTTCCAGTGCATGTTCGAGCTCGGTGGCCGTGGTGTCCTTGAGCAGGTAACCGTGCGCACCGGACTCCAGCGCCTGCATGATGAGCGCGGGGTCGGTGTGCATCGACAGGATCAGCACTTTGGCGTGCGGGCGTACCCGTCTGAGCCGCTGCAAGGCTTCCAGGCCGCCGGTTTCCTTCATGGAAATGTCCAGCAATACGATATCGGGAGACAGCAGCTCGACCATCTCGAGCAGCTGCGAGCCATCATTGGCCTCGCCGATGACCGCATAACCGGGAATATCCAGCACCAGGGCGCGCACGCCGGCCCTGATCAGCGAGTGGTCATCCACCAGAAGTAAGTTACAAGTCAACGCATAACCTTATTCGTACTGGCCCGCTCGAGTGCACGGGGCGCCCAGGGGAATAGTGCTTCGATTTGAGTACCTTTGCCCGGCTCGCTGGTCACGCTCAGTGTGCCGCCCAGTTGCTCGATCCGTTCGGCCATCCCGGCCATGCCCCGCTGTCCTTCGCGACCCGGATTCGCTGCCGGGGAAAAGCCCAGGCCATCATCGCTGATCAGCAGGGTCAGGCCCTGCGGCAGGCGTTGCACGCGGATCAACAGGTTTTTGGCCTGCGCATGGCGAAGGATGTTGGTCACCGCTTCCTGAGTGATACGAAAGGCGGCCACGGCCATTTCTTCGGGGATTCCGTTCAGGCGCTGCTGGCAGTCCAGACTCCAGTGCACCGAAGTATTGGCCAGTACCTTGAGCAGGTGCGCACGCAAGCTCGCTTCCAGACCAAGGCTGGTCAGTTGCCGCGGGTTGAGAATGGCCGAAACGTCGCGAACCTTGTTAAGGGTTTCTTCGAGCGTCTCGCAAAGTACTGAACAGTGTTCCTGCATGTCCGCGGGCAAGCGACGCTTGAGCCATTCGCTTTGCAGCTTGGCGGCGGTCAGCAGTTGGCCGATATCGTCATGCAGTTCACGGCTCAGGCGATGGCGCTCGTTTTCCTGGACTTCCAGCAAACGGTCGGCGAGTTCCTGAGGCTGGAACTTGATGGATTTGCGCGACAGACGATGTTGGGTCCAGACGCAACCGGCAGCCGCCACGTTGATCAGCAGCAGGCCGAGCGACAACGGCGCAGAGATGCCATAGCTCAACAGACTGCCCAAGGCCGAAGCCGTGCACAGCAGGAGTGTGAACCTGCGGGCATTTTCTCGGGAGGGAGGCCATGTGGTGATTGACTTGAGGCTGGCGTACATAGCGGATGGAGCCAATGGATGTTCGCTGCGGGCAGACCGGTCAGAAGGGCTGGCGGTCTCTGTCTGGAAAACTGTCATTCAGGTTGTTGATTTCAAAACGGTTCAGTGATCGATAATTGAGCGCCAACTTCGGTGGAGACTGCTCATAGAAGTCACAATGCCATTAACTGAAACAACTAACGGGCGGCATAATACCACTTAACATACCGTTGGTCGCGTTTGCGCTATATGTCCAAAGAGTCAGGAAACAGGCCATGTTGGACGAGGGTTCCATAATGGAAAAGTTGAAGTACCCGACTCGATAATTATCGATGCACCACAAGTTTTCTTTTACACAGGAAAACCCTGACATCCGCAGAGGATAGTCTGCATTCATCGCACGTAATTATTTATTGGGAGGTGTCGCAGGCAGGCATGAACTATTCAATTGCGACATTCGACGGCGAGAACTGACGGGCCCGAACAGCCCACTGTATGCTCGGTTACGCTTGGCGTTCCGTCCAGGAGACGAGGGACATCGGCTTGCCATTGAGCGGCATTTGAAAGTGAGTCTGTCCGACCTGGCAGGCAAAGGCTTCAATCAGCGACGCCTGCTCGCTTTCATCGAGGCCCAATTGGCCGGTGCTTGGGTCAACCAGCTCCAGTTGCCAGGCCATCAGGGTGAAGCAGTCTTTCAGTGCTTCCAGGGCCTGCGCATGCAAATCCACGTGATCCTGAACCTGGGTGAGCAGGCCATGCAGGTGCAGGGAGAATTCGGACACCGCCCCCAGCGCCAGGGCATCGGCCTTGTTCGCCAGCTTGAGGAGGGTGCTGAGCATGCAGTCGATGGCGTCCTTGTCATTGCTGATCAGCTGCAAGTGGCTGAGGCATTCTTCAGACTTGGCCAGGAGCGTTTCAGCCTCGACAAGAAATTCGGGGAACCGCTGCGCCCAGTCACTACGGTCGTTCGGCATGCTTATCTCCACCACGTCATGTCTGATGAGGGAATGCCGTGTGTGTCGACGATCATGAACCGTCGCGAGACCGCGCCCCGGTGTGCATTGGCACAGACCTGGGGTTTCAAGAGGATGTGTTTCCACTGAATTGCGATCGCACACAATAGCCTGACTCCGTTCATGCAATGAGAATGGCGTCACATTAATGGCTATTGGATATCGCGAATATCAGGTTGGGCCTGATTGTTACTAGGGGATTCCCTTAGGCACGGGAACCTGTCGCGCAAATCGAGGTCGCGCCGAAGAGAATGTAGCAGATGATTTCACCGGGCCAGTAAAGCATGATGTTAATGTGACATCAATGCCTGCTCATGGCATTTTGTTGGTGATTTGTGACGGGATCAAGATCCGTCAGATTCAGCCGATAACCCCCAATAGTGAATTCATCAGAACAAGCCCAGGAGTCATTGATGGCCGGCATTCTCGACACGGTAGACCAACGCACGCAACTGGTGGGTGAGAATCGCCTGGAAATTCTCATGTTTCGACTGGCCGGACGCCAATTGTTCGCGATCAACGTGTTCAAGGTTCAGGAAGTCCTGCAGTTGCCGAAACTGACCCTGATGCCCCAGCGTCACCCGTTTGTCTGCGGTGTGGTCAACCTGCGTGGGCAGACGCTGCCGGTGATCGACCTGTCCCAAGCGATCGGCATGCGGCCATTGGTGCCTGGCCCGAACAGCACGATCATCGTCACTGAATACAATCGTTCGGTGCAGGCGTTTCTCGTCGGTGGCGTGGACCGCATCGTCAACATGAACTGGGAAGCCATCCTGCCACCGCCGACAAGCGCCGGTCGTCAGCATTACCTGACGGCCATCAGCAAGGTCGACGATCAACTGGTGGAAATCATCGACGTCGAGAAAGTCCTCGCCGAAATCGTGCCGTACAACGCCAAGGTTTCGCGCGACAAACTGGACGATCCGGTGCTCGAACGCGCCCGTGGCCGTGAAGTGTTGCTGGTGGACGACTCCAACGTGGCGCTCTCGCAATTGCGCGACACTCTCGGCCAGTTGGGCGTGAAGATGCACATCGCCAGCGACGGCCTGAAAGCCCTGAACATGCTCAAGGCCTGGGCGGACACCGGGGTGAACATGACCGACAAGCTGCTGATGATCTTTACCGACGCTGAAATGCCGGAAATGGATGGCTACCGGCTGACCACCGAAATCCGCAACGACCCGCGCCTGCGTGGCCTGTATGTGGTGCTGCACACCTCGCTGTCCGGCAGTTTCAACGACTCGATGGTGAAGAAGGTCGGCTGCGACAACTTCCTCTCCAAGTTCCAGCCGGACAAGCTGGTCGATGTGGTGCGCCAGCGTCTGATGCTCGACGAAGTGCCGGCCTGATCAACGTGTCGAGGCTGACCCTGCGTCAGCCTTTGATTCGCTGACAAAGCTCGTATAGGGTGGCGTTTTTGACCCACCAGGGAGCTGGCCATGCTGCGTCTGAGCGCGCTTTATCGTTACCCGTTGAAATCCGCCAAGGGCGAAGTCCTGCAAGGGATCGGCCTGGACAAACTGGGGCTTGAGGGCGACCGACGCTGGATGCTGGTGGACGAGGCCAGCGGGCGATTCCTGACCCAGCGTGCCGAAGCGAAGATGAGCCAGTTGTCGGCATTGTGGAATGCCAGCGGCGGTCTGACGCTCAGCGCGCCGGGGCATTCGGCAATCGATGTCGCCCTGCCCGGCAGCGACGATGACCTGCGCGGCGTAACCATCTGGCGTGACACCCTGCGTGTGCCGGATGCCGGTGAAGAGGCGGCCCGCTGGGTCAGCGATTTCATCGGCAAGCCGACCCGACTGGTGCAAGTGCCGCTGGATCGTGCCCGGACGACCCAGGCCGGGTACGGCAACGATGACGATCAAGTGGCATTCGCCGATGGTTTCCCGCTGCTGCTGATTGGTGAGGCCTCGCTGCAACACCTGTCGCAGGAAGTCGGGCGTCCGCTGGAAATGCTGCGGTTCCGGCCGAATCTGGTGATCGAAGGCAGTGATGCTTACGCCGAGGATGGCTGGAAGCGGATTCGAATCGGCGATGTCGAGTTCCGCGTGGTCAAGTCCTGCTCGCGGTGCATTCTCACCACGATCGATCCGCAGACAGGTGAGCGCAGCGCTGACCGTGAACCGCTGGCGACCTTGCAGAAGACTCGCGCCCAAGCCGACGGCGCGATGTTTGGCCAGAACCTGGTCAACGACGGCAACGGACGGCTTGAAGTCGGTATGCCGGTGGAAATCCTCGAATAAACGGCCCTGAAACGAAAAATGCCCGTGTCCAAGGACACGGGCATTTTTTATGACCGCAGGAAACCGGGGTTTCAGCTGCGGTATTCGCACAGGTAAGCGGTGTCGACGGCCACTTTCAGCTGGAACTTGCTGTTGGCTGGCACGTTGAACTGGCTGCCGGCGGCGAAGGTTTCCCAGTCGCTGCTGTCCGGCAGTTTGACGGTCAGTGCGCCCGAAACCACGTGCATGATTTCACGCTGGCTGGTGCCGAATTCGTATTCGCCCGGGGCCATGACGCCGATGGTCGCAGGGCCTTCAGCGGTGCCAAAAGCGATCGACTTGACGGTGCCGTCGAAGTACTCGTTGACTTTAAACATGGGCGATTCCTCTCGAAAAGGGCTTAAAAGGGTCAAAAAGGGTCGGCCAGTATGCACAAGGCTCATGGCGCCGTCACCTGCCCTAGAGCGGCAGCACCAACGGCAATAATCGGGCGGTATTGCGCGCATCTTCCAGCGCCCGGTGTTGTTGACCGGTGAATTGCATGCCCGCCAGTTGCAACGCGCCATTGAGGCCCAGTGGCCGTTCGAGGCGTCGGGCCTTGGCAAAGCGCTGTTTGAGGTTCATGTGCGGCACCCGGCTCAGCGCGCTGTCGAGTTGCAGGCGCTGCCATTCCTGAAGCAACTGTTTGCGGTCGTAATCGCCCCAGCTGGCCCAGCCTTCAAGGCGTGTCTGGTGCTGACCGAGCCAGCGCTCGAACGCAGGCCACACTTCACTCAGCGGCTGCGCCGCGTCGATGTTGGCCTGGGTGATGTGCGTGAGTTCGCGGCAAAACGGCGTCAGCAAGGGACGCCGCGTCGGTTTGACGAAGCGCTGGAAGTGATCCTGCTCGCGACCGGCGCGATCAACCAGGGTCGCGCCGATCTCGATGATCTCCATCTCCGTAACCGGCCAGCCACCCTCATCGGTGGTGGCTTCCAGATCTATGACCAGCCAATGGGGCATCGCAGGGTTCCTGATTTCCGCGTCCTGATTATTCAGAGCGTAGTCAAACCTTGCGGATGCGCGCGGCGACTACTCGACCTGCAACAGAACCTGACGATTTTTTACCTGATCGCCGATCTTGACCTGCACCCGCTTGAGCACGCCGTCGATGCCGGCCTTGAGCGGGTGCTCCATTTTCATCGCTTCCAGCACCACCAGCAGTTGGCCCTTGCTGACCGGGCTGCCTTCGCTGACAAGCACATCGATGATGGCGCCATCCATCGGGGCTTTCAACGTGCCGGAACTGACGCTGGTCTGACTGTCGATCACAGCATGAGTTCGATCCACCAGGTGCAGGCTGCCGGGGTGGGTGAACAGCCAGAGCTGGTCGTCGCGCAGCCGATAGGCATGGCGCTGTCGCAGGCCGTCGATTTCCAGTGTCACGGCCCCGACGGTGTGTTCGATGAGTTTGAGTTCGATGACGCGCTCCGCGACCTGCACTGCAAACGTATTGTCCGGACTGGCGCGCAGTTGCACGTTCCAGTCGCGGGCGTCGAGACTGATGCGATAGAGCAACGGCGCACCGGCATTGTTGCGCCATCCGGACAGCGGGGCGCGGTGTTGCTGTGCGACAGATTGGTAAAACAGCACCGCCGCCACGGCCAGATCTTCGGCACTGGGCGAATAGGCGCGAAGGCAGTCGTGATCTGCGAAGTATTGCGGGATGAAGCCAGTGCCGAACTCCCCGCTGATGAACTGCGGATGCTGCAACAGGCTGGCGAGCAACCGCTGATTGCTATGCACGCCCAGCAACACGCTGTCTTGAACCGCACACAGCAGTTTGCGCCGGGCCTCTTCACGGGTCGCGCCGTGGGCGATCAGTTTGCCGAGCATCGGGTCGTAGAACGGTGAGACCGACTGGCCTTCGATCAACCCGTGATCGATCCGTGCACCGCGATCCAGTGCCGGCGCCCAGGCTTCGACACGCCCGGTCTGCGGTAGAAAACCCTGGGCCGGGTCTTCGGCGTAGAGGCGCACTTCCATCGCGTGGCCATCGAGTTTCACCTGCGCCTGGGTCAGTGGCAGCGGTTGGCCCTCGGCGACCGACAGTTGCCACGCCACCAGGTCCAGCCCGGTAATCAGTTCAGTCACCGGGTGCTCGACCTGCAACCGGGTGTTCATTTCCAGAAAGTAGAACCGGCCATCGGCATCTAGCAAAAACTCCACGGTGCCGGCGCCGACATAGTTCACCGCACGCCCGGCCTTGAGCGCCGCTTCGCCCATTGCCTGGCGCAGTTCTTCGGTCATCACCGGGCAGGGTGCTTCTTCGATGACTTTCTGGTGCCGACGCTGAATCGAACAGTCGCGTTCCCCGAGGTAGATCAGGTTGCCGTGGTGATCGCCGAACAGCTGCACTTCGACATGGCGCGGTTCGATCAACGCCTGTTCGAGGATCAGTTCGTCGCTGCCGAAACCGTTCAAGGCTTCGGAGCGCGCCGTGCGCAATTGCGCTGGCAATTCCTCGACGCTGTGCACCAGACGCATGCCGCGCCCGCCACCGCCAGCGCTGGCCTTGATCATCAACGGGTAACCGATGCGCTCGGCTTCGCGGGTCAGCGTCACGTCGTCCTGCTCGGCGCCTTGATAGCCGGCGATGCACGGGACGCCGGCGGCGAGCATGGCGATTTTCGACTGTCGTTTGCTGCCCATCAGTTCGATGGCTTCGACGCTGGGGCCGATGAAGGTCAGGCCGGCCTGTTCGCAGGCGCGGGCGAATTCGGCATTTTCCGAGAGAAAGCCGTAGCCGGGATGGATTGCGTCGGCACCGCTGCGCCGGGCGGCGTCGAGGATCGCCGTGATGTTCAGGTAGGACTGCTGCACCGGCGCCGGGCCGATGTTCACCGCTTGATCGGCCATTTGCACGTGCAGTGCGTCGGCGTCGGCGTCGCTGAACACCGCGACCGTGCGATAGCCAAGCGCCTGGGCGGTGCGCTGGATGCGGCAGGCGATTTCACCGCGGTTGGCGATCAGGATTTTGTGGAGGGCGGGCATGGTGGTTTTCCTGAATGTTGGCGGTGGATTGAAGGGCCTCATCGCGGGCAAGCCCGCTCCCACAGGATTCAGTGGTGCTCACAAAAACTGTGGGAGCGGGCTTGCCCGCGATGCTTCTAAGGGGCCCACCTCGGTTTGCGCTTTTGCACAAACGCCATCGTGCCTTCGATGCCTTCGGCACCGGTCACCGCTTCGCTGAACCACTGCGCGGCTTCGTCCAGCAGTTCACTCGACGGCTGGCCGGCGCTGGCCAGCAGCAATTTTTTCGTCACGGCATTCGCTTCGGGGGCGCAGCACAGGACATGGTCGAGCACTTCATCCAGTCGCTCGGCGAGCGCCTGTGGATCCTGCTCGACAAAATGCACCAGCCCCAGACGTCGGGCCTGATGGCCGTCGAAGCGGGCGGCGGTCAGGGCCAGGCGGCGGGCCTCGGTCAGGCCGATGCGCTGCACAACAAACGGCGCGATCTGTGCCGGCAGCAGGCCGAGGCTGGTTTCCGGCAAACCGAATTGCGCCTGATGATCGGCGATGGCGATATCGCTGACACACGCCAGCCCGAACCCGCCCCCGAGCACCGCGCCCTGCAACACGGTGATCAGCACTTGCGGCGTGTGCTGCGCTTCTTCCAGCAACGACCCGAAGGCACGGTTCAACTCGCGATAGGCATCGCTGCCCTGAGCGCGGGCGTTGGCCATGTCCTTGATATCGCCGCCAGCGCAGAAATGCCCGCCGGCACCGCTGAGCACCAGCGCGCGAACGCTGCGGTCATCGCGCACCTCTGCCAGCACGGCGCGCAACTCGGCGACCATTTGCAGGCTCATGGCATTGCGGCTTTCCTGGCGATTGAGGGTGATGTGCAACACGCCGTTGTGCCGTTCCAGCAGCAGCGTCTGGCAATCGGGCAGGGCGCTCATTTCTTTTTCCCCGGCAGGATGCCCATCAGTTTGCAGATGATCCCCAGCATGATTTCGTCGGCGCCGCCGCCAATCGACACCAGCCGCACGTCGCGGTAGGCGCGGGCCACCGGGTTGTCCCACATGAAGCCCATGCCGCCCCAGTATTGCAGGCAACTGTCGCTGACTTCGCGGCCGAGGCGCCCGGCCTTGAGTTTGGCCATCGAAGCCAGTCGGGTGACGTCCTGGCCTTTCACGTATTGCTCGGTGGCCTGATAGACCAGCGCCCGCAGGCATTCGATTTCGGTCTGCAATTCGGCGAGGCGGAAGTGGATCACCTGGTTGTCGATCAGCGCATTGCCGAAAGTCTTGCGTTCCTTGCAGTACTCGATGGTGCTGTCGACGCAGTATTCCAGGCCTTTGATCATGTTCGCCGCGCCGAACAGGCGTTCCTCCTGGAACTGCAGCATCTGCATCATGAACCCGGCGCCTTCGTGGCCGATGCGATTGCGCTGGGGCACGCGCACGTTGTCGAAAAACACCTGGGCGGTTTCCGAACTGCGCATGCCGAGCTTGTCGAGGTGCGAACTGAGGCTGATGCCCGGCGTGTTCATCGGCACCATGATCAGCGACTTGTTGACGTGCGGTTTGTCGTCCGAAGTGTTGGCCAGCAGACAGATGAAATCAGCACTCGGCGAGTTGGTGATCCACATCTTGCTGCCGTTGATCACATAGTCGTCGCCGTCCTTGCGTGCGGTGGTCTTGAGCCCGGCGACATCGGAGCCAGCGCCGACTTCCGAGACGCCAATGCAACCGACCTGCTCGCCGGTGATGGCCGGGCGCAGGAATTCGTCGCGCAATTCATCGGAACCGAAGCGGGCGAGGGCCGGGGTGCACATGTCGGTCTGCACGCCGATCGACATCGGAATGCCGCCGCAGTGGATGGTGCCGAACTCTTCGGCGGCGACGATCGAATAGCTGTAATCCAGGCCCATGCCGCCGAATTTTTCCGGCTTGGAAATCCCCAGCAGACCGAGGTCGCCGGCCTTGCGGAAAATCTCGTGGATCGGAAAGCGCCCGGCCTTTTCCCATTCATCGACGTGGGGGTTGATCTCGTGCTCGACGAACTGGCGGACGGTACGGCGCAGTGCTTCGTGTTCCGGGGTGAAGATCATTTTTATTGTTCTCCTTTAGTCCGTGGCGATCAGAACCGGCTGACGCCGAAGCTGTTGGGTTGCAGCGTGCGGATGTCGGCTTCGTGGCAGATGTCCAGCAGGTAGCCGAGCAGGGTGCGGGTGTCACGCGGATCGATCAGCCCGTCGTCCCACAGGTTGGCGCTGCCGTAGAGGGCGGTGGACTGGCTGTCGAGTTTCTGCGCGGTGACCTGCTCCAGCATGTCGAGCATTTTCGGGTCGGGCACCAGGCCGTCCTTGAGCTGTTTGGCTTCGGTGACGATGCGCAACACCTTGCCGGCCTGGGCGCCACCCATCACGGCGGTGCGGCTGTTGGGCCAGGCGAAGATGAAGCGCGGATCAAGCCCGCGTCCGCACATCGCGTAGTTGCCCGCGCCGTAGGAGCCGCCGACCACGATCGTCAGTTTCGGCACCCGCGCATTGGCAACGGCCTGGATCAGTTTCGAGCCGTGCTTGATCACGCCGTGCTGTTCCGATTCGGTGCCGACCATGAACCCGGTGGTGTTGTGGAAAAACAGCAGCGGTGTCTGGCTCTGATCGCAGAGTTGAATGAATTGCGCCGCTTTGCTCGCGCCGTTGGGCGTGATCGGGCCGTTGTTGCCGATGAAACCGCAGGCGCGCCCCTGGATTTTCAGGTGCCCGCAAACGGTCTGCTGATCGAACTCGCCCTTGAACTCCAGGAAGCGCGATTCGTCGGCGATCCGCGCAATGATTTCGCGCACGTCGTAGGGCTTTTTCGGGTCGTCCGGGATCAGGCCGAGCAGTTCGTCGATGGGGTACAGCGGCTCTTTGAATTGCGGCTCGGGCAGCCACGGTATTTGCTCGTTCCAGTTCAGCAGGCTGACGATTTCCCGCACCTGACGCACGCCGTCGGCATCGTTTTCGGCCAGGTATTCTGCGGTGCCGGCGACTTGCGCGTGCATCTCGGCGCCGCCCAGTTCTTCGTCGGTGGCGACTTCACCGGTCGCTGCTTTAAGCAACGGCGGGCCGGCAAGAAACAGCTTGGCCTTGCCGCGCACCACCACCACGTAATCCGACAGCCCCGGCTGATACGCGCCACCGGCGGTGGCCGAACCGTGCACCACGGTGATCTGCGGCAGCCCCATGGCCGACATCCGCGCCTGATTGGCAAAGCTGCGTGCGCCTTCGACGAAAATCTCCGCCGCGTAATTGAGGTTGGCGCCGCCGCTTTCGGCGAGGGTGATGACCGGCAGTTTGTTTTCCTGGGCGATCTGTTGCAGGCGCAGGGATTTTTTCAGACCCGACGGGGAAATCGTCCCGCCCTTGATCGCGCTGTTGTTCGCCACGATCAAGGCGCGCACGCCGGACACGTAACCGATGCCGGCGATCAAGCCGCCACCGGCCGAGCTGCCGTCCTTGTCGTCGTGGAGTTTGTAGCCGGCCAGGCTCGCCAGTTCGAGGAACGGCGCGCCGGGGTCGAGCAACAGATTCAGACGTTCACGGGGCAACAGTTGTCCACGTTTGTCGAATTTCGGCTTAGCCTCGGCCGCCTTGTTCAGCAGGTTCTGTTCGAGCTGCTGGACTTGCTCGATGGCGGCGAGCATGGCTGCGCGGTTGCGGGCGAAGGCTTCGCTGTGCGGGTCGAGTTGGGACTGGATCTGCGGCATGGCTTACTCCTTGTCCTTCAAAACGTCCGGCATATAGGCCCGGTGAAAACCGTTGAAGGATTCGCTGTGGGTCGCCTTGTGCAGCGGCCAGGCGCGACTGCCCAGGCTGGCCGCGCCGTCTATGCGCAAGGTGCTGCCGCTGATGAACGCGGCAGCCGGGCTGAGCAGAAACACGATCGCTGCGCTGACCTCCGATTCGGTGCCGATGCGCTTGAGCGGCACGTGTTCGCGCAAGGTCGGGATCACGGCCTTGAACGCGCCTTCGTAAGTGTCCATGCCGCTGGACGCGATCCAGCCCGGCGCCACCGCATTCACCCGAACGCCGGCATAACCCCATTCGAACGCCGCCGTTTTGGTGAAGTTGTCCATGCCCGAACGCGCAGCGCCGGAGTGGCCCATGCCGGGCATGCCGCCCCACATGTCGGCGAGCATGTTGACGATGTTGCCGCCGTGTTTGCTCATCGATTGATTGAACACTTCCCGGGCCATCAGGAAGCCGCCGACCAGATTGGTCCGCAGTACGGTTTCGAAACCTTTCTGATTGATCGAGGCCAGGGGCGACGGGTACTGGCCGCCGGCATTGTTGACCAGCCCGTGGATCGGCCCGTGTTCGCGGATCAGTTCGCTGACCAGCGCCTTCACCGCCTCTTCGTCACGGATATCGCAGGCCCTCCAGCTCGCCCGACCGCCGTCCTCGGCAATTTCGGCGGCGACGCTTTGCAGCTTTTCCGGCTTGCGCCCGACCAGCACCACGTTGGCCCCGAGCGCCGCCAGTTCATGGGCGGTGCAACGCCCGATGCCACTGCCGCCCCCGGTGACGATGACGGTCTGGCCGCTGAACAGATCAGCCCGGAAAATCGATTCGAACGCCATGGTGCCAATCCTCTAGTCGAACTGTTCGGCGATGCTCTGCGGCACCGGGATCTGGATTTCCAGCAATTGCTGGGCGAAGGCCTTGCCTTGCGGGTCGATGCGCAGGCTCGCCACGCCGCCGCCACCAAGGGCGTTTTCCAGCAGGAAGTTGAGGCTGTGGGTGCCCGGCAGATACCAGCGCTCGACCCGGCCGTGAATCGGGTCGAGGACATGGCTCATCCAGTCGACAATCACGGCCGGGGTCAGCGCTTCGGCGATCCACGGCAGGTATTCGGGACGGCGCGGCAGGACGCCGATGTTGCTGTGATTGCCCTTGTCGCCGGAGCGCGCCACGGCCAGTTTCACCAATGGCACGCTCGCGTCGGCGCGGCCCTGGGGTTTGGGCGTTTCGTGGGGCAGGGGCAGATCCTGACTGTCGAGTGTTGCAGGGGCGGGCAGGGTGAACGGGTGAGATTCGCCGGCGATGTCGATCTGCAATGTGCAGGCGCTTTTGTCGATCAGGAACGAGAACAGCCGGATCAACGGATATACCGTCGGCCGTCCGCCAACGATCCCGGTCAGCCCTGGCGCCATGCCGGTGGCGGCCTGGGCGATCTCCCGGGAGAACAGGATCAACGCTTGTTTGTTCGGGTGGCGTACGGCGAGTTTGATCACCACTTCGCGGCTGTCCCGGCGCTGGCCGTGAGGGCCGTAGGTGGCTTCGCTGCCGAGCAGTTCGACGTGGGTTTCGGTGTAGAGCCCGAGACCTTTCTGGTCGAGCATCTCCGAGGTTTTGTCGAGAATCGCCTGGCTGACGCGCCGGGCTTTCTCCACGGCATCGATGCCGGCGATCAGGCAACTGGCGGTGCAACGGAAACCGTCCGGATACGTTGCGCTGACCTTGTATTGGTCGCTGGGCGGCAAGCCTTTGGCGCCGTGGACCCGGACCGCGTTTTTGCCTTGTTGCTGGAGTTTGACCTGGCTGAAATCGCAGACCACATCGGGCAACAGATAGGCCTGCGGATCACCGATTTCGTAGAGCATCTGCTCGCCGACGGTCAGTGGCGTAACCAGTCCGCCGGAGCCTTCGGGTTTGCTGACGATGAACTGGCCGTCGGCGCTGACTTCGACGATCGGGAAACCGATGTGTTCGTAGTCCGGCACGTCGCGCCAGTCGGTGAAGTTGCCGCCGGTGCACTGCGCGCCGCATTCGATGATGTGCCCGGCCAAGGCGCCTTGCGCGAGTTTGTCGTAGTCGTGCCACGACCAGCTGAATTCGTGCACCAGCGCGGCACTGACCACTGCGCTGTCGACCACCCGGCCGGTGATCACGATGTCGGCGCCAAGGCGCAGCGCTTCGACGATGCCCGGCGCGCCGAGGTAGGCGTTGGTCGACACGCACATCGGCGGCAGCGGGGCGCCGCTGAACATTTCCGTGATGCCTTGGGTGGCCAGTTGTTTGAACTGGGGTTGCAGGTCATCGCCCGACAGCACGGCGATCTTCAGCGCCACGCCAGCCTTGTCGCAGGCCGCTTGCAGCGCGGCGGCGCAGGCCTTGGGATTGACCCCGCCGGCATTGCTGATGACGCGAATTTTCTGTTCGGCCAGTTGCGGCAACAGAGGCGCGAGGACTTCGATGAAATCGCCGGCGAACCCGGCCTGCGGATCCTTCATGCGTGCGCCGGCCATGATCGACATGGTGATTTCGGCGAGGTAGTCGAAGACCAGATAATCCAGCTGTCCTGCGGCCACAAGCTGCGCGGCGGCGGTCGAGGTGTCTCCCCAGAATGCGCTGGCGCATCCGATGCGAACCGTGGTGGGCATTTTGATCTCCGACTCAGCAACCTGTGACAGAAGTGCATCGAGACTACCAAGCAAGCGCTTGGTTTGTAAACGCCTGGAATTATCTTCTGCCCAAGCGCTTGCTTGGTCACCGCCGGCGGCTTAAATTGCCCGCGCAACCCCGCCGTTTCTGCGGCGTACGGCGCATTTGACTGATCGACTGTAGGAGAGAACGGGTGGACGAGCAAAAAGCCCTGAGGGTCATGCGTGAACTGGTCGATGCCGGCCAGTTGACCGATCCGGACAGCGCTCGCGGCAAACTGCTGCAAGTGGCGGCCCACCTGTTCCGCAACAAAGGCTACGAGCGCACCACGGTTCGCGATCTGGCCGGTGCCGTGGGGATTCAGTCGGGCAGCATCTTTCATCACTTCAAGAGCAAGGATGAAATCCTGCGGGCGGTGATGGAAGAAACCATCCGCTACAACACCGCGCTGATGCGTGCGGCCCTTGCCGATGCCGCCGATGTGCGCGAGCGGGTGCTGGCGCTGATCCGCTGCGAATTGCAGTCGATCATGGGCGGCAGCGGCGAGGCGATGGCGGTGCTGGTGTATGAATGGCGCTCGCTGTCCGAAGACGGCCAGGCCAAAGTGCTGGCGCTGCGCGACATCTACGAAGACCTCTGGCTGCAAGTGCTGGGCGAGGCCAAGGAGGCGGGGTTCATCCGTGGCGACGTGTTCATTACCCGACGTTTTCTCACGGGCGCGTTGTCCTGGACCACCACCTGGTTCCGTGCCGGCGGCAGTCTGAGCCTGGATCAACTGGCCGAAGAAGCGCTGATTCTGGTGCTCGAGGAGCGCTAGGCGCTTTCTATCGGGCCGGGAAACTGGCTAACTGGGCGAAACCGCCTAGCTTGAATGCAATGATCGGTACTTTTTCGGGGAGTGGGGTGTTTTGAAGTCTTCGCCAATTCGGACGGCCGCCGGGCTGATGCTCGCAGCGCTGGCTGCTTTATGGGTATTGCCTGCTCCGGCGGCGCAGGTGGTTCGGGTGGGCGCAGCGCATTTTCCGCCCTACACCATTCGCCCGGAAAACGGCGCCGACACCGGCCTGCTGCCGGAACTGGTCGCCGCGTTGAACAGCGCCCAGAGCGACTATCGTTTTGAACTGGTGCCCACCTCGATTCCTCGCCGGTTCGGCGATTTCAAGGATGGCCGCACCGACATGGCGATCTTCGAAAATCCGGAGTGGGGCTGGAAAGACATTCCCCACACCACCGTCGACATGGGGCTTGAGGACGCAGAGATTTTCGTCGCGCAGAACAAGCCCGGTCGCCAGCAGAACTACTTCGCGGATCTCAAGGGCAAAAGGCTGGCGCTGTACAGCGGCTATCACTACGAATTCGCCAACTTCAACGCCGATCCCAAGTACCTCGCCGAAACCTACAACGCCACGCTGACCTATTCCCACGACAGCAACCTGCTGATGGTCTTGCGCGGGCGCGCGGACATTGCGTTGGTGACTCGCTCGTACCTGTTCGATTACCTGCTGCGCAACGAAAAGGTGCGCGACGAGTTGCTGGTGTCCCAGCGCATCGACCAGATCTACCACCACTACGCGATTCTCAGTCCGAAGGCGCCGATCACCGGCGAAGCGTTCGGCAAGCTGCTGCAAGGCCTGCGCGACAACGGGCAGATGCTGAAGATCTTCGACCCGTACAAGATTGCGGTGGTGCCGGTACCTCATCAGTGACCGGCGGTTTTTGCCGAACGGCCTAAATTTCCCGCCCCGGCTCACGTCCCATCGTTGAACTGTCGACGATTATCGTGAGCCCGACCCATGTCCAATCTGAATGACCTGACTGCCCTGGCCCTGCCTTCGGGCAGCCAACTGGTAGCCGATGCCACCGAAAGCCGTCTGAGCCTGAGCCTGGACGGGCAACCGCTGATTCGCCTGCGTCTTGATCGTGAAGGCCAGGGGCCGATCCAGATCGATGAGCGCTATGCACTGCCGCCGGGCCAGGCGCTGTGGGCGGCCTGTTATTGGCTGTTTGCCCGGGATCCGGCGCGTCAGCAATTGATCTGGCAACTCGATCAGGCGCCGACCGAAGCCTTGCTCAGCGGTTTGCTGGTGGGCACTGAAGTGGCGGGTGAATACCGCTGCGAGCGCACGCTGTTCTGGCAACTGCCGCAGCCGTGGCTCGGCACATCGCTGACCGGCAGCTATCCGCAGCAGATGGTCATCAGCAACGGCAAGCGTCATCCGCTGCGCCCGGTGAAACCGCGTGGGGAAGTCTATCGGCGTTTCGATGCCCGTCTCGGTGCCTGGATTTCCCTGCGAACGGTGGAGATCGAGCAGGATCTGGCGCGTTTCAATCGCTGGCAGAACAGCCCGCGCGTCGCGAGTTTCTGGCAGGAAGAGGGCAGCCTCGAACAGCATCGCGAGTACCTGAGCAAGCTCGACGCCGATCCGCACACGCTGACCCTGATCGGTTGTTTCGATGATCAGCCGTTTGCCTATTTCGAAGCTTACTGGGCCAAGGAAGATCGCATCGCGCCGTTCTACGATGCCGACAATTACGATCGCGGCATTCACATGCTGGTCGGGGAAGAAGACCATCGCGGTCCGCACAAGGTGGCGAGTTGGCTGTCGGCGCTGGTGCACTACCTGTTTCTGGATGATCCGCGCACGCAGCGCGTCGTTGCCGAACCGCGTGCCGACAATGCGAAGATGATCGGCCACATGCACAACCAGTGCTTCCACTGCGAGAAAGAATTCGATTTCCCGCACAAGCGCGCGGCGCTGATGATTCTCGGGCGCGAGCGGTTCTTCGACCGGTGCACGCTGGTGTGATATTTCGCTGAAAACAAAAAAGATCGCAGCCCTTCAACGAAGGCTGCGATCTTTTTTTTGGCTCTGTTTCAGGTCAGCGACGGTTCGCGGACACCGCATCGGCGCGGCTGCCGGATACCTTGCGGCAGTGCACCAGCGCATCGCGAATCATGAAGTTGACCAGCGTTGGCGAAACGCCGAGTTCCTTGGCAATGTCCTTCTGCGGCACGCCGTGCAGACGGTACATCTCGAACGCATAGCGGGTGCGGACCGGCAGCTCGGTCAACGCGTCGGCGATGTGTTCCAGGGTCGAGAAGTTGATGTGCGAGGTTTCCGGCGAAGCGCCCTGAATGACCACGTTCAACCCTTCCTCCTCGGGGCCGGCGTACTTCTGCTCCAGCGCCTGTTTGCGGTAGTGATCGATCGCCAGATTGCGCACGATCTGGAACAGATAACTCAGCTGGGCCTTGATCGACGACGTGATCGGCGGCGCCGACTGCAGTCGGAAGAACGCATCCTGGACCACATCTTCGGCGCGTGACCGGCAGCCGGTAATGCGGGCTGCAATCTTGACCAGAATCAGTCGATTGTCGACGAATGCCTGAAGTAGCGGTGAATCGCACCTGCTTGTGGATACTTGTTCCGTCATGGAAATCACCTTGCTGCCAATAGGTTAGTGGGACGCCTGGGGGACGGGGCCGTCCTACACATCGAGCGACAAATTATGTTGAATGATAATGATTGTCAATTGAGAAAGAGAACTAATGATCCATAACAGTGCGATCTGAGAACTGCGACACGCCGTCGCACTCGCCCAAGCGCCCAGCCCCGTTGGCGATCCAGCCTGCCGACTAATTATTTCAAGACGTCATCCGTTCTCATTGGTGAATGGATCCGGGTACGCAGCCCCGGACCTACCGCATTCCAATGCCTTGCACGGTCGGCAAAGACCGTGTCCCGCATGCCTTGCACGGGCATGCCGCAGCCAACCCGATTCCACCAGCAAGCCGAATTCAGGCAGGAAACCTCATGACCGACGCGTTCGAACTCCCCAGCACCCTGGTTCAAGCCCTCCAGCGCCGCGCGGCTCTGACGCCGGATCGGCTGGCCTTGCGCTTTCTCGCTGAAACCGAGGCGCAGGCTGTGGTGCTCAGTTATCGCGAGCTGGATCAACGTGCGCGCACCATTGCCGCCGCATTGCAGGCCGAGGCCGGATTCGGTGATCGCGCGGTATTGCTGTTCCCGAGCGGCCCGGATTACGTCGCGGCGTTCTTCGGTTGCCTGTACGCGGGCGTGATCGCGGTGCCGGCTTATCCGCCGGAATCGGCCAAGCGTCATCATCAGGAGCGCCTGCTGTCGATCATTGCCGACGCCGAGCCGCGTCTGCTGCTGACCAGCGCCGACCTGCGCGACGCCTTGCAGCAAATCGAAGGCGCGCCACCGCTGCTGTGCGTCGACACCCTCGACGCTGCGCTGGCCGAGCGCTGGGTCGAACCGACCTTGCCGCAAGATCACATCGCTTTCCTGCAATACACCTCCGGTTCCACCGCGCTGCCCAAGGGGGTGCAGGTCAGCCACGGCAACCTGGTGGCCAACGAACTGCTGATCCGCCACGGCTTCGGCATCGACGTGAACCCGGACGACGTGATCGTCAGCTGGCTGCCGCTGTATCACGACATGGGCCTGATCGGCGGTCTGCTGCAACCGATCTTCAGCGGTGTGCCGTGCATCCTGATGTCGCCGGCGTACTTCCTCGGCCGGCCGTTGCGCTGGCTTGAAGCGATCAGCCAGTACGGCGGCACCATCAGCGGTGGGCCTGACTTCGCTTATCGTCTGTGCAGCGAGCGGGTCAGCGAATCGGCGCTGGAACGTCTCGACCTGAGCCGCTGGCGTGTGGCCTATTCCGGCTCCGAACCGATCCGTCTCGACACCCTTGAGCGTTTCGCCGAGAAGTTCACTGCGTGTGGTTTCAGCGAAAACAGCTTCATGGCGTCCTACGGTCTGGCGGAAGCGACCCTGTTCGTCGCCGGCACACCGCGGGGCACAGGGATTCCGGCGTTGCGCGTCGACGATCAAGCCTTGGCACAAAACCGCGCCGAGCCGGGCGAGGGCAGCCCGATCATGAGCTGCGGCATCAGTCAGCCCGATCATGCGGTGCTGATCGTCGAACCGAACACCCTTGAAGAGCTGGCCGACAATGCCGTCGGTGAAGTCTGGGCCGCCGGCCCGAGCATTGCCCTCGGCTACTGGCGCAACGCCGAGGCCAGCGCCAAGACTTTCGTCCAGCACGCCGGCCAGACCTGGCTGCGCACCGGAGACCTGGGTTTCATCCGCGAAGGTGAACTGTTCATCACCGGCCGCCTGAAAGACATGCTGATCGTGCGCGGCCACAACCTCTACCCGCAGGATCTCGAGAAAACGGTAGAGAACGAAGTCGAGGTGGTGCGCAAGGGTCGCGTCGCCGCGTTCGCGGTCAATCAGAATGGCGAAGAAGGCATCGGCATTGCGGCGGAAATCAGCCGCAGCGTGCAGAAAATCCTCCCGCCTGAAGCACTGATCAAAGCCATCCGTCAGGCCGTGGCCGAGGCGTATCAGGAAGCACCGAGCGTGGTGGTGCTGCTCAATCCGGGCGCGTTGCCGAAAACTTCCAGCGGCAAGTTGCAGCGTTCGGCCTGCCGCAATCGTCTGGCCGACGGCAGCCTCGACAGCTACGCGGTGTTCCCGTCGGCCACCGCTGAAACCGCTCATGAGTCGACCGCGTCCGCCTCCGAACTGGAAGCCCTGATCGGCAAGATCTGGGCCGAGCAACTCAACGTCAAACAGGTCAACGCCGACGATCACTTCTTCCTGCTCGGCGGCAACTCGATCGCCGCCGCCCAAGTGATTGCCAAGGTTCGCGAAGAGCTGAGCCTGGAGCTGAACCTGCGCCTGCTGTTCGAAGCCCCGACCCTGTCCGCATTCGCCGCCGCCGTGGCGCAACAGCAGCAGGACGGCGGCAGCGCCCAAGGCGAAATCACCGCACTGTCGCGCAACGAAGCGCTGCCGCAATCGCTGGCGCAAAACCGACTGTGGATCACCTGGCAGCTCAACCCGCAGAGCAGCGCCTACAACATTCCCGGCGCCCTGCGCTTGCGTGGCGAACTGGACGAGGACGCTCTGCGCATCAGTTTCCAGCATCTGATCGAACGCCACGAATCCCTGCGTACGCGCTTCTTCGAGCGCGATGGCGTGGCCCTGCAACAGGTCGAAGCGGCGGGCGAATTCAATCTGCAACTGATCGACATCAGCGACCTGCCGGCCAGCGAACGTGAAGCCCGCGCACAACGGATCCGCGAAGACGAAGCCCGCACCCAGTTCGATCTGGAGAAAGGTCCGCTACTGTGGGTCACGCTGGTTCGCCTTGACGACGAAGATCACCAACTGCTGGTGACCCTGCACCACATCATCGCCGACGGCTGGTCGCTGAACGTGTTGATCGACGAGTTCTCGCGCCTGTACGCCGGCGCTTCCCAAGGCCAGCGCGCCGAACTCGCGCCGCTGCCAACCCAATACGCCGACTACGGCAGCTGGCAGCGCCAATGGCTGGCGCAAGGCGAGGGCGAACGGCAACTGGCGTACTGGAAGGCGCAGTTGGGCGACGAGCATCCGACCCTGGAACTGGCGACTGACCATCCGCGTTCTGCCAAACAAATTCACAGCGCCGCACGCCACAGCGTTCGTCTGGGGATCAGCCTTAGCGACGCGATCCGCCAGACGGCACAGGCTTATCAATCCACGCCGTTCATGCTGCTGCTCTCGGCGTTCCAGAGCCTGCTGCATCGTTACAGCGGCCAGCGCGACATCCGCATCGGCGTACCCAACGCCAACCGTCCGCGCCTGGAAACCCAGGGCCTGATCGGCTTCTTCATCAACACCCAGGTGCTGCGCGCCGACGTCGATTCGCGTCTGCCGTTCACCGAATTGCTGGCGCAAACCCGACAAGCTGCACTCGGCGCCCAGACGAATCAGGATCTGCCATTCGAACAACTGCTGGAAGCCTTCCCACAGGCGCGCGAGCAGGGCCTGTTTCAGGTCATGTTCAACCACCAGCAGCGCGACCTGAGTGCGCTAAAACGTCTGCCGGGCCTGCTGGCCGAAGAACTGCCGTGGCACAGCCGTGAGGCCAAGTTCGATCTGCAACTGCACAGTGAAGAAGACCGCAACGGTCGCCTGACGCTGTCCTTCGACTACGCCGATGAGTTGTTCGACGCCGCGACTATCGAGCGCCTCGCCGAGCATTTCAGCAACCTGCTGCGAGCAGTTTGCGAACGTCCGGAACAAACTATCGGCGATCTGCAATTGCTGACCGCCGCCGAACATACTCAGCAAAGCGAATGGAGCATCGCCCCGTGCACCCCGGCGCAACAATGGCTGCTGGAACTGCTCAACGAACAAGCGCGGCAAACCCCTGATCGCACCGCACTGGTGTGGGACGGCGGCAGCCTCGACTTCGCTGAACTGCACACCCAGGCCAACCGTCTGGCCCATTACCTGCGCGACAAGGGCGTCGGCCCGGACGTGTGCGTAGCCATCGCCGCCGAGCGTTCGCCGCAACTGCTGATCGGCCTGCTGGCGATCATCAAGGCCGGTGGCGCCTACGTGCCGCTGGACCCGGATTACCCGGCCGATCGTCTGGCCTACATGCTCAGCGACAGCGGCGTCGAACTGCTGCTGACCCAGACGTCATTGCTCGACCGCTTGCCGGCCAGCGAAGGCGTCAGCGTGATCGCCATGGACACCCTGCACCTGGAGAACTGGCCGAGCCAGGCACCGGGCCTGCAGCTGCACGGCGACAACCTCGCCTACGTGATTTACACCTCCGGCTCCACCGGCCAGCCGAAAGGCGTGGGCAACACTCACGCGGCGTTGGCTGAACGCCTGCAATGGATGCAGAACACCTATCGCCTGAACGACACCGACGTGCTGATGCAAAAGGCGCCGATCAGTTTCGACGTGTCGGTGTGGGAGTGCTTCTGGCCGCTGATCACTGGCGCGCGCCTGCTGATCGCCGGCCCCGGTGAACACCGCGATCCGCATCGCATTGCGCAGCTGGTTCAGCAGTACGGTGTGACCACGCTGCACTTCGTACCGCCGCTGCTTTCGCTGTTCATCGACGAACCGTTGAGTGCCGAATGCACCAGCCTGCGCCGCGTATTCTCCGGCGGTGAAGCGCTGCCGGCGGAGCTGCGCAACCGAGTGCTGGCGCAACTGCCAGCGGTGCAGCTGCACAACCGTTATGGACCAACCGAGACCGCGATCAACGTCACCCACTGGCACTGCAGCGTGGCGGATGGCGAGCGTTCGCCGATTGGCCGTCCGCTGGGCAACGTGGTCTGCCGCGTGCTCGACAGCGATCTCAATCCAGTGCCGGCCGGTGTGCCAGGTGAACTGTGCATCAGCGGCATCGGTCTGGCTCGTGGTTACCTCGGCCGTCCGGCGCTGACCGCCGAACGTTTCGTGGTCGATCCGCTGGGCGAGCAGGGCGCGCGTCTGTACCGCACCGGTGACCGCGCACGCTGGACGAACGATGGCGTGATCGAATACCTCGGCCGTCTCGATCAGCAAGTCAAACTGCGCGGCTTCCGCGTCGAACCGGAAGAAATCGAAGCGCGTCTGCTGGCTCAGGACGGCGTGGCGCAGGCCGCCGTGCTGGTGCGTGAAACCGTCGCCGGCCCGCAACTGATCGGCTACTTCACCGCCACCGACACCAATGAAGATCAGGATGGGCAAATCGCTCGCCTGAAAACCGCACTGGCTGCAGAGCTGCCGGAATACATGGTCCCGGCGCAACTGATGCGCCTGGACGCAATGCCCCTGAGTCCGAGCGGCAAACTCGACCGCCGCGCCTTGCCCGAGCCGCAATGGCAGGTGCGCGAACACGTCGAGCCGGTCACCGAGGTGGAACAGCAGATCGCTGCGATCTGGCGCGAAGTGCTGGGCCTGAAACAGATCGGCCTGCGCGACGACTTCTTCGCCCTCGGCGGTCACTCGCTGCTGGCCACGCAAATCATCTCCCGCACCCGCCAGGCCTGCGACGTCGAGCTGCCGCTGCGTGCCTTGTTCGAGCACAGCGAACTGGGTGATTTCGCCGAGCAGATCCGCCAGATCCAGGCCAGCGGCCGCACCAACAAACAGCCGCCGATCGACAAGGTTGATCGCAGCAAACCGGTGCCGCTGTCCTATTCCCAGCAGCGCATGTGGTTCCTCTGGCAGATGGAACCGGACAGCCCGGCGTACAACGTCGGCGGCATGGCGCGCCTGCGTGGCGTGCTGGATGTCGGGCGTTTCGAGGCCGCGCTGCAAGCGCTGATCCTGCGTCACGAAACCCTGCGCACCACGTTCCCGAGCATCGACGGCGTGGCCCGTCAGCAGGTGCATGCCGAAACCGGCGTGCGCATGGACTGGAAGGATTTCTCGAAACTCGCCGCCGATGTGCGCGAGCAGAAAGTCCAGCAACTGGCCGACGATGAAGCGCACCTGCCGTTCGATCTGGAAACCGGTCCGCTGCTGCGCGCCTGCCTGGTCAAGACCGCCGAGCAGGAGCATTACTTCGTTCTGACCCTGCACCACATCGTCACCGAAGGCTGGGCGATGGACATCTTCGCCCGTGAGCTCAGCGCACTGTACGAAGCGTTCGTCGACGACCGCGAATCGCCGCTGCAACCGCTGCCGGTGCAGTACCTCGACTACAGCGTGTGGCAGCGCAACTGGCTGGAGTCCGGCGAGCGGCAGCGTCAGCTCGACTACTGGACTGCACAACTGGGCTGCGAACATCCGCTGCTGGAACTGCCGGGCGACCGTCCGCGCCCGCCGGTGCAAAGTCATCAGGGTGAGCTGTTCCGTTTCGACCTCAGCGATGATCTCGCTGCACGGGTTCGGGCGTTCAACGCGCAGAACGGTCTGACCCTGTTCATGACCATGACCGCCGCCCTTTCGACCTTGCTTTACCGCTACAGCGGCCAGACCGATCTGCGCATAGGCGCGCCGGTGGCCAACCGTATCCGCACTGAAAGCGAGGGCCTGATCGGTGCGTTCCTCAACACCCAAGTGCTGCGTTGCCAGCTCGACGGCCAGATGTCGGTCGGCGAATTGTTCGAGCAGGTGCGCCACACCGTGATCGAAGGCCAGTCCCATCAGGATCTGCCGTTCGACCATCTGGTTGAAGCCCTGCAGCCACCGCGCAGCGCCGCGTACAACCCGCTGTTCCAGGTGATGTGCAACGTGCAGCGCTGGGAATTCCAGCAGAGCCGCATGCTCGCCGGCATGACCGTCGAGTACCTGGCCAACGATGCGCGGGCGACCAAGTTCGACCTCAACCTGGAAGTCACCGACCTCGACCATCGCCTCGGTTGCTGCCTGACCTACAGCACCGACTTGTTCGATGAACCGACCATCGCGCGCATGGCCAGACATTGGCGCAACCTGCTGGAAGCGTTGATCGCCGACCCGCAACAACGCCTCAGCGAACTGCCGCTGCTCGATGCGCCTGAGCAACAGCAATTGCTCGACAGCCTTGGCGTCGAGCCGGGCGAGCGTCGTCTCGACCACTGCATACATCACCTGTTCGCCGAGCAGGCACTGGCGCGCAAAGATGCGCCGGCCCTGACCTTCGCCGGGCAGACCCTGAGCTACGCCGAACTCGACGCCCGCGCCAACCGTCTGGCCTGGGCCCTGCGTGAGCGCGGTGTCGGCCCGCAAGTGCGGGTCGGCCTGGCGCTGGAGCGTTCGCTGGAAATGGTCGTCGGCCTGCTGGCGATCCTCAAGGCCGGCGGCGCCTATGTGCCGCTGGACCCGGAATACCCGCTCGACCGCCTGCATTACATGATCGAAGACAGCGGCGTCGGCCTGCTGCTCAGCGACCGCGCGATGTTCAAGGCCCTCGGCGAGCTGCCGTCGAACGTGGCGCGCTGGTGCCTGGAAGATGACAGCGCCGCGCTGGCCGATTACCCGGCTACCGAGCTGCCATTTATCAGCCTGCCGCAGCATCAGGCGTACCTGATCTACACCTCGGGTTCCACCGGCAAGCCGAAAGGCGTGGTGGTGTCCCACGGTGAAATCGCCATGCATTGCCAGGCGGTGATCGAGCGTTTCGGCATGCGTCCGGACGACTGCGAACTGCACTTCTATTCGATCAACTTCGACGCTGCCACCGAGCGACTGCTGGTGCCGCTGCTCAGCGGTGCGCAGGTGGCGTTGCGTGCGCAAGGCCAGTGGGACGCGGAAGAAATCTGCGGCCTGATCCGCGAACATCGGATCAATATTCTCGGTTTCACCCCGAGCTACGGCAGTCAGTTGGCGCAGTTCCTCGCGACGCAAAACGAGGTTTTGCCGGTGCGGATGATCATCACCGGTGGCGAAGCGCTGACCGGCGAACACCTGCAACGAATTCGCGCGGCGTTCAAACCGAGCCTGTTCTTCAACGCCTACGGCCCGACCGAAACCGTGGTCATGCCGCTGGCCAGTCTTGCGCCGGAAGTGCTGGAAGAGGGCGCCGGCAGTGTGCCGATCGGCAGCGTGATCGGTGATCGCGTGGCCTACATTCTCGACGCTGATCTGGCGCTGGTGCCGCAAGGCGCGACCGGTGAATTGTTCGTCGGTGGCGCCGGTCTGGCGGTGGGGTATCACGAGCGTGCGGGCATCACTGCCGAACGTTTCGTCGCTGACCCGTTTGCCGTCGATGGCGGGCGCATGTACCGCACCGGCGACCTGGTGCGCCAGCGCGCCGATGGCTTGGTGGAATACCTGGGGCGGATCGACCATCAGGTGAAGATCCGTGGTTTCCGCATCGAGCTGGGCGAGATCGAAACCCGCCTGCTCGATCACGATTCGATCCGCGAAGCGGTGGTGCTGGCGCTGGATGCGCCGAGCGGCAAGCAACTGGTCGGCTATCTCGTGACCGAGGTGGCTTCGCGAAGCGAAGCCGAGCAGGCCGATCTGCGCGACGCGCTGAAGGCGCACCTGAAGACGCAACTGCCGGACTACATGGTGCCGACGCATCTGATTCTGCTGGCGAGCATGCCGCTGACCGCCAACGGCAAGCTCGATCGCCGCGCATTGCCGGCACCGGATCCGGAGCTCAATCGTCAGGATTACGTGGCGCCGAGCAACGAGCTGGAGCAGACCCTGGCGCAGATCTGGTGCGAGGTGCTCAACGTCGAGCAGGTGGGTCTGAACGACAACTTCTTCGAACTGGGCGGCGACTCGATCCTGTCGATTCAAGTGGTCAGCCGCGCGCGCCAGCAGGGCATTCACTTCAGCCCGCGCGACCTGTTCCAGCATCAGACCGTGCAGACTCTGGCCGCTGTTGCCAGCCGCAGTGAAACCGTGACCGCTGAGCAAGGTCTGGTAACGGGTGAATCGCGTCTGACACCGATCCAGCACTGGTTCTTCGACACCGAGATTCCCGAGCGTCAGCACTGGAACCAGGCGCTTCTGCTGGAACCGACGGTTGCGCTGGAACAGCACCGTCTGGAGCAAGCGCTGTTGGCGGTGATCGAGCAGCACGATGCCCTGCGTCTGCGCTTCACCGAGGTCAACGGCGCATGGCAAGCGACCCATCAACCGGTCACCGATGCCGCCGTGCTGTGGCAGGTTCGCGTGCCGTCGATGGACAAGTGCGCTGCACTGTTCGCCGACGCCCAGCGCAGTCTCGACCTTGCCCAGGGCCCGCTGCTGCGTGCCGTGCTGGTCGATGGGCCGAACGCTCAGCAACGACTGTTCATCGCGATCCATCACCTGGTGGTTGACGGTGTGTCGTGGCGGGTTCTGCTCGACGATCTGCAAACCGTGTATCGCCAGCTCGACGCCGATCAGTCGGTGAAACTGCCGGCGAAAACCAGCGCCTTCAAGGACTGGGCGGCGCGTTTGCAGGCTTACGCCGGCAGCGAATCCCTGCGTGAAGAACTGAGCTGGTGGCAAGCGCAACTGGCCGGTCCGACTGCCGATTTGCCGTGCGAACGTCCTGAGGGCGGTCGCGAGAATCGTCATGCGCAAACCGTCAGCGTGCGTCTGGATGCCGAACGCACCAGGCAACTGCTGCAACAGGCACCGAGCGCCTATCGCACGCAGGTCAACGATCTGCTGCTGACTGCGCTGGCCCGCGTGCTGTGCCGCTGGAGTGGTCAGCCCTCGGCGCTGATTCAACTGGAAGGCCACGGCCGCGAGACCCTGTTCGACGAGATCGACCTGACCCGCACCGTCGGCTGGTTCACCAGCGCCTATCCGCTGCGCCTGACCCCACACAACATCGAAGAGGCTGCCGGGCAGGGCGCTTCGATCAAGGCGATCAAGGAACAACTGCGCGCCGTGCCGCACAAAGGTCTGGGCTATGGCGTGCTGCGTTATCTCGCCGATGATGCCAGCCGTCAGAGCATG
Source organism: Pseudomonas sp. B707 (assembly GCF_022496685.1). NCBI lineage: Bacteria > Pseudomonadati > Pseudomonadota > Gammaproteobacteria > Pseudomonadales > Pseudomonadaceae > Pseudomonas > Pseudomonas sp. B707. The sequence goes on along the minus strand of NZ_WTVE01000019.1, from coordinate 39,905 downwards.
ACGGCGTTGCCGAACGCACCGATCACCTTCAACTACCTCGGCCAGTTCGACCAGAGCTTCGGCAGCGATGCGCTGTTCCGTCCGCTGGATGAGTCGGTCGGCGCTGCCCACGATCCGCACGCACCGCTGCCGAACGAGTTGAGCGTCGACAGTCAGGTGTACGGCGGTGAGTTGCTGCTGCGCTGGACCTTCAGCGCCGAACGCTACGACGCGCAGACCATCAACGAGCTGGCCGATGCCTACGTCGGCGAGTTGCAGAGCCTGATCGAACATTGCCTGCAGGACGAGGCCGGTGGCCTGACGCCGTCGGACTTCCCGCTGGCAAAATTGACCCAGGCCCAACTCGACGCACTGCCGGTACCGGCGGCGCACATCGAAGACGTCTACCCGCTGACGCCGATGCAAGAAGGCATGCTATTGCACACCTTGCTCGAACCGGGCACCGGTCTGTACTACATGCAGGATCGCTACCGCATCAACAGCGAACTCGACCCCGAACGTTTCGCCCAGGCGTGGCAAGCGGTGGTCGCCCGTCACGAAGCGTTACGTGCGTCGTTCTGCTGGAACGTCGGCGAAGACATGCTGCAAGTGATTCATACGCCGGGTCGCACGCCAATCGAATATCTGGACTGGAGCGCCATCGCTGACGCCGAGCAAGAGCCGAAACTGCAAGCGCTGCTCAAGGCCGAGCGCGAAGCCGGGTTCGATCTGCTCAATCAGGCACCGTTCCACCTGCGCCTGATCAAGGTTGGCGCGGCGCGCTACTGGTTCATGATGAGCAACCACCACATCCTGATCGATGCCTGGTGCCGTTCGCTGCTGATGAACGATTTCTTCGAGATCTACACCGCCCTCGGCGAAGGTCGCGAAGCGCAACTGGCAGTGCCGCCGCGCTACCGCGATTACATCGGCTGGCTGCAACGCCAGAGCCTGGCCGAAGCGCGTCAGTGGTGGCAGCAGAACCTGCAAGGCTTCGAACGCACCACGCCTATCCCGAGCGACCGTCCGTTCCTGCGTGAACACGCCGGCGAAAGCGGCGGCATGATCGTCGGTGACCGCTACACCCGACTGAATGTCGAGGACGGCGCTCGTCTGCGCGAACTGGCCCAGGCCCATCAATTGACCATCAACACCTTCGCCCAGGCGGCGTGGGCACTGGTGCTGCGCCGCATGAGCGGTGATCGCGACGTGCTGTTCGGCGTGACCGTGGCCGGGCGCCCGGTGGAGATGCCGGAGATGCAGCGCACCGTCGGCCTGTTCATCAACAGCATCGCGCTGCGGGTGCAGATCCCGGCGGACGATCAGCGCGCCAGCGTGCGTCAATGGCTGAGCGGTCTGCTCGACAGCAACATGCAACTGCGCGAGTACGAATACCTGCCGCTGGTGAACATCCAGGAACAAAGCGAACTGCCGAAAGGCCAGCCGCTGTTCGACAGCTTGTTCGTGTTCGAAAACGCCCCGGTGGAAGTCTCGGTGCTGGACCGCGCGCAGAGCCTCAACGCGACCTCGGACTCGGGCCGTACCCACACCAACTTCCCGCTGACGGCGGTTTGCTATCCGGGCGACGACCTCGGTCTGCACCTGTCTTACGATCAGCGCTACTTCGACGAGTCGACCATCGAGCGCATGCTCGGCGAGTTCAAGCGTCTGTTGCTGGCGTTGGTCGACGGCTTCCATGGCGACATGGCCGACCTGCCGCTGCTTGGCCATGAGGAACAGGACTTCCTGCTCCACGGCTGCAACCAGAGTGAGCACGACTATCCGCTGGAGCAGAGCTACGTCGAGCTGTTCGAAGCCCAGGTCGCACAACATCCGCAACGCATTGCCGCCAGTTGCCTTGATCAGCAACTGAGCTATGCCGAGCTGAACCAGAACGCCAACCGTCTCGGCCACGCACTGGTCGCAGCCGGGGTGCAGAGGGATCAACCGGTGGCGCTGCTGGCTGAACGGAATCTGGATCTGCTGGGCATGATCATCGGCAGCTTCAAGGCCGGTGCCGGTTACCTGCCGCTGGATCCGGGCCTGCCGAGCCAGCGTCTGCAACGCATCATTGAACTCAGCCGCACGCCGGTGCTTGTGTGCACCAAGGCTTGCCGTGAACAGGCGACGACCTTGCTGGATGAATTCAGCTGCGCCAACCGTCCACGCTTGCTGGTGTGGGAAGAGGTTCAGGCCGGCACGGTGTCGTCGGCGAATCCGGGCATCTTCAGCGGCCCGGACAATCTGGCCTACGTGATCTACACCTCGGGCTCCACCGGGTTGCCGAAAGGCGTGATGGTCGAGCAGCGCGGCATGCTCAACAACCAGTTGAGCAAAGTGCCGTACCTGAACCTGAGCGACGCCGATGTGATCGCCCAGACTGCTTCGCAAAGCTTCGACATTTCGGTCTGGCAGTTCCTCGCCGCGCCGCTGTTCGGTGCGCGGGTGGACATCGTGCCGAACACCATCGCCCACGATCCGCAAGGCTTGCTGGTGCATGTGCAGCAGCAGGGCATCACCGTGCTGGAGAGCGTGCCGTCGCTGATTCAGGGCATGCTCGCTTCGGATCGCCTGAGCCTCGACGGTCTGCGCTGGATGCTGCCAACCGGTGAAGCGATGCCGCCGGAACTGGCGCACCAGTGGCTGCTGCGTTATCCGGAGATCGGTCTGGTCAACGCCTATGGCCCGGCGGAGTGCTCGGACGATGTGGCGTTCTTCCGCGTCGACCTGGCCTCGACTCGCGGCAGTTACCTGCCGATCGGTACGCCGACCGACAACAACTTGCTGTACCTGCTCGATGGCGCGCTGGATCTGGTGCCGTTGGGTGCGGTGGGTGAGTTGTGCGTCGCCGGCACCGGTGTCGGCCGTGGTTATGTCAGCGATCCGCTGCGCACCGCGCCGGTGTTTGTGCCGAATCCATTCGGTGCGCCGGGTGAGCGTTTGTACCGCACCGGTGACCTGGCGCGCCGCCGCAGTGACGGGGTGCTGGAGTACGTCGGCCGGGTCGACCATCAGGTGAAAATTCGCGGTTACCGGATCGAGCTGGGTGAAATCGAGGCGCGTCTGCACGAGCAGCCGGAAGTTCGCGATGGCGCGGTCGGCGTGCAGGAAGGCGTCAACGGCAAGCATCTGGTGGGCTACCTGGTGGCCGCAGATTCCGCACTGAATCAGAGCGAACGGCTGGAGCGGATCAAGCAGCGCCTGCGCGCCGAACTGCCGGAATACATGGTGCCGCTGCACTGGTTGTGGCTCGACCGGTTGCCGCTCAACGCCAACGGCAAACTGGACCGCAAGGCTTTGCCGGTGCTGGAGATCGGCCAGTTGCAAAGCCAGGACTACCTGGCGCCGCGCAGCGAGCTGGAGCAGACCCTGGCCGATATCTGGGCCGAGGTGCTAAAGGTCGAGAAGGTCGGGGTACGCGACAACTTCTTCGAACTCGGCGGCCATTCGCTGCTCGCCACGCAGATCGCCTCGCGGGTGCAGAAAGCCCTGCAACGGGACGTTCCGCTGCGGGCGATGTTCGAATGCAGCACGGTGGAGGAACTGGCCGGGTACATCGAAGGGCTGGCGGCCAGCGACATTACCGAGGAGAAGGTTGATCGGCTCAATGACCTGATGGCAGAGCTGGAAGGCTTGTAGTCTTCAGAGTCAGTGAACTCAACATTTATCAACCGGTACATGGATGTACGTTTGTATAGTTGACGATCCCGAACCGGCAGCCCAGTCTGCCGGTTCTCTTTTTTGTCGCGGGGGTGATCGATGGCTTTCTTCGAAGTTGACGGACAGGCGCTTCACTACATTGATCAAGGCACAGGCCCGGCGGTGTTGCTGGCCGGCAGCTACCTGTGGGATCAGGCCATGTGGGCACCGCAGATCGCAGCGCTATCGGCGCACTATCGGGTGATTGCACTGGATCTGTGGGGGCACGGCGAATCCGGTCGCTTGCCTGAAGGCACCGCTTCGCTGGACGACATCGCCCGTCAGGCACTGGCCTTGCTCGATCATCTGGACATCGATCGGGTGACACTGGTCGGGCTGTCGGTCGGCGGCATGTGGGGCGTGCGTCTGGCGTTGTCGGCGCCGCAGCGGCTCAACGGTCTGGTGCTGATGGACACTTACGTAGGCGTCGAGCCGGAGCCGACCCGCCAGTACTATTTCTCGCTGTTCAAACAGATCGAGGAAAGCGGCGGAATCTCCGAACAACTGCTGGATATCGTGGTGCCGATCTTCTTCCGTCCGGGCATCAATCGAGAGTCGGCGCTGTATCAGGATTTCCGCGCCAAACTCGCCGGCTATTGCGCCGAACGCCTGCGCGAGAGCATCGTGCCGATGGGGCGCATCACTTTTGGCCGTGACGATCTGTTGCCGCGTCTGGGCGAGCTGAATGCGGCCACCACGCTGGTGGTCTGTGGCGATCAGGACAAGCCACGCCCGCCGTCGGAAGCACGGGAAATGGCTGAGCTGATTGGCTGTCCGTGTGTGCTGGTGCCGGAGGCAGGGCATATCTCCAATCTGGAGAATCCGGAGTTTGTGACCGACACGCTGCTGAAGTTTCTGGCTGAGCGGAAGTAACGAAAACGCCCACGCATTGCGTGGGCGTTTTTTTATTTCGGGCCGAGAATCTTCGCCAGTTTGTCCGGCGTCGGCGCGCCTTGCTGTTGTTGCAGTTCGCCCTTGTCGTCCATGTAGAAGATCGCCGGAGTGGCCTGCAAGTCCAGGTCTTCCATCAACTGCATGTTCGCCGCGAGTTTGGTCTGCACGGCGACCGGAATGTCCTTCAAGGCCTTGAGGGTGCTGGCCTTGCCGGCCTTCTCGTGATCTTCCAGGGCCTTGCTCGGGTCTTTGGCGGCGAGCAGGGCGGCGGATTTGGCCGGGCTGTCTTCGCGGATGATGCCGACCATGATGTGCCGCAACTGCACCTTGCCGGCCTTGACCCATGGACGGGCCTGTTCCCAGAACATGTTGCAGTACGGGCAGTTCGGGTCGCTGAACAGGTACACCGTGCGCGGCGCATCCTTGTTGCCGTCCTGAATCCAGTTGCTTGCTTCGAACTTGGCCCAGACTTCCTTGGCCATCGGCGCGTAGACCAGTTTTTGCAGCGGCGCGCTGCTCAGGTCATTGCCGTCGGCGTCGTACAGATTGCCCAGCAGCACATGCTTGCCGTCCGGCGTCAGGTACAGCGCCATGCCGCGGTTCTGGTATTGCGCGGCGTAACCGCGCAAGCCGTCCGGCGCGTCGAACTGGCCGACGATTTTCGCGCCCTTGGCTTCGATCTTCTTGATCGCTTCAGGCAGTTCTTCGGCGGCCTGGACCGACGGCAAGTGCAGCAGGGCTGCGCTCATGGTCAGCGTCAGCAGGTGGCGGAGGCGGGGCATGGCAGTTTCCTTGAAGAAGAGGTGGCCGGGTTCGGACTGGAAGCCGGGGTGTCGAAGTTTTCCAGGGCGCGGGCCAGGCTGGCGTTCGACAACTCGCCCAGATGGCTGCCCAGCAGGCGACCGTCCGGGCTATAGAACAGCGTAGTCGGCAGAGCCATGGAGCCCACGGCCTGGCCGAGGCGTCCGCTGCGGTCGAACAGCACGTTGTTCAGGCTCAAGCCCTGGGTTTCGAGAAACGTGGCGACGCTTTGCATGCTTTCGGCCTGATTGACGAACAGGAATGTCAGGTCCGGGCGTTGTTGCTGGGCGTTTTCCAGCACCGGCATTTCCCGGCGGCACGGCGGGCACCAGGTGGCCCACAGGTTGATCACCAGCGGCCCGCCCTGATAGTCGGTGAGTTTCACGGTTTCCCCGGCGGCGTTGCGCAGGGTGATGTCCGGCAGGCGTGTGCCTTGCTCGTAGATGTTCAGCGACAGGGTCGCCAGCACCCAGAACGCCACGCCGCTGACCACGCCGAAGCCCAGCGGTCGACGCAAACCCGGCCGGCGCCAGCCGCGATACAGCGCCGCCAGCAACAGCACGATCACCCCCGGCCAGGCGAGAAAACCGCCGTCGCGCAAGTCGATGATCTGCCAGAGATCGTTGCGATAGTGCCCCCAGTACATGGCGACAAACGCCATGCGCGCCGCCAGCATGCCGAGCAGAAACAGGCTGAACAGCGCCGACTCGGGGTTGTCACCGCCGCGCTTGGCCACCCGCCAGCCGACGAAGGTCGCCAGCGCCAGCGCGCTGATCAGCAGCAGGTGGTTGAGTGCGATGGCAAAGGTGCCGAGGGTGAAGGTCAGCATTAACGGGCGTCTCGGGTGGTGGTCCAGCGTTGCAGGAAAGTATCGGCATCGACCTCGCCGGTGATGCGCTGGCTGCGGCGCTCTTCGCCGTCGGCGCCGATCCACACGAAACTCGGTGGCCCCGGCACTTTATAACGGCCGAGCAGTTCGCGGCTGGCGGCATTGTCGGCGGTCACGTCGAGTCGGAGCAAGCGCACATCGCTCAGGGCCTGCATCACCCGCGCCTGGCCGAACACCTGTTTCTCCATGACTTTGCACGACGTGCACCAGTCGGCGTAGTAATCGAGCAGCACCCACTGGCCCTGCGCTTTGGCGGTGTCGAGCTCGCGTTGCAGGGCGCCCGGATCCTTGATCGTCGTGAAGGCTTCGTGGCCGCTGGGCGCCGCAGATCCGACACGGCCGGCGCTGTACACCTGCAACGGCTGATACGGATCGTCACTGCCACCCGCCGCACCGACCACCAACAGACTGCCCCACAAGCCCAGTAACAGCGAACCGGCACCGAACAACTGCGCCACGCGACCGAAGCCTTCTGACTGTTTCCAGGCACTGTAAGCGGCGATCAACAGCAGCGCGCCGCACAGACCCAGCCACAGCGACGGATCCAGCACCGGACGCAGCATCAGCAGCGCGGTGGCGAGGAACAGGAAACCGAACACGCCCTTGAGCAGGTTCATCCACGCGCCGGGTTTGGGCAGGAAGCGATTGCCGACGGTTACCAGCAACAATAGCGGTACGCCGATGCCGATCCCGAGGGCAAACAGAATCAGACCGCCGTGCAGCGCGTTGCCACTTTGCGCGATGTAAAGCAGGGCGCCCGCCAGCGGTGCGGTCATGCATGGGCCGACCAGCAGACCGGACAACGCGCCCAGTACGCCCGCGCCGACCAGACTGCCACCGCGTTGACTGCGCGAGGCATGTTCCAGTCGATCCCGCAGGGCCACCGGCAATTGCAGCTCGAAGAAGCCGAACATCGGCAGCGCCAGAACCACAAATACGGCCGCAAAAGTCCCGAGCAACCAAGGGTTCTGCAACCACGCCTGCAGGTTCGCCCCCAGCAGCGCAGCGATGACGCCCATCGCCGCATACACCAGCGCCATGCAAACCACATAACTGCCGGCCAGCGCGAAACCACGACGTGGCGTGGCGCCGCTGCCGACCACCATGCCGGCCAGAATCGGCAACATCGGCAACGAACACGGCGCGAACGCCAGCAGCAGACCGAGGCCGAAGAACACCAGCAGACTCCAGCCCAGCGAGTGCTGTTGCAGACCGCTGGCCAGTGCCTGATCCGGCGCTTCATCTGTCGTTGCTGCGGCTTTGCCGCCGAGGTCGATCACTCGGGTTTGTGGCGGATAGCAAAGACCGGCGTCGGCGCAGCCCTGATAGCTGACCTTTATCTGGCCCGTGGCGGCTGCGGGAATCTTCAGTTCCAGACCCTGACGATAAACCGGTTGTTCGCCGAAATACTCGTCGCTGTGGGACTCGCCTTCGGGCAGGGCCGGGACGTTTTGCGTCGCCAGCCCGTCGAACTTCAGACGCTTCTGATACAGGTAATAACCGTCGGCGATTTGCCAGAACAGCTGGGTCTCACCGGAATCCAGACGCTCAGAGGTCAGTACGAATGCCTTGTCGACCGGCAGGAACTCCGGTTTTGACGCAAAAGGATCATTCCCTGCCTGGGCCAGACTCGAAATCAACAGTGCAAACAATAGAAAAAAATGACGCATGGAGGAGCCTTGTCCCTGTGCAATTGAGGGGCACAATGGGCGGCGGCGATTAACCGGTGATTAACCGGGTATATCCATGCGTCAAACCTGCGAGACGCTGCAGTATTGCAAACGAATGATGGAGTCAGAGACCCCGTGTCAGCCCGGCGAATGTACCGCTCACGTTGTGCACACCACCCTCGACTCGGCCTTTCTGCATGTTGTAAACCACGAACTGGTCATTGGTCAGGAAGATATACCAGAGGTTGTCGCTAAAGGTCGGATCAATCTGAGCCGCGGTAACAAGGCGATCTTTATAAAGTTCAAGTCCGGGCAGTACTGCTGTTGGATGGTGATTTACTTTTCGCGTTACAGTATCCAGCGTCAAGTGGGTCCCGTCATTCAACAAGAAGCGAAACAGATTTTTGTATCCGATGGCTTCCAGCCAAGTACCGGCAACGATTCTGTCGAAGTAGGGCAGGATCGGCGTCCACAGGGAGTTGGAAAGATTGTAAAAGGCATCAGCCTTTCCGGTGTCCTGGTTATAGGCACAAACCATTGGGCGATCACCATTGTAAAAGAATAACCAGACAATATCCTTGTCGCCCGCCTGGGTCTGGGTGAAGCCGAACCGCAGGTGCTTGGCATAGGCATCGAACCCTTCCCAGTGCCCCTTGATCGGTTTTGGATATTCGCCGGGTACTTCTTCGTCGCCATTGTTGTAGCAGGAAAAGGTTTCAGTATCTTTGAAGAAAAAGTAAATCCGGTCAGGGCCGGAGCGCCAGTCAATAGCAACAAAGTTGTTGAGTTTGGACATTTGATAGTTCCTTGGAATAAATAATGGTTGTTTGGTTTTGTAGTGAGTGTGGTGTTTGTATGTTCTGCAGTTGAAGGTTATCGCTATAAATAACTTTTGCGCACTGATTTTGTGATTACCATTTGTGTCGCTTTGAACTTGATAAATTATTGTCTGTTGGTTTTTTAGTTGTCATTGCAATAGTCGCTATTGAGAAAACCACTGCCCGCAGTCGTATACATCGGGATCATGCTTTTCCTTGGCGCGGGCAGTGTCCATAATTGCCGCTTAATCCTCTCCTGCTTGAATCGCTTTTTTTCTCATGGAGCTCCCATGCACGTACTGGTTTGCGAAGACGATGAGTTGATCGCCAGCGGGATCGTCGCCGGGCTGACGGCGCAAGGCCTGACGGTCGAGCACGTCAACACCGCCTCCAAGGCGCGGGCGATTCTCAAGGTTGCCGAGTTCGACGTGATGGTGCTCGATCTCGGCCTGCCGGACGAAGATGGCCTCAAACTGCTGCAACAACTGCGTCAGCAAGGGCTGGAAATTCCGGTGCTGATCCTCACCGCGCGGGATTCGGTCACCGACCGTGTCGACGGTTTGCAGTCCGGTGCCGACGACTATCTGCTTAAGCCTTTCGATCTGCGCGAATTGTTCGCGCGTCTGCAAACCCTGCTGCGCCGGGTAGCCGGGCGCAGTGTCAACCTGATCGAACACGGTGCGCTGACCTACGACCCGAGCAGCCGTGAAACCACGCTGGCGGGCCGTCCGGTGGACCTGTCCCGTCGTGAACAATCCCTGCTGCAAGCCTTGCTGCACAACCGTGGCCGGGTGCTGTCCACCGAGCAATTGAAGGACAGCGTCTACGGTTTCAACGATGAGCTGGAGAGCAACGCGCTCAACGTGCACATCCATCACCTGCGCAGCAAACTTGGCAAGGGCATCGTCGAAACCGTGCGCGGTCTGGGTTATCGCCTGGGCCCGGCCGATGGCGGAGAAACTGACAAGTGATGAGTCTGCGCCTGCGTCTGAGCCTGACCCTCGGCGCCGCGTTCGCGCTGATCTGGGCACTGGCGGCCGCCTGGATGCTCAGCGACCTGCGTAACCAGATGATGTTTTCCCTCGACCAGCGCCTGGTGGCGTCGGCGCGGATGGTCGCCGGATTGCTGGAACAATTGCCGGCCATCCCGAGCAAAGGCGAAGGCACTCACTTCAGCGCCGAGCAACTGAACATTCCCGGCGGCATGGCCTGTCAGGTCAGCTCGTTGCGCGGGGAAATTCTTGCCCGCAGCCACAACAATCCGGAACAGGCGCTGGAAGCGCAGAAAATGGGTTTTCACGATCAGATGATCGATGGCGCGCCTTGGCGCAGCTTCACCCTGGCTCGGGGCGATGTGCGAATTACCACTGCCGACCGGGTCATCGAGCGCGAAGCCCTGAACATGTCGATCCTGCTGGCGGCCTCGGTGCCGGTGGGCGTGGCGCTGCTCGGCTGCCTGTGCCTGTTGTGGCTGGGGATCGGTCAGGGCCTGGCGCCGCTCAATCGCTTGCGTGAAGCCTTGATGCGTCGCAACGCGGATTCGCTCGAACCTTTGCCGTTGCAGTCATTCCCCAGCGAATTGAAACCGCTGCTCGAAACCCAGAACCAGTTGTTCCAGCGCATCGGCAAGACCATCGAACGCGAACGTCGCCTGACCGGCGATGCCGCCCATGAACTGCGCAGCCCGCTGACGGCGATCAAGACCCACCTGCAAGTGGCGCGCATGACCGAAGGCAACGCCCGCGATCAGTCCCTGGCCCGGGCCGAGGAGGGCGCCGACCGCCTGCACCGGACCCTTGAGCAATTGCTGTTGCTGGCGCGGGTCGAGGGCAGTCTGTCGTTCGACGACGGTGTGCAGTGCAGCGCCGAACAGGTGGCGAAACTGGCGATTCAGGATTCGGCCAGTGACCAGCGCCAGCGCATCAAGCTGCACCTGCCTGAGCGATTGTCCGATGCGCCCCTGCAAATGCCGGCGGTGCTGTCGATCGCGGCTCTGCGTAATCTGTTGGACAACGCCCTGCGCCACACGCCGACCGACGGCGCGGTGGAGTTGAGCCTGGAAACCATCGCCAATCGTGTGCGTTTCGTGGTGCGCGATCATGGGCCGGGGATTGCCCCGGACGATCTGCAACACTTGACCCAGCGCTTCTGGCGCAACGGCCAGAGCACCGGCTGCGGACTGGGGCTGGCGATTGTCCAGGCCATCGTTCAGCGCTGCGCCTGCACCTTGCATTTCGACAGCCGCCCGGATGGTTTGCGGGTCGAGCTGACGATGCCGCTGCAACCGGTCTGAAAGGTTGCCAGGCACATCAAATGTAACCTCTCTCCATTAGTCATCCGCCGGCCGCGACGTTATTGTCGCCCCAGCCTTTGACTCAATGGATTGAGGGAAACAGCGCCATGGAAGCACCCATCCACATCTGTCCCGCCACACCCGCCGACGCCGGCATCATCAGCCGGATTCTCGAGCGCTCTATTCGTGTCGGTTGCGCGCTCGATCATCGCAACGATCCCCAACTGGTCGACCGCTGGGTTCGCCGACAATCGGCGGAACACATCAGCGGCTGGCTCGCCGATCCGCATCTCTATCTGAATATCGCGCTTCTTCACGATAAGCCGGTCGGGGTCGGCATGGCCGCCGCCAATGGCGAGATCACGTTTTGTCATGTGCAGCCGGAGTGGTTTCGTCGGGGCGCGGGCCGCGCGCTGGTGGGCGATCTCGAGGGTTGGCTGAGGATTCGCGGCCGGCCTTGCGTCACGCTCGCCAGCACGCGAACCGGCGAGGCGTTCTACCGGCGCCTGGGGTATCGCGAAGCGGCGTCTGCCTTCACGCATCACGGCGTTTTGAGCCTGCCGATGCACAAGCCGCTGGCATTGTCGGCCTGACATTCGATCAAGGGTGTAAATCCTCGACACGCTGGTGCGTTTCCAGAACAGGAAAACCTGCATGTGCGCCCCGCGACCGGAACGCGCACCTGCCCGGTGTGCAGTTTTGGTCACTATCCATAGCGTATTGAGGGGTCGAGAGATGTCAGTCGCCACCAGTCTTATTGAAGAGTCGTCGGCCCGGATCGCCTCCGCGCCGGCTGAAACGCTGTATCAGTTCAATGAATCACCGTTGCTGGCCCGGCAGAGCCAGCAGGAATCCAATGCCCGCAGCTACCCGCGCCGAATTCCGCTGGCACTGAAGCGCGCCAAGGGCCTGTACGTCGAAGACGTCGAAGGCCGTACCTTCATCGATTGCCTGGCCGGTGCCGGCACTCTGGCGCTGGGGCATAACCACCCGGTGGTGATCGAGGCGATCCAGCAGGTGCTGGCCGATGAGCTGCCGCTGCACACCCTGGACCTGACCACGCCGGTGAAAGACCAATTCGTTCAGGACCTGTTCGGCCTGCTGCCTCCAGCATTGGCCAAGGAAGCGAAAATCCAGTTCTGCGGCCCGACCGGCACCGACGCCGTGGAAGCTGCGCTGAAACTGGTGCGCACCGCCACCGGGCGCAGCACCGTACTGTCGTTTTCCGGCGGTTATCACGGCATGAGCCAGGGCGCCTTGAGTCTGATGGGCAGCCTCGGTCCGAAGAAACCGTTGGGCGCATTGCTCAGCACCGGCGTGCAATTCATGCCGTTCCCGTACGACTACCGCTGCCCGTTCGGCCTCGGTGGCGCGGCGGGTGTGAAGGCCAACCTGAGTTACCTGGAAAACCTGCTCAATGATCCCGAGGCCGGCGTGCAATTGCCGGCCGCAGTCATCGTTGAAGCGGTGCAGGGCGAGGGCGGTGTGATCCCGGCTGACATCGAGTGGCTGCGCGGTCTGCGCCGCATCACCGAGAAGGCCGGCGTCGCATTGATCATCGACGAAATCCAGAGCGGTTTCGCCCGTACCGGCAAGATGTTTGCCTTCGAGCACGCCGGCATCACCCCGGACGTGGTGGTGCTGTCCAAAGCCATCGGCGGCAGCCTGCCGCTGGCCGTGGTGGTTTATCGCGACTGGCTCGACACCTGGCAGCCGGGCGCCCACGCCGGTACGTTCCGTGGCAATCAGATGGCGATGGCCGCCGGCTCTGCCGTGATGCGTTACCTGGTCGAGCACAAGGTCTGCGAACACGCCGCCGCCATGGGCGAACGCCTGAGCGAGCATCTGCACATCCTGCAGCGTGACTTCCCGCAGCTGGGCGACATTCGCGGTCGTGGCCTGATGCTCGGTGTCGAACTGGTCGATCCGAACGGCACGCCGGACGCACTGGGCCATCCACCGGCGTTTGCGCGTCTGGCGCCGCTGGTTCAGCGCGAATGCCTCAAGCGCGGGCTGATTCTGGAGCTGGGCGGTCGGCATGGTGCGGTGGTGCGATTCCTGCCGCCGCTGGTGATCACCGCCGCGGAAATCGACCGCGTCGCCGAGATCTTCGGCCGTGCGTTGAGCGCCGCGACCGCCGGCCTGTAAATTTTTCGCCGCGTCGAACGTTCTTTCTACATACCCGGCTGCACCCGTCGTGCAGCCCACCCTTACAGCGATGGAGACACAGCATGACGTCAGTATTCGACCGCGAGGACATCCTCTTTCAAGTCGTGGTCAACCACGAAGAGCAGTATTCGATCTGGCCGGACTACAAGGCCGTGCCGGAAGGCTGGCGCACCGTCGGCAAGAGTGGCCTGAAAAAGGAATGCCTGGCCTACATCGAAGAAGTCTGGACCGACATGCGTCCGCTGAGCCTGCGCCAGAAGATGGAAGCGCAAGCGGCTGCACAGTAAGTCTTCAGGCAAAAAGAAACCCGCTGAACCGGGAACGGTCAGCGGGTTTTTTCATGTCGATCGTTCCCACCCAGACGGTGATCGTTCCCACGCTCTGCGTGGGAATGCCTCATTGGACGCTCCGCGTCCGCTTCGCAAGGGACGCGGAGCGTCCCGGGCTGCATTCCCACGCGGAGCGTGGGAACGATCAACGGGGGGCAACTGGCCTTAGGCGCCGCTCAGGCCCTTGAGCAGCACATCCACATTGCCTTCCAGCTCTGCCACCGGATCCGCTGCATCGGTGCTCAGCACCAGCAGATGACTGCCCGATTCGGCAATCGCCGCTTTCACCGCGTCCGACGGCTGCCGATGGTGCAGCACCACTGCCACGTCATTGTCTTTCAGGGTGGCGGTGAGTTTTTTCAGATCCTCCGGCGTCCATTCGGCATCCGCGCGGGCATCCTGTCCGATCAATTCCAGATTGAGGCTGCCGATCAGGTAACCGAAGTGATCGCTCAGGCTCATCACGCTCAGGTTGTCGGCACTGGCCAGACGCGCCTCGCTGTCGGCACTGAGTTTCAGCAGGCGCTGTTTCAGTGCCGCCAGATTGGCCTCGATCTTCGGTTTGTCCTTCGGTGCCAGGCGCACCAAGTCTGCCGCCATCACGTCGGCCATGCGACCCATGTTGTTGCTCGCCAGCCACGGCTGGCTGTTCAAACCGTCGACCTTGAGCCCCGGTTGTACGGCAATGCCGGGCAGGGCGCCGTCCACAGGGCGGGCGGCGTCGACTTCGACGATGCGGATGTTGCTGCGGCGGGCGATCGGATACAGCGGATCATCGGCCCACAGCGAGCGCACGCCGATCACGGCATCGGCGCCAGTGGCCAGTTTGCTCAGCGCCGGGGCGCCGCGACCGGTGAAATAGGCGGTCTGGCGGCTGCCCGGCAGATTCGCTGGCGCCGCACGTTCGAGGCTGATGTCGGTGCCCTTGAGCAGGACTTCACCCAGACCATAAGTGATGGGCAACGAGGCCAGCACTCGCAACGGTTTCTCGGCAGCCAGCAGAGGGCTTGAAACTGCACCGCTGAGGGCGATTGCCAGAGTCAGTTTTCGTAATGAAAAAGCCATTTATCCAAGGTTCCCTTTCAGACTGGGGACGACGCCCCGGGCAATCGCGGCGAGGGCGAAGGCGATACCGGCGACCAGGATGATCGCGGCGCCGGACGGAATCGGCAGGTCGAACACGATCGGCGCGAGAATCCCGCACAGCGTGCTGATCGTGGCAATCAGCACCGAACACCAGAAAAAGCCTTTGAGCGACTGGCTAAGCAGACGTGCTGCCGCCGCCGGAATCACCAGCAGCGCACCGACCAGAATCGCACCGATGACTTTCACTGCAGCAACCGTAATCAGCGTCACCAGAATCACGAACAGGTAATCCAGGGTCTTCACCGCGACGCCGCGCACCGCCGCCAGTTGCGGATTGAAGCTGGCGAGCATGATCCGGTTGTACAGCGGCAGGGCCAGCGCCATCACCAGTGAGCCGACAATCGCCAGCACCAGCAGGTCGTTGCCGTTGACGGTCAGCACCGAGCCGAACAGCACGTTTTCCAGAATGTGCACGTTGATCTTGCCCGCCAGAATCAGCAGCAGGCTGGCGCCCAAAGCGAGGGACACCGACAGGAACACGCCAATCAATGTGTCGGGTGCCAGACCGGTGCGGTTGCGCAGGTAGTTGAGCAAAATGCCGAACAGCAGGCAGTAACCGAACAGGCTGCCGTACGGCCCGGTGTAGGGCTCGCCGAGCAGAATGCCGATGGCCACGCCGGTCAACGCCGCGTGACCGACTGCTTCGGAGAAAAACGCGAAGCGCTTGACCACCACTAGCGTGCCGAGGCCACCGAGCACCGGGCCGATCAGCAGACCGGCAAGCAAGGCGTTGACCACAAACCCATAGGCCAGGGCTTCCGGCAGGTAACCGGAAGAGGCCCAGCCTTGCACCATCAAACGAAAGGCTTCGTAACTCATCAGGCAGCGCTCCGTGGATGGGTCGAGAACAGGGTCAGCAGGCGTTCCGGGGTCAGGGCCTGTTGTGGCGTGGCGTCGAACAGCACGCGGCGGTTGAGGCCGGTGACGCGATTGGCCAGACGCCCGACCGCTTCCAGATCGTGCTCGATCCACAGCACCGTGATGCCCGCCGCGCGCCAGTCGCCGAGCAGGCGTTCGAACACCTGGATCCCGGCTTCGTCGAGGGCTGACATCGGCTCATCCAGCACCAGCAATTGCGGTGTCGGAATCAGGCCCTGAGCAAGCAGTACCCGCTGGCGTTCGCCACCGGACAGCGCACCCATCCGGCGCTTGCGCTTGTCCTGCATGCCGACCCGCTCCAGCGCATCACCGATAGCGCCGGCGTAGCGTTTGCTCAAACCGAGAAAGGCCGGGCGACGCTGACACATGGCGGCCATAAAATCATCGACGGTCATCGGCAGACCCCGATCGAATTCCAGCGCCTGCGGCACGTAACCGATGGTGCCGGGTTCGCCGGGCCATTGCAGACTGAGCCGGCCGTGATGGGGCATCTGCCCGAGCAGGGTCTTGATCAGCGAACTCTTGCCACCGCCGTTGGGGCCGACCAGCGCATGCACGCTGCCGGGCTGCACCTGGAAGGTGACTTTGTCGAGGATCGTCGTGCGGCCGAGGGTCAGGCTGACGTCGGCGAAATCCAGGGTCGGGCCGCTGCTGGCTATCGACAGGTTTTCCTGAGCCGTCATGCGCCGGACTCCTGAATCGCCCGCACCACGGTGTTGAGGTTGCCGGTCATTTCCTTTTCGTACTTGTCGGCGGTGTATTCGCCATAGGAAATGTGCGACAGCGGGTACAGCTTCACACCGGATTCGCGCTGGATGGTTTCGACGTAGGTGGACGGGAAATCCATCTCGGAGAAGATCACCTTCACGTCCAATTCCCGCAATTGATCGATGGTTTTCTTCAACTGGCTCGGGCTCGGCTCGATGCCGTGGGCGGGTTCGACCACGGCGGTGACTTCCAGACCGAATTCGCGCAGCAGGTAGTCATAAGCGGCGTGCACCGTGGCTACTCGCAGTTCGGCGTTCGGCGCCTGGGTCAGTTTGGCCAGGGCGTCGGCGCGCATCTGCCGCAGGCGTTTGCCGTAGGCGCGGGCGTTCTGGGTGTAGGTCTTGGCGTTATCCGGGTCGAGCTTGCCCAGTTCCCGGGCGATGTTGTTGACCTGGGCAATCGAGGCACTGATCGACAGGAACGTGTGCGGGTTCACCACTTTGCCGGCGCCGCGCGCAGCAACCCCGGTGGCGGCCAGCAACGGCACGTTTTCGTTGGCTTCGATAGTCTTGATGTTCGGCGTTTCGCTGGCGGCGATCATGCGGTCGGCGAAGTCGTCATGGCCGACGCCGTTGAGCACGATCACGTCCAGCCCGCTGATGCGCTTGATGTCTTCGGCGCGCGGCTCGTAGGCGTGCGGGTTGAAACCGGCGGGAATCAGTGGCACGACCTCGGCCTTGTCGCCGACGATGTTCGCCACATAGCTGTAATACGGATGCAGTGTGATGCCGATGCGCAGGCGCTTGGCCTGATCGGCGCTGGCCAGCGGGCTCAGCAGGCAGGCGCACAGACCGATCAGCAGCAGGCGCAGGAAAGGACGGCGTTGAGATGAACTAGGCATGGGCAAGCGGTCTTCTCTCGAATGAAGGCGAGGGTTCAATGACGATGTTCGCGGGTCACCCCGGCATCGAATTGCGCGACGATCTGTTTCCAGCCGGCGGCGGACAGCGCTGCGTCGGACAGGTCTGCTGGCGCTTGCAGGTCGGTGGCGCGGTTGAGCCAGATGTCCGGCGCAGCGTCGTCGGCTACGTTGAGGCGCATCAGAAACGAACCGGCCACGGCTGGTGCCTGGCTGTGGCCGAAGTAGGCGCGGTCGGCCAGCAACTGCCAGGCATGACCACCACGACTGACCGAACTGGCGTCCTGGGCAAACGGGGCGAAACCTTCGTCCGCCAGGTTCTGCGGGGTCGGCAGTGTTTGCTGTTCTTCGCGCAACAGGTGGATCTCGTCGAGGGTCACCCGCAGATCCGCATAGATGCCTTGCTCGCTGGCGCCTAGGTCGCGGCGGGCGTCCAGTTGATGGCTGGAAACCGGCTCCGGTTCGTGGGAAACGCCGCGCCATGCGACTACCGATCCGGCGACGGTGAGGATCAACAGACACATCAGCAGCACATTGAGGGTTTCGTGCCCGGCACCGGCCGGGCGTACAACCTGGGTGGTCGGCGTGGTCATGGGGCTTCGATATCCGCTTGGTCGATTTCGACCACGTGACCGGGGCCGGCGTCAAACAGCACGTAGAACTCGGCGCCGGGTTTCTTGAAGGTCAGGGTCGAATCGGCGCCGAGCTTGCCCGGCACCAGAATGGTTTCGTCATAGCCGATCACATCGAGGGTCACCCCCGGTGCCCCGCTGCCGTCGGAGAAACCGCCGGTGCACTTGATCTGCTCGGCATCGATGGCCTTGCACTCGCACATCGGGTTGTGGGCCAGGGCGCCTGTGCTGAAACCGGCAGACAGCACCACCAAGGCAGCGCTCAGGTGCAGGCGGAAGGGGCGTTGGGCATGACTCATGGTTTGGCTCCTTGTTTGTTCAGCCAGGCGAGGGTGGCAGGCGAGGCCTGGCTCAGCGGAATCGAGGCCTGGTGCATGCTGCCGTCCCAGCCTTCCATGGTGATCCACAGTTCGGCGTCGGCAGCGGTTTTTTCCGGCACCGGCAACTGGGTGCCCATGCGGTACGGCGTGCCGAAGAAAATCACCCCGGCCGCGCGCAGGCTGCGAGGTTTGCCGATGCGCAGGTACGTCGCCTTGACGTGGTCGACACAGGCGTTGCAGAGGGCGGCGCTGAAATCTTTCATGTAGCCGGCGGGGCCGGTCAGGATCGGGGCCTGATTGCGCAGTTCGGCCAGTCGCAGGCTCCAGGGGCCGACCTGGATTTCGCCGATCTCCCGTTCACCCAGTCCGCTGTCACCACGAAAAAGCGAAGCATCGGCGAAGTATTTGGGCATGAAACCGAGCGGGATCAGCACCAACAGGACGTTGAGGTGGAAACGCCATTTGTGCCAGAACCGGTTCAGGCGCGACGGTGGTGTTATTCCAATGTGGCTCACGGACGCACCTCCGAAGGTTCATGTCGGGACGTCGATCGCGGCGCGACCTTGCGGTTTCTCTTGTCTTCGCGTTTGAGTGCGTTGAGCGTGGCCAGGGCGGTGCGCTTGGTCCAGATCAGTAGGCCGCTGAGAACCATCATGCTCAGCAGCAGGCCGAAGAAGAACCAGATCAGCTTGATCCAGATTCCGCCGAAATCGCCGGTGTGCAGCGGACGCATCGATTCGGTGACGAACTCCAGGGCGGAGCGGTCGGACAGCAGGCGCGAGGCGGCAATGTCACCGTTGTAAGGATTGAGCGTGGCGGTCTGGAACATCAGTGGATACCAGCCACGACCACCGACACTCATGTGGCTGTAGGCGTTGCCGGGCAGGCTGACGAAACTGGCTTCCAGCCCCGGGATCTTTTGTTGAGCGATCTCGATGGCCGAGTCGAGACTGATCCGCGGTGGCGGTGTGCCGTCGGCGGAGATCGGCACACTTTCCCTGGACATCGCCGGGATGATCGGTTCGCTGGAAATGGAAATCTGGAAGTCGAACAGCAGGGCGCGGATCAGGAACCACACGCCGGTAATGGAAATCACCGCGATGAACCAGATCGACCAGATGCCGCTGAGGCGGTGAAAGTCGCCCCAGAAAATCCGCGCACCGTGGCGAATGCGCAGGGTCGGGCGGAAAAAGCCTTTCCAGAAGCGCTTGTACACCACCAGCCCGGTCACCAGCGAAGCGAGCATCGGCAGGCCGAGGAACGACACCAGATACCAGCCCCAGCTGAAACCGTTGGTGAACGGCACCAGCCACCAGCCATGCAGTGCGCGGGTGAACGCCTTGAAGTTGAAGGTTGGCGCGGGGCCCTGGATGACCCCGGTGTACGGGTTGACGTAGACCGTCAGCGAACGCCCGTCGGGGTAGCTGACCTCGACGTCGAGGGCAAAGTGCGATTCGTCCGGACGACTGATGCTTTGCACCACGGTCTGCGGTTCGGCCTTCTTGATCGCGGCCAGGACCTGATCGTAGCTGAGCAACGGTGCTTCGTCCGATGGGGCACTGGCGCGCATTTGCGGGTTGGCCAGCCAGACGATTTCCTGGCTGACCACTGCCAGGGTGCCGGTGACGCAGACGATCAGAACGAAAAACCAGATCGGCAACGCTAGCCAGCTGTGTACCAGGAACCACAGTTTCGAGCGGGATTTCTTCGACATGATGACGGGTCTTGTTTCAGTGAGAGGGAGCGGTACTACGGGCTTCGCAGCACGGGAGTCCCCTGAAAGGCCGGTCGTGGCTTTTGCCTACGCGACCAGCCCGCATTTCTATAAGACGGATGACCGAAGCAAATCCCGATAAAACATATGAAAGTAAATGTTTCGCGATTGCAGGTGGCTGTCGCGTGGGCGGATTTTTTGCGGGGGAGGCGAAGCAGTCCGGCTGCGCATGCCGCCGGATTGAAGGAGGGGGAATCAGCGGAGAAATTCGAGTGCTTCGGCCAGCAACAATTCGGGCACTTCTTCGGCGAGGTAATGCCCGGCTGGCAGCGCGTTGCCCCGTACGTCGGTGGCAACCTGTTGCCATTCCTTGAGCGGATCGAAGCAGCGACCGACGGTGCCCCCGGCGCCCCACAGCACGAGTAACGGCAGGTTCAGATGACGGCCGACAGCAAGGTCGGCGCGGTCATGTTCCAGGTCGATGCCGGCACTGGCGCGGTAATCCTCGCAGATCCCCCGAGCACTGCCGGGACGTTCCAGGCAACGCCGGTATTCGCTGAATGCCTCGTCGGTAAAGGGTGCAAGCCCGGCGCTGCGGCTGCCCATGACACTGCGCAGATAACCTTCGGGATCGGCTTCGATCAAAGTTTCCGGCAACGGCGCCGGGCGGATCAGGAAGAACCAGTGCCAGTAGGCCCGGGCAAAGGCTTCGTTGGTCTGGCTGTACATTGCCAGGGTCGGCGCGATGTCGAGCAGGACCATGCGCTGTACAACCTCGGGATGATCGAGCGCCAGGCGATGGGCAACCCGCGCACCACGGTCATGGGCAAGGATCGAGAACTGCTCGAAGCCCAACGCCTTCATCAATTCCACGCCGTCGCGAGCCATCTCGCGTTTGGAATAGTTGAGGTGATCCTCATCGGCCGGCGGGCGACTGCTGTCGCCATAACCGCGCAGGTCGGCGGCGATCACCGTGAAGTGCTCCGCCAGTTGCTCGGCGATCTTGTGCCAGATGACGTGGGTCTGCGGGTGCCCGTGCAACAGCAGCAGGCCCGGGCCGCTGCCTTTGAGGCGGTAGCTGATGTCCACACCGTTGACGTGGCGCTGGTCTTTGACGAATCCGGCAAACATCGGGTGATCCTTTATTCAGGCGAGTGGCCTGCATCCTGAAATCGCCGGGCGTTCATGACAAGACGTGAAGTGTGGTTCGACGGTTCATGAATCGTGTTCGCCCATCCCCGCGCGCTGCGCGGGAATGGACATCTTGGCTTTGCTAACCCTGCTGGAACATCTCCTTCGCCCGCTGCTCGATTTGCGCCTGGGTCAGGTCTTCCTTGCGCGTGGCCAGGAACCACAGATGCCCGTACGGATCTTTCAACGTCCCGCTGCGGTCGCCGTAGAACTGATCCTTGACCTCGGACACCGAGGTGGCGCCGGCCTCCAGCGCACGCTGAAAGGATTTGTCGACATCGGTCACGTACAGATGCAGACCGACCGACACCGCTGTGTCCGGATTGCTCAACGGACCTTGATCGCATGGCGAGCCGAGCATGATCGCGCTGTCGCCGATGCGCAGTTCGGCGTGGCCGATGCCGCCGTCGGGCATGCTCAGGCGCATGACTTCGGTGGCACCGAACGCCTTTTTATAGAAGTCGATGGCTTCGGCAGCTTTGTGAATGCCGAGGTACGGGGTAATGCTGTGATACCCCTCGGGAATGGGTTTGACGCTCATGGCGGTACTCCCTGTTATTTGTTGCCTGGTTTTTATTAGAGGTTGAAGGTGTGCCTTCGCCGGGGTTGCCGGTCGCTCAACTATAGATCCGTGCCGCCGCCATGGCCGAGTAGCCGACGAGCAGCCCTCGCACTGTTCTGCCATCGACAGTGAAGCAACAGAATGCGCGGGTTTTCATCGTCCAAGGCCCTGAAAGTCCGCTGCAACCCCCGAAAAACAAGGCCTGTCTGTCAGGCACAGAAGCTGCAATGACCCGGTACAACACCGATACCGAGAGTTATCCATGTCTGAATCTGCCGTTTATCCGATCAACCCGCCGGCCGCCTACCGGATCGCCGACGACGCCGAAGCCTTGCGCGTGGCTGCACAGGTCGCCGCCGTCTTGCAGGAACACGCCGCCGAGCGTGACCGCAACCGCGAAGTGCCCGCCGAGATCGTCGATCTGTATTCCAACAGTGGCCTGTGGGGCATCACCGTGCCGAAGGAATACGGCGGCGCGCAGGTGTCCTGTGCGGTGCTGGCGCAGGTGATCGCGATCATTTCCGCCGCCGATCCGTCCCTCGGGCAAATCCCGCAAAACCATTACTGCCTGCTCGAAGACATCCGCCTGCAAGGCACACCGGCCCAGCAGGCGCATTTCTTTGAGCTGGCGCTGCAAGGTCATCGTTTCGCCAATGCGCTGTCGGAAACCGGCGGCAAGAATGTGCAGGACATTCAGGCGACCCTCCGCCGTTATGGCAACGGTTTTGTGATCAACGGTCGCAAGGGCTACTGCACCGGTTCGCTCTACGCCCACTGGCTGGCGGTGCTGGCGCTGGATGAAGAACAGAAGGGCCAGTTGGCCTTCGTCGAGCGCGGCACGAAAGGGCTGGTGATCGTCGATGACTGGGACAGCATCGGCCAGCGCACTACCTCCAGCGGCACGGTGCTGGCGGAAAATCTGCAAGTGGCGCCATTCAATCTGTTTCCGACGTACCGTTCCTACGAGAACCCGACCCTGGCCGGGCCGTTCGCCCAGTTGACCACCGCTGCCATCGACGCCGGCATTGCCCGTGCGGCGCTGCGCGATACGGTCGAATTTGTCCGCCAGTTCGCCCGGCCATGGATCGATGCGGGTGTGGACAAGGCCAGCGAAGATCCGCTGACCATCATTCAGATCGGCGCACTGGAAATCCGTCTGGAAGCCGCCGAGGCGTTGCTGGAACGCGCCGGTTGGGCGCTCGACGCCGCACGTCCGGCACCCGATGAAGACAACGTCGCACTGGCGTCACTCGCGGTAGCCAAGGCCAAAGTGCTGACCACCGAAATCGCCATCGAGGCCAGCAACAAGTTGTTCGAACTCGGTGGCACCCGTTCGACCTTGAGGAAGCACAACTTCGACCGCCACTGGCGCAACGCCCGGGTCCACACCCTGCATGACCCGGTGCGCTGGAAGTACCACGTGGTCGGCAACTGGCTGCTCAACGGCGTCAAACCGCCGCGCCACGACTGGTCCTGATCATGGCCGAGTGGTTCAAACACCTTTACTGGGCCGACATCGCCCAGGCCTGTCTCGACACCCTGAGCATGCTCGGCGCGGCGCTGCTGTTCACGGTGTTGTTGGGCTTGCCGCTGGGGCTGCTGTTGTTTCTCACCGGCAAGCGCCAGTTGCATGAAACGGTCGGCCTGTACCGGGTGCTGTCGGTGATCGTGAACATGCTGCGTTCGCTGCCTTTCATCATTTTGCTGATCGTGCTGATTCCACTCACCACGCTGCTGGTGGGTACGTCGCTGGGCGTGCCCGGGACCATTCCGCCGCTGGTGGTCGGCTGCACGCCGTTCTTTGCGCGGCTGGTGGAAACCGCGTTGCGCGAAGTCGATCGCGGCGTGGTCGAGGCGACCCAGGCGATGGGCGCCAACACCTGGCAAATCATTCGCCACACCTTGCTGCCGGAAGCCCGCGGCGGGTTGCTGGCGGCGGTGACGGTCACCGCCATCGTGCTGGTGGATTACACGGCGATGGCCGGCGTGATCGGTGGCGGCGGGCTCGGCGATCTGGCGATCCGCTACGGATATCAGCGCTTTCAGACCGACGTGATGGTGGTCACCGTGGTGTTGCTGCTGATTCTGGTGCAGGCCCTGCAAATGACCGGCGACCGCCTGGTGGCGCACTACAGCCGACGCTGAAAAAACAAGTTCACCCATAAAGGCCCCACGTTCACCCCACGACGGCCACTCAAATCTGCCTTGGAGCACAGCATGAAAAAGACCCTGGCCGTACTGGCTGCCGTTCTGTCGTTCGGCGCCCATGCCAACGAAAAACTGATCGTCGGTGCCACCCCGGTGCCGCACGCGGAAATCCTCGAATTCGTCAAACCGACCCTGGCCAAGGAAGGCGTGGATCTGGATATCAAGGTCTTCACCGACTTCATCCAGCCCAATCAGCAACTGGCGCTGAAAAACCTTGACGCCAACTACTACCAGTACCGGCCGTTTCTCGATGATTTCAACAAGACTCGCCACACCGATCTGGTGCCGGTGGTCGGCGTGCACATCGAACCGTTCGGTGCTTACTCGACCAAAATCAAAAACATCTCGGAGCTGAAGGACGGCGCCAGCGTGTCGATCCCCAATGACCCGGTAAACACCGGTCGCGCCTTGGTGCTGCTGCACGAGGCGGGGCTGATCAAGCTCAAGGATCCGAGCAACACCCTGGCCACCCAGCGCGACATCGTCGAAAACCCCAAGCACCTGAAAATCCGTGAGCTGGAAGGCGCGTTGCTGGCTCGTTCAGTGAGTCAGGTGGACCTGGCGTTCGTGTTCGCCAACTACGCGCTGGAAGCCGGGATCGACACCAACAGCGCGCTGATCGTCGATAAAGGCAAGAGCCTGTACATCGAGTTTCTGGTCGCGCGTCCCGACAACATCAACGACCCGGGCCTGCAGAAACTGGCCAAGGCGTTGAATTCCGATGAAGTGCGTCAGTTCATTCTGACCCGCTACAAAGGGCAGATTGCGCCGGGCTTCTGATGGATCGAATTGAGGGTTCCCACGGCATGGGAACCCTCACTTGGGTACGTCGAGAAAGTGCGCCCCCGGCCCTTGCTCGCCCAGCACATCGCCCTGATTGCGCAGTGGGCAGGCTTCCATCGACAGGCATCCGCAACCGATGCAACCGGTCAGCCGGTCCCGCAACAGCATCAACTGATTGATCCGCTCGTCCAGCTCCCGCCGCCACTGCTCCGACAACACTTTCCAGTCCGCCGCCGTCGGTGCGCGGTTGTCCGGTAGCTGTTTTAACGCCTCGCCGATTTCCGCCAGCGGAATGCCCAGGCGTTGCGCCACTTTGATCAACGCGACCCGCCGCAGCACTTCCCGTGGATAACGCCGCTGGTTGCCGGCGTTGCGCTGACTTTTGATCAAGCCTATCGATTCATAGAAATGTAGGGCGGTGACCGCCACGCCGCTGCGGGCCGCGACTTCGCCGACGGTCAGTTGTTTGTGCACATTTTCCGCAGTGATCATTTGCAAAATGCCCCTTGACCTCTAGTTAACTCGAGGTTTTACCCTGCAGGCCTTCGAATCGCAAGATTCGTCTGACAGAGTGGGGATGTCATGCAAGCACCAGCGAAAAACCGCAGCTTTACCCAATTGATCGAATTTGAAATCGAACCCGGCCAGCAACCGGCGCTGGTCTCGGCGCTGGCGGTGCAGACCGAACGTCTGGCCCAGCGTTACGCCGGCTTCGTCAGCGCCAGCGTCCAGGCCAGCGACGATGGCCGGCGAGTGTTGAGCTTTCTGCAATGGCAGTCCCGCGAGGCGGGGGAGGCGGCGTTCCAGAGTTTCGAATCCGGCGAGCAGGATTTCTGGCAACTGATTCGTACCCATCAGGCGCGCACCGTGACCTTCGGTTCATTCCAGGTGCTGAGCAGCATCGCCCGCAGTCACGACGACGGTTTGCACTGCCAACTGGTCGGCTAGATCGACAGCTGGATCAAGCGCTCGCCTTGCAGGTTTTCCGTGGGCCGCCGCTTGTTCACCGCCAGTTCGCCGATCTTGATCAGCCGCGTGCGGGTGACGTTGCGGCTCAGGCCGAGCAGGGACGCGGTGTGCACCTGGTTGTAATGGCAGAAGCGATAAGCTGCGCGCAGCAACGCGTCTTCGACCTTCTCATGCAGGGCGCCGGCCTGTTGTTCGAAGAGTTTCTGGAAGGCGCGTTCCAGCAGCGCTTCCGGTGAGTCGTCGGCGGTCGCGTGCTGATCGTCGGGACGGTCGATGCGCAGGTTCGACAGGCGCAGATCGTCGCGTTCTATCACGCCGTTACGGCAGATCAACAGCGTGTGATGGATGACGTTTTCCAGTTCGCGGATGTTGCCCGGCCAACTGTAGCCGCGCAGTTTGTGTTCGGCGCCGGGGCTGATGGTGATGCGTCCGTAGCCCAGGCGCTGACTGTAGGCCTCGATGAAATGCCGGGTCAGCGGCAGGATGTCGCCGGGCCGCTCGCGCAACGGGCTCAGTTCCAGATTGACCACGTTCAGCCGGTAATACAGATCCTCGCGGAAATGCCCGGCGTTGATGGCTTTCTCCAGTTGCACGTTGGTTGCCGCCAGCACCCGCACATCGATGGGGATGCTCTTGCGCGAACCCAGGCGCACCACTTCACGCTCCTGCAAGACCCGCAGCAACTTGACCTGAATCGCCATCGGCAGATCGCCGATTTCATCGAGGAACAAAGTGCCGCCATCCGCCTCTTCGAACCAACCGGCCTTGGCGCTGAGGGCACCGGTGAAGGCGCCTTTTTCGTGGCCGAACAGTTCGGCTTCCACCAGCGATTCGGAAAACGCCCCGCAGTTCACCGCAATGAACGGTCGGTTGCGCCGGTTGCTCAGGTTGTGGATGTGCCGCGCCACCAACTCTTTGCCGGTGCCGGTTTCGCCGATGATCAGCACACTGGCTTCGCTCGGCGCGACCTGTTGCAGATGCGCAAGCAGGGCCTGGGATTTCGGGTCTTCGAACACCTGGGCGGTGGCGCGAATCGAAGTGGCCAGGGCGGGTGAGGGCGGCAGGGTCAGCAGTTGCATGGGTCTCGCTCCACGAAAGGAAATCAGGAATAGAACGTCGGCACCGGCAGGGACTGGTTCAGTGCCCAGTCGCCCAGCTCGTGGAGTTTGTAATCCAGCGGGTCGTGCAGGGTTTGCGTGCGCAGGTTGCGCCAGTGTCGGTCGAGGCGCAGCGAGGCGTGGGTCGAACGGGCGCCGGTGACTTCGAACAATCGGCCGCAAATCTCCAGGCCCTGGCGGCTGGCGGCGACCTTCGCTGTGGCAATCGCCGTGGCCAGATGGCCGCGTTCTTCGGCGCTCAGGTTCGGGCCTTTGGCCCAGGCCTCGTCGAGCAACGCAGCGGCGCGTTCCACCAGCAATCGGATGCCTTCGAGGGCGACCCAAAACTCGCCGTAATGGGCCAGCACATAAGGATCCTCACGTACCTCGCGCACCGAGGATTTGTGCCAGACACGGGTTTCACTCAGGGTGTATTGCCGCGCTTCTTCAAAGGCCCCTTCGGCGATGCCGAGAAACATATGGGTGAACGTCAGTTGTGCAATCAATGGGCGCAAACAGGCGAAGGGGGTGCTCAGCGGACCGGGATCCAGCAGCAGTTCCGATTCTTCTACCCGCACTCGTTCAAACGTGGCGCTGCCGCTGTCGGTCTGGCGCTGGCCGATGTTGTTCCAGTCGTTGTGCAGGGTGATGCCGCTGCGCCCGCTGGGGATTGCCGCGATCAGCAGTTTGCCGCCGTTGCTTTCATCCACCGCCGAGGCGATCAGCATCTGCGAATCGCTGGCGCCGGAGCAGAAGCTCTTCTTGCCGGAAAACTCGCGCCAGCCACCGAGGTCCTTGACCACGGTGCGGGTGTCCAGCGGATTGAGCGCGTTGCCCCAGAACCAGTTCTGCCGCGCGGTCTGTTCGAACCACGGCTGCCATTGTTCCGGGCGAGAAAACAGCCGCACGGTGGCGAGCATCAAATGATGAAAACCGAAGACGTGGGCGATCGAGCTGTCGACCTTGGCGAACTCGCGCACCACTTCCAGCGTTTCGCTCCAGCGCGCGCCGAGGCCGCCGTAACGGGTGGGAATGCTCAGGGCCAGCAGACCGCTGTCGCGCAGGGCGTCGCGTTCGGCTTTCGGCGTGCCGCCACGCTCGTCGCGCTCGACGGCGGTCAGGGCGAATTCAGCGGCCAGTTGGCGGGCGGTCTGCAACGGGGAAAGCAGGGTGCTTTGCGGTTTGGCAGTCACTCGGTCTTCCTCAGGCGTTGGCTTTGGCGGGCAGAACATCATTGGCGATCATTTCGCCAAACGGCCCGGTGAGGTTGGTCACGCCGCGTCCGGCCAAGCTTGCATACGGCTCGGGCAGCAACGGGAACACCAGCTCGGCAAAGCGGTAGGCCTCTTCGAGATGCGGGTAGCCGGAGAAGATGAAACTCTCGATGCCGAGGTCTGCGTACTCCTTGATTCGCGCCGCCACCTGCTGCGGATCGCCGACCAATGCAGTACCGGCACCGCCGCGCACCAGGCCGACGCCGGCCCACAGGTTGGGGGCGATTTCCAGGTTGTCGCGGCGCCCGTCGTGCAGGGCGGCCATGCGTCGCTGGCCTTCGGAGTCGAAGCGCGAAAAGGATTTCTGTGCGGCCTCGATGGTTTCGTCGCTGATGTGTTCGATCAGTTTGTCGGCGGCTTTCCAGGCTTCTTCGGCGGTCTCGCGCACGATCACGTGCAGGCGGATGCCGAACTTCACTTTGCGCCCGTGACGCGCGGCGCGTTCGCGTACATCGGCGAGTTTTTCGGCGACGGCGGCCGGTGGTTCGCCCCAGGTCAGGTACACGTCAACCTGCTCGGCGGCCAGATCGTGGGCCGCGTCGGAGGAACCGCCGAAATACAGCGGTGGATAGGGTTTCTGCACCGGCGGATACAGGGCTTTGGCGTTCTGCACCTTCAGGTGTTTGCCTTCGAAATCCACCGCTTCGCCTTGCAACACCCGGCGCCAGATTTTCAGGAATTCGTCGGTGACTTCGTAGCGTTCGCTGTGGCTGAGGAAACTGCCGTCGCCACGGTTTTCGTCGGGGTCACCGCCGGTCACAACGTTGATCAGCAAGCGGCCATTGGACAGTCGATCCAGGGTCGCGGCCATGCGCGCCGAGACGGTCGGCGAGATGATTCCCGGACGGATCGCCACCAGATAACGCAGGCGTTCGGTCAGCGGCACCAGTGCCGATGCGATCACCCACGAATCCTCGCAGGACCGCCCGGTGGGAATCAGTACGCCGTGGTAACCGAGGCTGTCGGCGGCTTGCGCCACCTGTTTCAGGTAATTGAGGGTGACCGGGCGTGCGCCTTGGGTGGTGCCCAGATAGTGACCGTCGCCGTGAGTCGGCAGGAACCAGAAAACATCCATGAACAGCTCCTTAAGCGATCTTCAGTAACGGTTTGAGGTGAGTGCCGAACAGCGGCGCGGCGCGTTCGGCGGCCAGGCGGATGCGCGCTTTTAGCGGTTCGCTGGTGATCTGGTAGTCGGCGAAATCGGCTTCGGTGGCGTACACACCGATCGGCAGGGTCACGGCCTGGAAGAAGCTGAAAAGCGGGCGCAACTGGTGATCGAGCACCAGTGCATGACGTTCACTGCCACCAGTGGCGGCGAGCAGCACAGGCGTGTCGATCAGCGCATTCAGGTCGATCAGGTCGAACAAATGCTTGAGCAGTCCCGGATAGGAGCCGCGATACACCGGCGCGGCGACGATCAGCAGATCAGCCTGTTCGATGGCCTGCAGCTCGGCTTCGATCTCGGCCGGCAGTTCTTGACGGGACAGTGCGGCGCCCAGCGGGCGGGCGATGTCACCGAGTTCGATCAGATGGCTCTCGACCGGCAGGTGCCCGGACAATTCGGTCAGCAGGGCT
This sequence comes from Pseudomonas sp. B707, assembly GCF_022496685.1. Classification (NCBI taxonomy): domain Bacteria; kingdom Pseudomonadati; phylum Pseudomonadota; class Gammaproteobacteria; order Pseudomonadales; family Pseudomonadaceae; genus Pseudomonas; species Pseudomonas sp. B707. The sequence goes on along the minus strand of NZ_WTVE01000019.1, from coordinate 10,387 downwards.
TGGGTCAGCACCAGGGTGCGGGACGGACGCCAGGTTCCGCCGGACAGGGCGACGACTTTCAGTGGACGCGACATGGTCAGTTCCTTTTCAACAGTTGCTCGGCGAGCAGTGAGTAGTCACTGGAGCACAGCAAGCGCTGTACCAATTCCTGTAAGGCCCGTATTCCGGGGCTTTGAGCGTTGTCGGTGACTGTGCTCATGTGACTTTCAGGCCGGTTTGTTGAACCACTGTTGCCTGGGAAACAGTTGCTGGAGCAACAGTGCCGAACGCGATGAGGGATTTATAAAGGGTGACTGTTATTCCGTAAAAGACTGTTAATTGATATTGATAGGTCTTTTTAGAATATAAAGGGGGATACTGTTCGAATTCTGATAGCCACTATTGAGAGCGTTGATTTCTGCCAAAGCGTGCCCGGGCGTAGCCTTTCTCCATCGACCCACACTGCTCGCCAGGACGCTCCCATGAATCGTTTACTGACTGTTTCGCTGATGCTCGCTGTCTCCGTTCTCGCCGGTTGCGCGAGCCATGTTTCCCCGGAACTGCGCCCTTACACGGCGGAAGAAACCCGCGAACTGGCCCTTGAAACCTTGAACCGTCGCGGTCTGTCATTTGAGGAATATCATGCGAAAAAAGCCGAATTGCTCGGCCAGCCACAGAAGACTTTCGGGTTTGATAGCAAAGGTGAGATGAGCGCCGAGCGGGCCGTACAGCTGCACGGTCGTCCAAGCTGATTCATAACTGTACTGCTTGAAGTTTTACCCAACTGTCCGTGGGTTTGCACGGCGCCGTGGGATAGGGTCAACACCTGAATGACCCTGACGGACTGCCTGCCATGACCCTCTCGCTCGACCTGTTGCTGGGCTTCGCCCTGTTTGCCCTTGTCACCTCGATCACACCGGGGCCGAACAACACCATGTTGCTGGCATCGGGCGTGAACTTCGGCTTTAACCGCACCATACCCCATATGCTCGGCATTACCTGCGGTTTCTTCGTGCTGGTGGTGGCGGTGGGTTTTGGCCTGGGCGCGGTGTTCCAGACCTATCCGCTGCTTTATACGGTCCTGCGTTACGTCGGCGCGGCGTACTTGCTGTACCTGGCGTGGAAAATCGCCCATTCCGGCCCCGTCGGCGACAGCGAGCAGGGCGAGGCAAAACCGATCAGCTATCTCGGTGCGGCAGCCTTCCAGTGGGTCAATCCCAAGGCGTGGATCATGGCCATCGGTGCCATCAGCACCTATACGCCGATGCAGGGTTATTTCACCAACGTGATCGTGATTGCGGCAGTGTTCGCCATCATCAACCTGCCGAGCGTCGGCGTCTGGGCTGCGTGCGGGACCTTGCTGCGCAACGTGCTCAAGGATCGCCGCTGGTTGCGGGTGTTCAACTGGGGCATGGCGGCGCTGCTGGTGATTTCGCTGTATCCGTTACTCCTTGAAAGCTTTAGCTGACGCAGTGCTACAACCGCCGGCCCGATGCCTGTTAAAGTCGCGTTCAGGAGCGTTCCTACGCACTTTTAAATGAAGTTGTTCTTCTTTAACGGCATCCGATCAGGTATTGATGACGCTCTCGAACCCGGACGCAGCTCACAAGGCTGCGTCGTGCCGTTTGTAGACACGAGCTTCCTGATCCCGGAACACGCTCTGCGAGTCTTTTTATGAACACACGTCCGCTGTATTTCGATTACGCCGCCACCACCCCGGTGGACGAGCGGGTCATCCAGGTGATGATCGAGTGTCTGGGTTTCAACGGTAACTTCGGCAACCCGGCCTCCAGTTCCCACGCCTTCGGCCAGCAGGCCCGGCAAACGGTCGAGAACGCTCGCCGGCAAGTCGCCGAACTGGTCGGCGCCCAGGCGCAGCAGATCGTCTGGACCTCCGGCGCTACAGAATCCAACAACCTCGCCCTTAAAGGCGTGGCTCAGGCTCGTGGTGTGTCCGGCGGGCACATCATCACCAGTCAGATTGAACACAAGGCCATCCTCGACACCGCCCGGCAATTGCAGGACGCCGGTGTCGCCGTGACCTATCTGGTACCGGACGCCGAAGGCCTGATTACCCCGCAAGCGGTCAGCGAAGCGATGCGCGATGACACCTTTCTGGTGTCGCTGATGCTGGTCAACAACGAACTCGGCACCGTCAACGACATCCCGGCCATCGGCGAAGTGGTGCGTGGGCGTGGAGCGTTGTTCCACGTCGATGCGGCCCAGGGCGCCGGCAAGGTCGCGATCGATCTGGCGCAATGGCCGGTGGACCTGATGTCGTTCTCGGCGCACAAGCTCTACGGCCCCAAAGGCATCGGCGCGCTGTACGTCGGTCCGCGTGCGCAGCAGCGTTTGCAGGCGCAGATTCACGGTGGTGGCCACGAGGGCGGCTTGCGTTCCGGTACCCTGGCGACTCACCAGATTGCTGCCATGGGCTCGGCTTTTGCCCTGGCCGCCGAGGCTTTCGATGACGAGAAGAAAACCATCGTCGCGCTGCGCGAGCGACTGCTCGAACAACTGTTGAGCCTGCCCGGCGTACGCCTCAACGGCAGTTCCACCCAACGTATCCCGCACACCTTGAGCCTGACCTTCAGCGAAGGCGAGTTCAATCCGGCGGCGCTGAGCCATTCGATCGCGTTTTCCGCGACCTCGGCCTGCAATTCCGCCAGCAACACACCGTCCCACGTCTTGCTGGCACTGGGGCATGACGCCCACCTGGCGGGACGCACGATTCGTCTGAGCCTCGGTCGTTTCACCACCGCCGAGGACATCGACAAGGCTGTAGATCTGATCAAGACCGCCTGCGCCAGTGCTCCGGCATTCTGGGCGACAGGGCTTTAACGAGCCGGCTTCGAACGGCACCGAACAATAACGATGAAGTGATTGGCAGGAGACATGATGAGTACCCAGACTTTGACCGAAGGAACGGTTCCCCAGCGCCTCGCGCACACCCGTGAACTGATGCGTCGCGAAGGTATCCACGCGTTGCTGGTGCCGTCCGCCGATCCGCACCTGTCGGAATATCTGCCGGGTTACTGGCAGGGCCGGCAATGGCTGTCGGGTTTCCATGGCTCGGTCGGCACGTTGATTGTCACCACCGATTTCGCCGGGGTCTGGGCCGACAGTCGCTACTGGGAACAGGCGACCAAGGAACTCAAGGGCAGCGGTATCGAACTGGTGAAACTGCAACCGGGTCAGCCGAGCCCGCTGGACTGGCTGGCCGAGCAGACGCCGGAAGGTGGCGTGGTCGCGGTCGACGGCGCAGTGATGGCCGTCGCGTCGGCGCGTACGCTGGGCAGCAAGCTCGAAGCGCGGGGCGCCAGTCTGCGTACCGACATCGACTTGTTGAAAGAAGTCTGGAGCGATCGCCCGGCGCTGCCGAATGCGCCGATCTACCAGCACCTGCCGCCGCAGGCGACTGTCAGCCGTGGCGAGAAACTCGCCAAGCTGCGCGAAACCCTGCAGGAGCGCGGTGCTGACTGGCATTTCATCGCCACCCTCGACGACATCGCCTGGCTGTTCAACCTGCGCGGCGGCGATGTGTCGTTCAATCCGGTATTCGTTTCCTTCGCGCTGATCAGCCAGCAACAAGCCACGCTGTTTGTGGCACTGAGCAAGGTCGATGCTGAGCTGCGTGCCGTGCTGGAAAAAGACGGCGTGACCCTGCGTGACTACAGCGAAGTCGCTGACGCCTTGCGTGCTATTCCGAGTGGCGCGAGCCTGCTGGTGGATCCGGCGCGGGTCACCAGCGGTCTGCTGGATAACCTCGACACTGGCGTGAAGCTGGTCGAAGGCCTGAACCCGACCACACTGGCCAAGTCGCAGAAGAGCCTGGCGGATGCCGGGCACATTCGTCAGGCGATGGAGCAGGATGGCGCGGCGCTGTGCGAGTTTTTCACCTGGCTGGAATCGGCCTGGGGTCGCGAGCGCATTACCGAGCTGACCATTGACGAGAAACTCACTGCTGCTCGTGAGCGTCGTCCGGATTATGTGTCGCTGAGTTTCAACACCATCGCCGCATTCAACGCCAACGGCGCGATGCCGCATTACCACGCCACCCCGGAGGAGCACGCGGTGATCGAGGGTGATGGATTGTTGCTGATCGATTCCGGTGGTCAATACCTGGGCGGCACTACCGACATCACGCGCATGGTGGCTGTTGGTACGCCAACCGAAGAGCAGAAGCGCGATTGCACTCGTGTGCTGAAAGGCGTGATTGCCTTGTCCCGCGCACATTTCCCGAAAGGCATTCTGTCGCCGCTGCTGGATGCGATTGCCCGCGCGCCGATCTGGGCAGAGAACGTCGACTATGGTCATGGCACCGGCCACGGCGTGGGTTATTTCCTCAACGTTCACGAAGGTCCGCAGGTGATCGCCTATCAGGCGGCGCCGGCGCCGCAAACTGCCATGCAACCAGGGATGATCACTTCCATTGAACCGGGCACTTATCGTCCGGGCCGCTGGGGTGTGCGGATCGAGAACCTGGCGATGAACGTTGAAGCGGGAAGCAGCGAGTTCGGCGAGTTCCTCAAGTTCGAAACCCTGACCCTGTGCCCGATCGACACTCGCTGCCTGGAGCCGTCGTTGCTGACGCAGGAAGAGAAACAGTGGTTTAACGCCTATCACGCCGAAGTGCGCGAGCGCCTGAGTCCGCTGCTTGAAGGCGCGGCACTGCAATGGTTGAACACGCGTACTGCTGCTATTTAACAGGTTGAAGCTCGGGCGCTGCAGCCAGCGCCTGGGTCATGAAATCGACAAACGCGTTGACCCTGGCGGACTGGCGACGGTTCGCCGGGGACACGGCGTGAATCGGCAATGATCGGGTCTGATAGTCCTGCAACAGGGCGACCACTCGACCGGCCTTCAAGTCCTCGCTGAACAACCAGACCGGTGACAGCGAAATCCCCAGTCCTCCCAAGACCATTTCGCGGATCGCTTCGGAGTTGTTGCTCTGGGCGTTGCCCTGGATGCGTACGTCGTGGTGTTGGCCATCCTTCTCGTAAGTCCACAGATTCTGAGTGCTGAGCAGGTTGAATTGCAGGCAGTTGTGCTGCGTAAGATCCTGAGGTGATTGTGGGTGACCGTGGCGTTGCAGGTAATCGGGCGTCGCCACCGTGAGCCGGTGGGTGGTGCCGATGCGTCGGGCGATCATGCCGCTGTCGTTCAGCTCACCGATGCGCAGGCTGACGTCCAGGCCTTCGCTGACCAGATCCAGATTCTGATCGCTCAGTTGCAGGTCGACCTGCACCTGCGGGAAGCGCTGCAGAAACTCCGCCAGCCGCGAAGCGATCTGCAAGCGGCCGAAACTGACGGAGGAGCCGATCCGCAAAGGTCCGGCCACGGTTTCCCTGCCGGACTGGAAGCTGTGCTCGGCGGCATCCACGGCGGCGAGGATATTTCGGCATTCGTTGTAGTACCGCTGACCTTCATCGGTCAGTGACAGCTTGCGTGTACTGCGGGCAATCAGCTTGCCGCCCAATTCATTCTCAAGGGCGCGCAGGACTTTGCTGATGGTCGGCTGGGTGGTGTGCAGTTCCCGGGCAACGGCGGAAAAACTGCCGCGTTCGACCACCCGGACGAAGATGGCCATTGCGTTGAGCTTGTCCATGAAGCGCCTCATTCATGCCGATTCGGCATGCTCACTATAGTCATTTGACGTCTTATCGGCATGGGTCTGCTGCGGGACCATGGCTTCACTTTCTCCCACAGGAATGACCGAAATGACTGACTCACTCAACATGAAAGCCCTGATAGTGGACACCGCGAACGGGCCGTTACGCTTGGTTTCCCTTGAGCGCCCCGTGGCAGAGGCCGGGCAGGTACTGGTGCGGATCAAGGCCAGCGGTGTGAATCCGCTGGATCTGAAAATCCGTGCGGGGCAGGCCGCCCATGCCCGGCAACCGTTGCCGGCGGTGTTGGGGCTGGATCTGGCGGGTGTGGTCGAAGCGGTGGGTGAGGGCGTGCAGAATTGGGCGCCGGGCGACGAGGTGTATGCGTTGGCCACAGGCATTGGTGGCGCGCAAGGTTCGTTGGCCGAGTTTGCAGTGGTGGACGCACGACTGCTGGCGCGTAAGCCTTTGAACCTGAGCCCGCGCGAGGCCGCGAGCCTGCCATTGATATTGGTCACGGCGTGGGAAGGCCTGGTGGATCGGGCTCGGATGAGTGCGGGGCATAAAGTATTGATTCACGGTGGAGCGGGCGGCGTCGGGCATGTGGCTGTACAACTGGCCCGTGCATTCGGTGCTGAAGTGTATGCAACGGGTTCTGCGGGACAACGCTCGATCATCGAGGGGTATGGCGCGACGTTCATTGATTATCGAGAGAGCTCGGTGGAGAACTATGTCGCCGAGTTCACGGCGGGGGAGGGGTTCGACATTGTCTATGACACGGTCGGGGGCGATACACTGGACGCCTCGTTCAAGGCCGCACGGATCTACAGCGGGCATGTACTCAGTTGCCTCGGTTGGGGGCAGCACAGTCTTGCGCCGTTGTCGTTTCGTGGGGCGACGTATTCGGGCGTGTTCACCTTGTTGCCGTTACTGACCGGCAGGGGCTGTGAGCATCATGGCGAGATTTTGCGACAGGCTGCCGCGCTGATTGAGTCCGGTCAGCTGCGACCTATGCTCGATCCGCATCGGTTCACGCTGGAAACCGCCGGAGAAGCCCATGAGCTGCTGGCAGCGAAAGCAGCTCAGGGGCGTGTGGTCGTGGAGATTTAGCGAAGGGCTTCCACAACGAAGTCGAGCCGGTCCTGACCGAAGAACAACTGGTTGTCGATGAACATGCTCGGCGCACCGAAGACGCCACGCTTCACGGCGGTTTCGGTGTTGTCTTTGAGCGCAGCCTTGACTGCTTCATCGTTGGTCAATACCAGTACTTCTTCAGGATTGAAGCCATGTTCGGTGAGCACGGCGGCAACTGTTGACGGTTCATCAAGGGCGCGGCCTTCAACCCACAGCGCTTTGAACAGGCAATCGATGAACGCCTGAAAGCGATCGGGATCACGCAGTTGAATGCCGGTGACCGCACGCATCAACATCAGGGTATTGATCGGGAAATGCGGGTTGAATTTCAGGGGCACGCCGTAGCGTTTGGCGTAACGGTCCAGGTCCTGAAACATGTAACGACCCTTGGCCGGGATCATTGCCGGCGACGCGTTGCCGGTGGCTTTGAAGACGCCGCCCAGCAACATCGGAATGTAGATCAACTGGCTGCCGGTTTCAGCGCAGATTTTCGGCAGTTGGGTATACGCCAGGTAGGTGGCGGGGCTGCCGAGATCGAAATAGAACTCCACGGTTTTGCTCATGTTCGCTGCACTCTGTTTTTGTTATTGGGGGGATTACCAGCGCTCGTTCCACGGACGCAGATCCAGTTCGAACGTCCAGGCGTCCCGTGGCTGGCTATGCAGATACCAGTAGTTCTCGGCGATGTGGTCGGGATTGAGAATACCGTCCTGATCCTTGGTGGCATATTTGTCAGGGAAATTGTCGCGGATGAAGTCGGTATCGATGGCGCCGTCGACCACGACGTGGGCGACATGGATGTTCATCGGGCCAAGCTCTCTGGCCATGCTCTGTGCCAGAGCCCGGATACCGTGCTTGGCTCCGGCGAATGCGGCGAAGCCTGAGGCGCCGCGTAATCCGGCAGTTGCGCCGGTGAACAGGATAGTGCCGCGGCTACGGGTCACCATCCGTTTGGCGACTTCCCGGGCATTGAGAAATCCGGAGAAACAGGCCATTTCCCAGATCTTGAAATACTTGCGTGCGGTTTCTTCGAGGATGCTGCAGGGTACGTTGGCGCCGATGTTGAAGACGAATGCTTCAATCGGGCCCAGGCGGGTTTCGATATCTTCGATCAGCGCAATTACGTCTTCTTCCTTGCGCGCGTCGCAGGCAAAACCGTGGGCTTCGCCACCGTTCGCTTGAATGGCTTCCACCAAGGGCTGCAATTTGTCGGCGCTGCGCCGCGTGACGCACGCGACGAAACCTTCCTTGGCGAACCGCTTGGCGATGGCGCCGCCCGTGGCATCACCTGCACCGACAACCAATACGACCTTCTTGTTATTCATGGGTGGATCCCTTTAGTAAACGATCGTTAAGTGAACGAACGTTATGCTAGGATTTGCTCAGCGTCAAGGCACTCAATGTGAGGACAAATACATGCGGTATTCCGCCGGTCACAAGCTGGAAACCAAAGAAAAGCTCCTGCAAAGCAGCTCGCTGTCTGCGAAAAAGACCGGGTTTTCATCAATGGGCGTCGATGGCCTGATGAAGGCGATCGGCTTGAGCGGGGCCGCGTTCTACAGCCATTTCTCGTCCAAGGACGCCCTGTTCGCGGCTATCGTCGAGCGCGAGTTGTGCCAGAGTCTTGAACGCTTGGGCGGGCAGGGTACGCAGGATCGCGAACGGCTGGAGCGGTGCCTGAAACTGTATCTGAACATGGCCCATGTCGAGCAGCCTGAGCTGGGCTGCGCATTGCCTGCACTGGGCGCCGAGATAGCGCGGTCGGATATTGTTGTGCGGGAGCAGGCCGAGCTGTGGATTTGTAAGCTTCAGGAAAGTTGGGCGCAGATTCTGGAAAGCGACAGCCTGGCCTGGGCGATTCTGTCGCAATGTATCGGGGCACTGGTGGTGGCGCGTATGTTGGCGTCACCGAAGATTCAGCAACGGGTGCTGAAGTCCTGTCATGAGGAGATCGGACACCAGCTCGCCGCTTCGCGAACGCACTAGTGGCGATGGTTTATTTGCAGATGACGATCATGCTGCGGCTGGTATAGCCGGCGGGGTTGAGGCCGAAGGGGTAATCACCCGGTTCTTCCACGGTATCGCCTGATTTTGCGATTACCTTGTAGCCCTTCGGCGCGCAAGAGTTTGCAGCGCTGGCGTAGCACTTGTCCCAAGAAGAGGACAACCCCGAACAGTTGATGTGCAGCCCTTTCTTGCCATGCTTGACCTGGGTCTTCGACGTCGCCGCGCAGCCCGCAACGGCGAGTATGGCGATCAGTATCAAAATTCGTTTCATTACCGTCCTTATGGCGGCCTCGAGTCTGGCGCTCGGGTCTGCCTGTATGCGCTCTCGCTTGACGCGTTCCGATGTCCCTATCCGAAAAAATCCATGTCTGGCATTGGGTTGCGAGGCTAAACATGGCCTAAATGAGCGCCAAATGCCAGACCTTCGTTCAATCCCCTTTTAATCCGCGGCGATGGCGGGTTTGGCAGTGCTGCCCATGGTCATGGTTGCACCGACGGAGGCCAGAATAATGCACAGGATCGCCATCCATTGTGACAAAGAAAGGTATTCCTGAAGGAATAGCAGGCCCGACAGCGCGCCAAAGGCCGGTTCGATGCTCATCAGCGTGCCGAAAGTGCGGGCGGGCATGCGGGTGAGGGCGACCATTTCCAGTGTGTAGGGGAGGGCGGTAGACAGGATCGCGACGCCGATAGCGATCGGGATCAATGCCGGAGTCAGCAGTGCGCTGCCGGCATGGACGATGCCGATGGGGGCGACGAACAGGGCTGCGATCATCACGCCAAGCGCTGCGGTGGTCACGCCGTTATCTGCGCCGGCCTTTTGGCCGAACAGAATGTATAGCGCCCAGCAAACGCCGGCTCCCAGTGCATAACCTGCACCGACCAGATCGATGCCCGCGGACGTAGCGCCAGTCGGTATCAATAGCAACAAGCCGATTGCAGCCAGGGCAATCCAAACAAAGTCGATTGCGCGACGTGAGGCATAGATGGCGACCGCCAGCGGGCCGGTAAACTCCAAGGCAACTGCGATGCCGAGCGGAACGGTGCGTAGCGACATATAGAAGAGGAAGTTCATCCCCCCCAGCGCCATCCCGTAGACAATCACTGTGCGCAGCGACTTGGCTGTCAGCTTCGCCCTCCAGGGTTTGAGCAGTAACAGCATGATCACGCTGGCGAAAATCAAACGCAGCGTCGTTGTGCCTTGGGCGCCCACGATGGGGAACATGCTTTTAGCCAGCGAAGCGCCGGACTGGATTGATGCCATAGCTATTAATAAAAGGCCAACCGGGAACAGGGTTGAGGCAAGGCTGCGAGGTTGGTCGTTCATTGCGTGGCATCATCCGAGGAAGTAGCTGGTGTGTTGGGCAATATAGTGCGCACTCACTGCGTTCGCGTCTATATAGGAGCAGCCTTTTTCCCTCTCTTGATAGAAAACGCAAATTAGGGGTTGACGGCAGATTCTGAGTCTCTATAATTCGCCCCACTTCCGGCGCAGTCGAAACGGAAAACTCCTTGAGATTCAATGAGTTAAGTAGGTTTCGAANGCGGGTCGCTTCAGTTCATCGAAGTCTGGAAGGAGTTGGAAATGCCGGTTCTTTTGGTGCTTTCAACGGTTCGATCTTCTCGGTCGAAAGCGGAGAAAAAGAGGTGTTGACAGC